>JAHYJH010000035.1 GCA_019429185.1 Vicingaceae bacterium
AGGTTTAAATGTTCAATTTACAAATACAAGTACTCCACTAACAGGAAATTCTTTTTATTGGGATTTTGGAGATCTTTCTTCCACAACAGACAATTCAACATTAACAAATCCTACTTATACTTATCCTACAATTGGAACTTACATTGTAATGTTGGTAGCTCAAGCAGGAACGCCATGTGCAGATACTACTTATGATACACTAATCGTTTCTGGAATTACAGCAAATTTTACAATGCCTGATTCCGTATGTGTAAATAATCCTGTAAATTATACGGATGCATCAACTACCACAGCAAATGCAACAGTAACTTCTTGGAATTGGAATTTTGGCAACGGAAATTCAGCTGTAATTCCTAGTCCTACAAATACTTACATCAATACAGTAGGCGTTGTTCCTGTTCAGTTAATTGTTGGTTCTTCTCAAGGTTGTTACGATACTATTATTAAAAATATTTTTGTTCAAACACTCCCCCAACCCATAGCAACAGATACTTTTGCATGTATGAGTAATCCGGTAACCAATCTAAATGGTGTAGTAAATGGTGCTTCAGGAGGCTTATGGATAGGCTCAGGAAGTTTTAGCCCAAATGCAACCGACCTAAACGCTGCTTACACGCCCACTGCAGCTGAAATTGCCCAAGGATTTGCTACTCTTATTTTATCAACTACAGGAAATGGATATTGTCCAGCTCAATCAGACACCATGATACTTAGTTTTTCCACTGGAATTACAGCAATTGCTGGTCCTGACATATTTGTTTGTAAAGATACCGCTAGTATTGCTCTTTCTGGTTCAATTATAACTGCTTCTGGTGGTCAGTGGGTTTCAACAGGCACAGGTACATTTGTTCCAAATCCATTTGACTTAAATGCTGTTTACATACCAAGTTCAGCCGATACAGCTGCTGGATCTATCAATATTTACCTAAATTCTATAGGTAATGGAAATTGCGTTCCCGATTCAGACACTCTTTCTATTACATTTACTTCAACTCCAGTTGCATCTATTTTATCAAGTGATACTGCTTGTGCTGGAAATGTAGTATTTCCAATAAATGCATCTTCAACAACAGGTACAGGATTTTGGCAAACCTTAGGTGGAGGCTCATTTAATCCAAGCGATTCACTCAACAATACCTCCTATTTTGCTGATTCTACAGATGTTTTCAATGGAAGTGTAACACTTATTTTCAGCTCAACCAACAATGGAGGCTGTCAACGATTTTCCGATACGCTTCAAATTTATTTAATTGATGCTCCAAATGCTAACTTTAATTTTACCTCTGTTTGCCCTTCAGACACCTTGTTTTTTAATGACGCTTCAGTAGCTCCAGACCCAATAACATCATGGCAATGGAATTTTGGCGATGGAAACACTAATTCGAATCAAAATACCAATCATGTTTATTCAACATCAGGTACTTACAATGTTACCTTAACAGTTACATCTTCTAATGGTTGTATCGATTCTATTATTACTCCAGTAACTGTATATGAATTGCCTTCAGCCAATTTTGGTGTAAACGGTGTTTGTCAAGGAGTTAATAGTTTATTTGTTGATTCCTCAAGTGTTGTTGGCTCAAATATATCTAATTGGTTTTGGGATTTGGGTGATGGCACAACAGATACCAATCAATATCCAATACATACTTATACAACTAATGGGACTTATAATGTTACCTTAATCGTTCAATCGGCACAAGGTTGTAGCGATACCATTACAAAAACTTTATTTATTCAAGCTCCTCCAACGGCAGTATATTCCAGCACACCAAACGCAGTAAAAGTGTTTGAAAATTTTAGCTTTACAGATCAATCTTTCACAAATATTGTAAATTGGTTTTGGGATTTTGGCGATTCAACAGGTACTTCAACGAGCCAAAACCCTACTTATAACTATAATAGTATTGGAAACTTTACAGTTTGCTTAACCGTAACAGATGGTTTGGGCTGTAAGGACACTGTGTGTGATGATGTAATTGTGTTTTTGCCTCCACAAGTTCCGAATGCTTTTTCTCCAAATGGAATTGGTGCAAATAACACATTCAATATATTAGGCGGTCCTTATAAATTTTTAGAATTTAGAATTTTTAATAATTGGGGCGAAATGATTTTTGAATCATCCGAACAAAGCAAAGGATGGGACGGAACAAAAGATGGTATTATTCAACCTATTGGAGTTTATATTTACACTGTTAGAGCAACAACCATGGACGATGTTCAGCACAGTATTAAAGGAGATGTTACATTACTAAGATAACTATGATGTTTATAAAATTAAAAAGAAACCATTTTATACTGTCAATTACCATCGCATTAAGTTTAATGACAGAAATGTATGCACAAGATTTTCATCTATCGCAATATGATGCTGCGGCACTCTATTTGAACCCAGCACTTGCAGGGCAATTTGATGGGAAATATAGAGTTCACGCTCATTATAGAACGCAATGGGGAAGTGTTTCGTCTAAAGCGTTTAATACAACTGCCCTCGCATTTGATATGCCTTACAAAAAATTTGCGTTTGGAGCTCAAATAATAAATAGTAGAGCTGGAGCTGGAAACTTTAATGTACTTGGTTTATCAATTAATTTGGGGTACAATATTTATTTGACAAAAAATAAATTTCACAAAGTTTCTTTAGGACTTCAAGGAGGTGCTATTCAAAAAAGAGTTGATTTTAACAAATTATTTTTTGAGAATCAATATACAACTGTTGGTGGTGGCACTTTTGACTTAAATGCTCCAACAGGCGAAGAGTTTAATAATAATAATTTTTGGCTTCCCGATTTAAATGCTGGATTCGTTTATTTCTATGGAAAAGATCAAATTAGAATAAATCCTTATGTTGGTTATTCTGTTTTTCATCTTACCCAACCTCAAGAAGATTTTTTCGACACTCAGAATAAATTACCCATGCGTCATGTAATTCATGGTGGAGCAAAAATCAATATCTCGACTAAAATTCAAGTTCTTCCAAAAATATTATATATGCAACAAGAAAATGCCAGTGAAATGAATGCTGGATTGATGCTTCACTACCATCTTCAAAAAGCCGGAACAATACTCCTTTTAGGGACAAACTTTCGTTCCGAAGATGCTTTTATAATCGAGGCTGGTGCCAAAATTGGAAGTTATGAAGGTAGAATCAGTTATGATTTTAACACCTCTGAACTAAGTGATTTTTCTGACGGAAAAGGTGGTTTTGAAATATCAATCACTTACATCCCTAAAATTTTCAAACCTAACCCTATTAGAAATTGTCCAAAAATATGATGAATACGATGCAGAGGATTTATTTACTTGTCCTATTTGGGTTATCCTACGGTTTTACTTTTGCTCAAAGCAGGAGTGAAATTATTAAATTTGGGGATAACGAATATAAAAATGAAAATTATGCCTCCGCAGCATATTTTTATAAAAAAGCAGTTGATAACAAAGGGTTATCTGGTGGAAATTTAGTACATCCTTATGAAGCAAAAACGTGGAATCCAGCTCCAAAAAAAAACAAAAAAGATACAACTTCCATTAATTCAAAGTCAGATTCTTCGAGTAAATATGATAATCCATTATTAATTCATAAACTCGCTCATGCTTATCGCAAAAATTCAGATTACCTGAATGCCGAAAAATGGTTTGCTGTTGCAATTCTTTTACCTGTTGATGAATTAGAACTTGAATTTACAGATGCTAACTTTTGGTATGGTGAAGCATTAATGAAAAACAACAAGTATGATGAAGCAATTAAACAATTTGAAAACTATAAAGCAGAATCAACCAATCAAGAATTGAGAAAACGAACCGATAATAATATAATTGGTTGTTATTATGCTTTAGATAATAGTTCCACCCACAATGACATCATAGTAACTAAATCAGATTCTTCCATAAATGCTGGAACTTCTACCTACTCCTTAAACTATTTCGGAGATGAGATGACTTATGTGTATTCAACAGCAAAATCAAACGAACCTAACTCAAAAAAAGAAGACACTCAAAGTGGATTAAGCGATTTCTATACCACTCAAAAAATGTTTGATGGTGGTTTTTCGGAGTCTGCTCCAATAGGATTTCCAATAAACACAGCAGATTATGAAGGTGCTGGAGTACTTTCTATAGACAAAACCACATTCTATTTTACAAGAAAATCGGCAACAAACAGTAAAGATATTTCTATTTGGGTAAGTAAATATTTTAATAACCAATGGATGTCGCCAATTAAACTTGATAAAAAAGTGAATGTAGAAGGTTTTAAATCCATGCATCCAGCACTATCTCTCGAAGGTGATATTTTATATTACGCATCCAACAGACCTGGTGGTCGAGGAGGAATGGATATTTGGTTTTGCACCATAGATGAATATGGTGGATTAAGTGAACCTACCAATATGGGAAACCTTATCAATACAACAGGAGATGAAGTTACTCCTTTCTTTAATTACTTCACAAAAACACTTTATTTCTCTTCCGATGCTCACGGTGGAATTGGAGGGCTTGATATTTACAAATCTTCTTACAATGAAGATGAAGATTCGTGGGGAAAGCCAACAAACTTAGGAAGACCTTTTAACTCAAACAAAGATGATGCTTATTTTATCATTGATAAAAAACAAGAAAACGGATATTTATCTTCCGACAGAATACCTTGTGCTTGTGATGATGATTATGAAGGTTCTGTTTATTGTTATAATGTTTTTCAGTTTGTTCAACCTGATATGGTTTTTAGCATAAGTGGAACTGTTTTTAATGCAGAAACTGACGAAGTAATTCCTAACGCATTAATCTCATTTAAAGATATAAGAGGTGAAAAAGAAACTATTTTTCTTACTACCGATGAAGAAGGAAATTACAAAATGGATTTAAAAGTGAATTGGGATTTGTTCTTAAAAGCCCAAAAAGCAAAATATTTTGGTGATGCTTCAAATATTTCAACAAGTGGATTAACAGAATCGAAACACTTTGTACAAGATTTCTTTTTAACCCCTATCCCTATGGGTGAACTTGAAATACCTGGTATAGAATACGATTTCGACAAAGCAACGCTTCGTCCTAAATCGAAAGAAATTTTAGACAAACTAATTGAGTTCTTAACACTAAATGACAACATAGTTATTGAAATAAGAGCTCATACTGATGCTCGGGGCAATGATGATTATAACTTAAGATTATCTCAAAAAAGAGCTCAATCTGTTGTTGACTATTTAATTAAAGGGGGCATCTCTAAAGATAGACTACAAGCTATGGGTAAAGGAGAAACTGAACCTTTGGATGATTGTTCAAAATATGAAGATTGTGGAGAATCAGGAAAAGAAGATTGTGATTGTCATCAAAAAAATAGAAGAACTGCATTCAAAACATTGAGTGAAGATTTTAAAGATGTGTTTAAAGGAAATTAATTTATAAAAATAATAATAATCAAAAAAGCAAGAATCTAACCTTGCTTTTTTGGTTTGAATTAATTCTTAATAAAACTTAAATTGTTCTTCCTTTAAATTTACTTCCATTAACTTTGCAGCTCATAAAAATTCAATATGAGAGTTACCAAAGCAGACAAATGGATAGTTAATCCTCTACAAAAATTCATAAACAACAGTACAACCAGTGGTATTGTATTATTTTCCTCAGCATTAATCGCTATAATTATTTCTAACTCTCCTTGGTCAACTCAATTTCACGATTTATGGGAAATAGAATTTTCTATAGGGTTTGATGGGCATTTTATCACTAAAAATCTTCACCATTGGATTAATGATGGATTAATGGCTGTTTTCTTTTTTGTTGTAGGATTGGAGTTAAAAAGAGAAATAGTAGGTGGAGAATTGAAAAACCCTAAAAATGCAATACTACCAATTACTGCCGCAATTGGTGGAATGATTTTCCCGGCCATAATTTACTTGGCATTTAATCCTACAGGGGAAACTTCTGATGGTTGGGGAATTCCTATGGCTACAGACATTGCATTTGCCTTAGGAGTATTATATCTATTAGGAAACAAGGTTCCATTATCGCTTAAAATTTTCTTAACAGCGTTAGCAATAGTTGACGATATCGGAGCTGTTTTAGTAATTGCTTTTTTCTATACATCAGACATTAGTTTTATTAGTTTAGCAACAGGAGCAATATTTCTACTGATACTTATTGTTTCTAATCTTATTGGCGTAAGAAATACGGTATATTATGCTATTATTGGTATTGGAGGCTTATGGTTGGCTTTTTTAATGTCAGGCGTACATGCAACCATTGCTGCAGTATTAGCTGCAATGACCATACCTGCTGATGTTAAGGTATCTGAAAAAATTTACATTGAAAAGATGAATACACTTATTAATAAATTTAAAAACGAAAAACCAAATAAAAGTTCAACAGTTACCAACCATCAATTACATATTGTTGAAGATATTAGAATGTATTCCAAAGAAGCCTTGACCCCTCTTCAACGTCTTGAACACATTATGCACCCATTTGTTGCATTTTTAATTATGCCCATATTTGCTTTTAGTAATGCGGGAGTTTCTCTTTCGGGTGATGTACTTTCTCAAATTTCAAGTACTGTCTTTTTTGGGGTATTCTTTGGGCTTATTGTTGGTAAATTAATGGGGGTTTTTGGGGTTGTTTCTATTTTATTAAAATTAAAATGGGTAAAACTACCCGATGGAATGAACAAATTGCATTTGCTTGGTGTTGGCTTTTTGGCTTCCATAGGTTTTACCATGTCATTGTTTATTGGTGGTTTAGCATTTATCGATAAAATATACATTGCAGAAGCAAAAATGGGCGTTTTGTTTGCTTCAATCCTTGCCAGTATTGCTGGTTACTATATTATTAGAATCGCAAACAAAAAAGAAGTTGAATTAGGTTAATTTCTTTGTTATTTCAAAAACAACGCAACAGATTCAATGTGAGCCGTGTGAGGAAATTGATCTACTAAACTTACTTTTTTTAGTTGATAACCTGCTGCCGTAATTTCTTGCATATCTCTGGCTTGTGTTGACGGATTACAACTTACGTAAACAATTCTGTCTGCGTTCAATTCCAATGCCCTTAGCAATGCTTTCTTCACAATACCAGCTCTTGGTGGATCTAAAATTAATGTGCCTATTTTGTTTACATATTCAGGATATTCATATAAAAATTTGTTCACATCAGCAGCAAAAAACTGGACGTTTTCAACATTATTTTTTTCTGCATTTTGCTTCGCATTTAGTATTGCATCTTCCACAATATCAACCCCAATAACGGTTGCATTGGTTTGTGACGCCACAATCTGACCAATAGTTCCTGTGCCACAAAACAAATCCATTACTGTTTTTTCTTTTATATTTTTATTGTCTTCCAACACATATTCAATCACTTTTTTATACAATAATTCGGCTGCTTTTGGATTGGTTTGAAAAAAACTTTGCATACTCACTTCAAAATTTAATCCCACCAAATTTTCTAACATATAAGGTTGTCCATAAAGAATTGTTTCATGCCCCAAACGAGATTGAGAATTATCTCCTATATCATCATTTACGGTGTGCAAAATTCCAATAATTCTATCTGGAAACAACGTATTTATCAAGTTAACAAATTCATCAAAATCAAATTCAGCTAAACCATCACTACTTGTTACGAGTTTAATTAAGAACTTATTCGTTAAATAACTTTTCCGAACCACCAAATACCTAAAAAACCCCACTTTTTTTGGTGGATGCCAGGCTGGTAAGCCACTGTTTTGACAAAAAACTCGAATTTCTTTTAAGTTATTTTCAAATGCTGCATCAAATATTCCTGAATCTTTTTCTAAATTTTCAACTATCCACCAAGTGCCTCGTTTTTTGAATCCTAAAGCAAAACCATCAAACTCTTCTTGTTTTTCAACATCAAAACCAATGGCACTAAAGGAATATTCCATTTTGTTTCTGTAATGCCAAACCTCTGGCGAAGCAATGTATTCATCAAAAAGCATTTCAATGTTGTTGATTTTTCCTATACGTTTAAACACTTCTAAGACTTGCTGTTGTTTGCTCGATTTTTGAATTTCAATGGGTAATGTTGCAAATGGAGCTCCTGAAATAGGTTGATAGGGTAATTCCTCTTCTAAATGAGATTTTTTTAGTATTGTATCTAACTTACATTCGGCATAATTGTTTTTACGTTTCACAACTCTTGCCCTAACCAATTGACCAACAATGGTATTTGGTACAAACAAAATATAATCCCCTTTTTCTGTTGGTATTTTAGCAATGCCATTACCACCAAATGCAGCATCTACTATTTCAACATCTATTACTTGACCTCTTTTAATCATTTGTTTAAAAAAAATTTAACACTAAAAAATGGCTGCAAATGTACGTTAAAACCTGAGCTGTTTTAATTTCTTCATGTTACTTTTCCGTTTATCATCTAACTATTCCATTAATGTAATTAATAATATACTGAAAAAAACTTTACTTAATTTTGCGTTTTAACTTTAATTTCAACTCATGCAAAAAATAATTATCTCATTTACGCTAATCTTTATAAGTTTTATAGGAAATGCCCAAGATACAACGGGTGTGATTACCTACGAAGAAGTTATTAATACGGCTGTTGATATGGCAAAAGCCGAAGAGCAAGGTTGGTCGCAATGGGCTGAATTAGTTCCTAAATCAATGACTTTTAAAAAGAAACTGATTTTTACTCCATTTTTTTCAATGTACACAAACATACCCGAAGAAGAAGACCCAAACGAATCAAATATGGTTAAGCGTATGGCTAGAAGATATGCTAATGCAAATAATCAAACATACATCAATTCAGAAACAAACGATTTTGTTGAACAACAAGATTTTATGGGAAAAACCTTTTTAATTAAAGGTAAACCCGAAGAACTCAAATGGAAAATGACACCCGAAATGAAAGAAATTATGGGTTATGTTTGCTTAAAAGCAATTTATACGGATACGGCAAATGTTATTGAAGCTTGGTTTACGGCAGACATAGCAGTTCCTGTTGGACCAGAAAAATACGGTGGTTTGCCAGGTGTGATTTTAGAGTTAAGCAATAAAAAAGATAAAAAAGTGCTTAAAGCCATTTCCATAGAATTTCGTGCAATAGACTCAACAGAAGTGCAAGAACCTACCAAAGGAAAAGAAGTTACTCGTGAAGAATATAACAAAATTGTGCAAGATAAAATTAAAGAAATGAGAGAAAATGGAGTAGGCTTTGGTGGACATTAAAACCTTTGTTACTACTCAGCCACTAAATTACTTGTCTAAAGACAATAAAAAAACAAAAAAATGCCACTGATTACACAAATTTACACAGATTTGATTTTTCTTTGAAAAATCTGTGAGAAAAATCTGTGTAAATTTGCGTAATCTGTGGCAAAGAGAAAAAAATTAGTAGCTGAGTAGTAACAAACCTTTAATATAATGATTTTTATCTCAACAATTTAATTTACCTCATGAAATTCAACCTAATCATACTTGCTCTTTCGCTATTTTCTTTCATCGAAATCAACGCTCAAACAATAACTGTTGAAGGAAAAATTATTGATAAAATTTCATCCGAAACATTGCCAGGAGCTACCGCAATGTTACTCCAAAAAAATGATTCAACACTCTATAAATTTGGAGTTACCAATCCCGAAGGAAAATTTAATCTCAAAGGAGCTAAGCCAGGCGAATACATACTTCAAGTATCATTTATTGGCTACAACACTTACTACAAAACAATTGAATTAAAATCCGAAACACCCATACTTAATTTAGGAACAATTTCTTTATCCATGAAAGCGGAAATGCTTAAAGGAGTGGAAGTTGTGGAAGAAATAATTCCTATGGCTATTAAAGGCGATACGGTTGAATACGATGCCGATGCTTTTAAAACGCAACCCGAAGCAACCGTAGGAGATTTATTAAAAAAAATGCCAGGCGTTGAAGTTGATAAAAGTGGTACTGTAAAAGCCCAAGGCGAAGAAGTCAAAAAAGTATTAATTGATGGAAAAGAGTTTTTTGGCGATGACACCAAAATGGCAACAGAAAACCTCCCTGCTGATATGGTAAAAAAAGTACAGGTGTATGATGATATGTCGGAAATGTCAAAAATGACAGGAATTGACGATGGTAACAGAACTAAAACCATCAACCTCAAACTTAAAAAAGATAGAAAAAAAGGTGTTTTTGGAAATGTTACTGCTGGAGGTGGTTCAACTGCCTTAGCTACAGGAGATTTGAATGATGAAACAGGCTTGTATAATGGTAAGTTTAATGTAAATAAGTTTACCGAAAAAATGCAACTTTCCACACTCGGAATGTTAAACAACACCAATGAACAAGGTTTTTCTTACAGAGATTACATTAATTTTGTTGGAGGTGGTGCTAATGCTTTTGCCGGGGGTGGTGGTTTTGGTAGAATCAACACAGGCGGTGTTCCTATTGGTGGAAATACAAATGACGGATTTACAAAAACGGCTGCAGGCGGTGCTAATTTAAACTATGACTTCACTCCTGCTTCTACTTTTTCTATCAACTATTTCTACAATCAAGCAGACAAAGATGTGAACAGAACTATAGAAAGGCAAAACATTTCCGATTCAAGTAGTTTCAATACATTTCAAGATGAATTTCAAAATCAATTCGATAAAAACCATCGGTTCAACTTGAAATATAAACAACAAATTGATTCTACTCAAGATTTAACCATTAGTGGTAATTTAACCTACTCCGAAGGTACTTCTATAAGTATTTCTAATAGTAAAAGCACTACCAATGAAGGCATCTTTTTAAATAAAAGCAATACAAATAACAGTACCGTTGGCGAAAACATATCAGGAACAGGAACAATAACTTATGGAAAACGATTTCAAAAAAAAGGGCGTTCGGTTGTAACCAATTTTTCGGCAGGTAGCTCTAGCAACGAAAAAAAATACAACATTTTTTCTTCCAACAGTTTTGCCTCAGTTCCTCCTAACCTCCCATTTACAAACACTACCGACCAGTTTCAATTTGAGAACAACGACCAGTTTAATTATGAAGGGAAAATAAGTTACAACGAACCTCTTGGGAAAGGTAAATATGTGGAATTAAGCTATGAAAGAAAAAATTATGACAATACTTACATCAAAGATTTTTTTGATATCGTTTCTCCCAACTCCGAAATTTTTAATACTAATTTAAGCCTGAGTTATGACAATAGTTACGTTTATGATAATTATGGCTTGAATTTACGGTTTAACAAAGGAAAATCTAACTTTGTTGTTGGAGGTGCTTCGCAGCGTTCGGTATTAGATGGCGAAATAAAATCTACAGCAACTAAAATCAATCAAACCGAATGGAATTTACTTCCAAAAGCTCAATGGAACTATAATTTTAATACTTCTACCCGTTTTGTTTTCAACTATTTTACCAATGTAAATCAACCAACACTTCAACAACTGCAACCTACATTAGATAATAGTAACCCACTTTATTTATACCAAGGAAATCCCGATTTGAATTCTGAATACCGACACACTGCTAGCTTAAGAGTAATGTCATTCAGTCAATTTTCTTTTGTAAATATCTTTGCCAACATCACAGGTTCTTACACCAAAGATAAAATTACTAATGCCCAATTGTTAAACAATCAGTTTGTGCAAACAACTACACCAATTAATGTTGATGACGATTATTTTCTTTCTGGATATCTCTATTTTGGAAGTCCTATTCGTCCGTTAAAAGCAAAAATTAACATTCGACTTAATTCTTCTATTAGCAGAAGTATCTTATTTATTAATACGCAAAAAAATAATTTAGAAAGATTAACCAATGGTTTTGATATAAATTTAGAAAACAGAAATAAGGATATTTTTGATATTAAGGCAGGTACAAAATTCAGCATAACCAACACAACGTATTCTGAAAGCACCAATTTGAATCAAAGTTTTCTCTCTACCGTTTACTATTCTGAATTGACCATTAACATAAAAAAAACATGGACTTTCAGCACAGAGCTTGACTACACGCAATATTCTGGTGATCAATTTGCTAACAATCCAGATATTCCAATTTTACAAGCATCACTTTCAAAACGATTTTTAAAAGGAAATGCAGGATTACTAAAGCTAACAGTATATGATATTTTCAATGAAAATGTAGGGATTAACAGAACAAGCAATTTCAATTATATTGAAGATGAACGAGTAAACACATTGAGTAGGTATTTCCTATTGAGTTTTACCTATAAAATTTCTCGTTTTGGAGGAAAGAAAAAGAAAGAAGCAGAAACAAGTAACTAAAAGCAATTCCAGGGCAAACGCACACTTTTTTATTTATCACATTTATTATTTGTTTGTTCTTTTTTGATATTAGTAATTAATAGATGGATGAATAAAAATTTAATCAGCGAAGCAAATCAGCGAAAATTATCGTAATCTGTGGCATAGAAATAAAAGAAGGAATATATAGATAAAAAAATATTTTTGCCACTGATTACAAATATTATCGCAGATTGTTTTCATAGATTAATTGTATGGTTTATAATTTTTAATAGCATTAAAATCATTACAGACCCTTAATCTTCATCGCCAATTACCATGATGAATTTTTCTTTAGGCTGTATATCAATAGCTTTTTCATTTTCTAAAACCATAGTGGGCATACCATCAAAATCGGCTATTTTACCTTTCACATAAATTTGTTGATGAATGAGTGCTTTTAGCGGATCGTAGCTAAAGTTTACTAAATTTTGTTTCCAAATGGCTACGGTAAAAATATGGTTAGGATAATTGAGGTCTAAATTCAAAAAAATATGTCCATTTCTAGTTTCTTTGGCACTCACAACCGTTCCTGCAATAGTAACTTTGTTGTTTCCTCCCATTAATCTTTTGGCCTGAACGGTGTTGTAAACTCCTTTCGGTAAATCGGGTTGATAAAGTGGTGTAACATCATTTTTTTGTTTTTCAGGAACCCAATCTTTATAGTTATTTTGACTTTCAAGTTTTTCTTCCAATTCATCATCTAACGCATAAAAAAAATCTATGCCTGTTGCTTCTTCCACTTCATTAATTGAAATTGCAAAACTACTCAGTGGATATTCGATTTTTTTGTTAGGCATAATAAATCCAATAGCTTTTTGGTTAGTTAAATCTATAACCACTTTAAAATAGTATTTTGGGATAGAAACTTTGTTTACTCCACGCTCTATAACTAGTAAGCTGTCATTGAGCAGCGGACCACTAACCACATAAAGTTGCGTGTTTTGGTTCATCACAATATAACCTCTAAAAATATCTTCCAAATCGCCCCATTTTCCTCTATTAAAATCAGCCAATTGTGGCGATATATTAGAATAAAAATACGATTCTGAAAGTGCTTTTTTGCTCCATTTAAAATCTGCTGAAGGAGCTAAGTGACCTCTGTCATAACCAAATCCATCATACTCATAGGTGCCATCTTCTTTTTTGGTTTTAAGGAAATAATCTATCTCAGTTGCCGAACCAGTTTTAATTAGCGTATCTTCCCTAAAATCGTTGCTTCTTCCTTCTTTTCCGTTAATAATATCGGGTAAAATAATATGAGCCACCCATTTAGCTTGTTCGTGTGCTTCGGAATAAACTAAGCTCATTGCCGAATGATGTATTATTTCTTCATTATCGGTTGTTTTTGGAAGTCCTATTTTTTTTAAATCTTTCTGGATTTTTTCGAGTTTGAAGTTTTCTAATTCTTTATAAACTTCTTCTTTTTGTTGGTCGAGTTTATTTAATTCTTCTGTCAACGTATTGATTTTTTCTTCAGAAGTTTGTGCAGAAACGGAAATACTTATAAAAAATATAAGAGAGAAAAATAGACTATAGCTGATTTTTAGCATTAAAATAGGTGTTAGACTTTAGAAAGTTAAAGCTAACAATAATTGTGCTATAGAAGTTAGGTAAAGCTTATTATTCTTTAAACAAAGAATCAACAAATTCAACTTTATTAAAAACCTGAAGGTGTTCTAGACCTTCACCAACACCAATATATTTTACTGGGATTTTAAACTGGTCAGAAATTCCAATTACAACACCGCCTTTAGCAGTTCCATCTAATTTTGTAATGGCTAAGGCATTTATTTCAGTTGCCAATGAAAACTGTTTGGCTTGTTCGTAGGCATTTTGCCCTGTAGAGCCATCCAACACCAATAAAATTTCATGAGGAGCATTGGGAATAACTTTCTTCATCACATTTTTAATTTTAGAAAGCTCGTTCATCAAATTAATTTTGTTGTGTAATCTTCCTGCGGTATCAATAATTACCACATCCATTCCTTTTGCTTTGGCAGATTGTAAGGTGTCGAAAGCCACAGAAGCAGGGTCTGCATTCATGCCTTGTTCCACAATTGGAACATCTACTCGGCTTGCCCAAATTTTAAGTTGCTCAACTGCCGCAGCTCTAAAGGTATCGGAAGCACCAAGCATAACTTTTTTACCAGTTTTTTTAAGTTGGTGAGCTAATTTACCTATAGTGGTAGTTTTGCCAACACCATTTACGCCAACTACCATAATTACATAAGGTTCATCTTGCTGAGGTATAGTAAAATCGGTGTAATTTTCGGTGTTATTTTCTTCTAAAAGGGCAGTAATTTCTTCTCTGAGGATTTTATTAAGTTCGTCAGTTCCTAAATACTTGTCTTTAGCAACTCTGTCTTCAATTTTCTGAATAATACGAAGGGTAGTTTCAACACCAACATCAGAGGTTACTAAAATTTCTTCAAGATTGTCTAGAATTTCGCTGTCAACTTTAGATTTTCCAGCAATAGCTTTAGATAATTTTGAAAAAAAATTTTCTTTGGTTTTGGTTAAACCTTCATCTAATACTTCTTTCTTTTCTTTTGAAAATAACTTAAAAAATCCCATTTGTTTTCTTGTAAATTAGTGAGGCAAGTGAAATAAAAAAAGCTTCTCTCTATATAAAGAAAGAAGCTAATATAAAGTTCTTATAAAAAAGACGCTAATTATTTTTTGAAAAAATCTTCTACTTTATCTTTGGTAACTATGTTTTCTTTAAAAGAATAAGCTCCTGATTTAGGAGATTTTATCATTTTAATAACTTTAGTGTAATTCTTTCCACCTTCTTTTTGTACTGTTCCAACGGTTTTCTTTGCCATAACTTATTGTTTTATTTTAATTTCACGTTGTGAAAATTTCTAATTATTTAGTGCCTCTATTTAAAGCCCGAGTTTGAGTCAGAATGTTCGAGTTCGAGGTTTCGATAATCTGAAAATCAAGAGTGTACTGAAGTACATGACTGATTTGAAGATTGAGAATAACGAAGAAATCGGACATTATGGACAAACTCTATTTGATTTCTTTATGTACGGTAACTTTTTTCAAAATAGGATTGTATTTTTTTAATTCAACTCTATCTGGTGTGTTTTTTTTATTTTTAGTAGTAATGTATCTTGATGTGCCAGGCATACCACTTGTTTTATGTTCTGTACATTCCATTATTACTTGGATTCTATTACCTTTCTTAGCCATTTGTTCAAACTTTTTAAAATTGGATTGCAAATTTAGAATTTTTTTTGAAATTCTAACGAAAAAATAATATTATTTTTAATCTAAAAAAAACGAGTTGAAATTCTGACAAAATTCATAGTTTTTTGAAACACAAAGATAGACTTTTGCACCCTAAATTATGTCAGTTCAAATAAAAAACACAACAGTCTGTTTTCATTGCGGAGAAGATTGTCTTGATGAAGCAATTTTGCTTGATAACAAACACTTTTGTTGTTCGGGCTGTAAAACCGTGTTTGAAATTCTTAACCAAAATAACTTATGCGATTATTATGACATTGAAAAAATGCCCGGAATTTCGCCTCCAAAAAATGCAATTAAAAAATATGAGTACCTCGATAATGAGCAAATTTTCGAGAAACTCATCGATTTTAAAGATAACGAGCAAGCATTGGTATCGCTTTTTTTACCTCAAATTCATTGTAGTTCCTGCATTTGGTTGTTAGAAAATTTGTATAAACTTAATCCACACATTATTTCCTCTCGTGTAAGTTTTTTGAAAAAAGAAATTAAAATTGCTTTCAACTATTCAGATTTATCACTCCGAAAATTAGTGGAACTACTTACTTCTATTGGCTACGAGCCTGAAATTACTTTTTCTAATGTGAGTAACAGTAAAAAACATTCAGTTGATAGAAGTTTAATTTTTAAATTGGGTATAGCAGGTTTTTGCTTTGGAAATATTATGTTGATTAGTTTGCCTGATTATTTTGGTTTAGATAACATCAAAGACAATGACTTTTCTCAATTTTTTGGATACATTAATATTTTACTTTCTTTACCTGTACTTTTATATAGTGCTTCCGACTACCTTAAATCGGGTTGGAATGCCTTGCTTCGAAAATCCATTAATATTGATGTGCCTATTGCCTTAGGAATTATAGCATTATTTTTTAGGAGTGTTTATGAAATTATTTCAAACACAGGAGCGGGTTATTTGGATTCTTTGGCAGGACTTATTTTTTTTATGTTATTAGGGAAAATTTTTCAACAAAAAACGTATGCCATTTTATCTTTTGAAAGAGATTATAAATCCTATTTTCCTATTTCTACTACGTTAATAGATACTGATGGAAATGAAAAAAGTGTGTCTGTTTCAGAAGTTAAAGTTGGAGATATTATTTTGATAAGAAATAATGAAATTATTCCAGTTGATGCCTTGTTGGTAGAGGGATATGCTCAAATAGATAATAGCTTCGTTACAGGCGAATCTGTTGCTGTTCATAAAAATGTGGGAGAAAAGATTTATGCAGGAGGAAAGCAAATGGGGCAAGCTATTCGGTTGGAAGTAATTAAAGAGCTTTCGCATTCTTATTTAACTCAACTGTGGAATGATGAGGCTTTTATAAAACAACAACAGCATCAGTTTGAGGGAGTAACCAATGCAATGAGTAAATATTTTACCATTGTTATTTTGATAATTGCTTTTTCAAGTGCTTTTTTTTGGTGGCAAACATCAATAAAAATTGCTATCCATGCTTTTACCTCTGTATTGATTATAGCCTGCCCTTGTGCATTAGCACTTTCAGCACCATTCACTTTTGGAAATGTGTTGCGAGTGTTAGGTAAAAATAAATTTTATTTAAAAAATGCATCGGTAATTGAAAATCTTGCAAAAATTAGCACAATAGTTTTTGATAAAACAGGGACTATTACTCAAGCAGCAAAGTCAACCATTACATTTCATGGAAATACGTTGTTGAAAGAGCAAATTGACATGATTTATACCTTATTGAGGCAGTCTTCACATCCGTTGAGTAAATTAATTTTTTCGTCAATTAAAGACGCTGAATTACTAACTATCATTGCTTTTAAAGAGATTCCTGGAAAGGGAATTGAAGGAAGTTTTAATCATCATAAAGTAGCTGTAGGTTCCGAACTATTCATTAAAGAGAAACAAGAGTTAAATCCTACTTCAACTACTGTTTTTATAAAAATAGATGATAAAGTAGTGGGCTATTTTCAGTTGGAAAATTCCTACAGAAATAACTTAAAAGAAGTATTGAAACATCTTTCTAAAAAATTTAAACTTCATTTAATTTCTGGAGATAATGATAGTGAGAAAAAGAATCTAATGACCTACTTTGGTTCAACGACTCAATTTTTATTCAATCAAAATCCAGAAGAGAAATTAAACTACATTAAAACGCTGCAAAAAAATGGTGAAAAAGTAGCTATGGTAGGCGATGGACTGAATGATGCCGGAGCTTTGAAACAAAGTGATGTAGGTATTTCCATTTCAGAGAATGTGAATACGTTTTCTCCAGCTTGCGATGCTATTTTAGACGCAAGTGCTTTTGATAAAATTCCTTTGTTTTTAAAGTATTGTAAAGGTAGTATGCGAATTATTGTAGTAAGTTTTATCATTTCTTTTTTATATAACATAGTAGGGTTGAGTTTTGCAGTTCAAGGATTGTTATCGCCAGTTGTAGCAGCTATTTTAATGCCGTTAAGCTCAATAACCGTAGTTGTTTTTGTAACATTAGCCACTAATTTGCTTTATAGAAGAAAATTTAAGGCTTAAAACATTAAATTTTTTATATTGACTATCATAGGAATTGTCAAAAGGAATATTTTTACCTGATAAAAGTCATTTATTTAATAGTTTTGCCACGCTACTTTTATCTAACAAATCTAACCAACAAATATGAGTGTACTTTTTATTTTAATCATAGTAAGCTTAACTGTAGCTGCATTATTTTTAGTGGCTTTTATTTGGTCAGTTAAAAACGGACAGTATGAAGATGCTTATACTCCCTCAGTACGTATGCTTTTTGATGATGAATTAAAACAAGAAACAAAAAAATCTATAAAATAAATTAAAGAATTATGTCAGGAGAAATTCAAAAATTTTATTATGATAATAAAATAGTAAAAATGTTTGCTTATGCCACAGGAATATGGGGTATAGTGGGAATGTTAGTAGGACTTTTAGTTGCTTTTCAAATTTATTTTCCAGCTCTTAATTTTAATTTAGAATATACCACTTTTGGTAGAACTCGTCCGCTACATACAAATGCTGTGATTTTTGCTTTTGTGGGTAACGGAATTTTTACAGGAGTTTATTATTCCTTACAGCGATTGTTGAAAACCAGAATGTGGAGTGATAAATTAAGTATGATAAACTTTTGGGGTTGGCAATTGATAATTGTATCTGCAGCTATTACCTTGTTAGCAGGATTTACAACAGGAAAAGAATATGCTGAATTGGAATGGCCTATAGATATTGCAATAGCAGGTATCTGGGTGGTATTTGGTTGGAATATGTTTGCAACTATATTAACTAGAAGGGAACGGCATTTATATGTAGCAATATGGTTCTTCATTGCCACATTTGTTACTGTTGCGGTACTTCATATTGTAAACTCATTTGAGTTACCAGTTAGTTTTATGAAAAGCTATTCATGGTATGCAGGTGTGCAAGATGCCTTGGTGCAATGGTGGTATGGGCATAATGCTGTTGCATTTTTCTTAACTACTCCATATTTAGGCTTGATGTATTATTTTTTACCAAAAGCAGCACAACGACCAGTTTATTCTTATAAATTATCAATTATACACTTTTGGGCATTAATTTTCTTATATATCTGGGCAGGACCACACCATTTGTTATATACTTCTCTTCCAGAATGGGCTCAGACTTTAGGAGTAGTATTTTCGGTAATGTTGATAGCACCTTCTTGGGGAGGTATGATTAATGGGTTGTTAACTTTGCGTGGTGCTTGGGATAAAGTAAGAGATAGTGCCGTACTCAAGTTTTTTGTAGTAGCTGTAACAGCTTACGGTATGGCTACATTTGAAGGACCTATGCTTTCATTAAAAAGTGTAAATGCGATAAGTCATTATACCGATTGGACTGTCGGACACGTTCATATAGGAGCATTAGGTTGGAATGGGTTTTTAACTTTTGGAATGATGTATTGGCTAATTCCCAGAATGTTTAACACTAAACTGTATTCTGAAAAACTAGCAAATGTTCATTTTTGGATAGGTACTATTGGAATTTTAGTGTATGCTGTGCCTCTTTATTTTGCTGGATTTACACAATATTTAATGTGGCAAGAATTTACCCCAGATGGATTTTTAGCATACCCAAACTTTTTAGAAACAGTTACCCAAATCATTCCTATGTATGTAACAAGAAGTATTGGAGGTACATTGTATTTGATAGGTGCTCTTGTGATGTTTTACAATATTGTGAAAACAATTAAAGCAGGAGATTTTATTGCCAACGAAGCAGCAGAAGCTCCAGCTTTGGAAAAAGCTTTTATACCAAAATTAGGAGAATACTGGCACAGACCTATTGAAAGAAAACCGATACAATTATTAATTTTTGCTTTAATAGTTATTTTAATTGGAGGGGCTGTTGAAATGGTGCCAACCTTTCTTATAAAATCAAATGTGCCAACTATTGAAGCCGTAAAACCTTACACACCGCTTGAACTACAAGGTAGGGATATTTACATCAAAGAAGGATGTTATAATTGCCATTCTCAAATGATTAGACCTTTCCGACATGAAGTTGAACGCTATGGAGATTATTCAAAATCAGGCGAATTTGTGTATGATCATCCATTCCAATGGGGTTCAAAAAGAACAGGACCCGATTTGGCACGTGAAGGCTCAAAAAAATTAAGAAAATCGCATTCTTGGCACTTTAACCACATGGAAAATCCACAAAGTATGTCTCCAGGTTCTATTATGCCAAATTATCCGTGGTTGCTCAAAAAAGATATTGACATTGAAAGTACACCTGCTAAAATTAGAGCAATGCAAACACTTGGTGTTCCTTACGAAGATGGTTATGATGCCAAAGCCATTGATGAATTGAAAGCTCAAGCCATTGAAATTGAAACCAAACTGAAAGAGGAAGGAATAAAACACGCTGATGCAAACAAAGAAATTATAGCACTTATTGCTTACTTACAACGACTTGGAACAGACGTAGAGAAATGATGAATGTAGCAATGTAGCAATGTAACAATATAACAATATAACAATATAACAATGTAACAATATGAAGAATGAATAAATGTTAAATAATCTCTAATATCTAACCTCTAATCACTTTTAACTTAAGAAAAGATGCTGAAATTTATTAAACATAACATGGAATCAATAATTGGAATAGAAATATATCCTATTATTTCCCTAGTTCTATTTTTCTCTTTTTTTGTAGGATTACTTATATGGGTAGCACGAACAAAAAAAGAATATATTAATCATTTAGAAAACCTTCCTTTAGAAGATTAAGCAAACAGTATAAAAACAATAAAACATTTCGTATGACAACTAATGATGAAAAAACAAAATTAATAGCAGGTCTTGATGATAATGCTTTAGATCATGATTATGATGGAATAATTGAGTTGGACAATGCTCTGCCACCGTGGTGGTTATATATGTTTTACGGCACTATAATTTTCGCCATTTTTTATACCATAAATTTTTTTGGAATGGGTGCTTATAAACAGCAAGATGAGTTGAAAGAACAATATGCTATAGCCCAAAAATCAATTGAAAAATATCAAAAAGAACACGGAAGCTCTGTAGATGAAAACTCTGTAGTGCTTGTTGCTGAAGCAGAAAAATTAGCAGATGGAAAAATAATTTACGAAAAAAATTGTGTTGCTTGTCATGCTGCAAACGGTGGTGGTGGAGTTGGACCAAATTTTACTGATGATTATTGGATACATGGAAATTCTATAAATGATGTGTTTAAAACAATTAAATATGGTGTTCCTGAAAAAGGAATGATACCTTGGGAATCGCAACTTAATCCTAATCAAATTCAAAATGTAGCTAGTTTTATTTTAACAGAATTTAAAAATAAAAATGTGGAGGGAGGTAAAGAACCTCAAGGGGATAAAATTGAATAGTAAAAATTTCAGATTATAGTTGGAGAGAGTGATTTAGAGATAGTATTATGGTAGAGCAAGGTATGAATAAAGATGATGATTCATTTAGAGATATAATATCTACAGTTGATGAAGATGGAAGAAGAAAATGGGTTTTCCCTAAAAAGCCTAAAGGAAAATTAACGAATTACAGAACCTATCTAAGTTATTTTTTATTAGCAATCTTATTTTTAAATCCTTGGATTAAAATTGATGGAGAACCAATGTTGATGTTCAACATCCTTACCCGAAAATTTGTATTGTTTGGGCAAGTTTTTTGGCCTCAAGATTTTTATTTGTTTGCACTAATAATGATAACACTTGTTGTTTTTATAGTGCTTTTTACCACCATTTATGGACGTATTTTTTGCGGTTGGATTTGCCCACAAACCATATTTATGGAACACGTTTTTCGTAAAATTGAATATTTGATAGATGGCGATTATAAACATCAAATTCAATTAAATAATCAACCATGGAATTTAGAGAAAATCACAAAAAGAGGAGCTAAATACAGTCTTTATTACTTAATTTCTTTACTGATTTCTCATACATTTTTAGCCTATATAATAGGTGCTGATGAACTAATTAGAATACAAAAATCACCTGTTCAAGAACACTTGGTTGGGTTTATTTCAATAATTATTTTTAGCTGGGTTTTCTTTTTTGTATTTGCATGGTTCAGAGAACAAGTTTGTTTAATTGTTTGTCCTTATGGCAGATTGCAAGGTGTGATGTTGGATAGAAACTCTTTAGTTGTAGCTTATGATTACATTAGAGGCGAAGGAAGAGCTAAGTACAAAAAAAACGAAGATAGAAAAAAAGAAAACAAAGGCGATTGTATCGATTGTAACCAGTGTGTAGATGTTTGTCCAACAGGAATTGATATTCGACATGGCACTCAATTAGAATGTATTAATTGCACTGCGTGTATGGATGCTTGTGATTTTATGATGGAAAAGACCAACCAACCAAAGGGCTTAATTCGTATAGATTCCGAGAATGCAATTGCCGAAAATAAACCCAACAAATTTTCAACTCGTTCAAAAGCTTATACCGCTGTTTTGCTATTATTGGTGGTGTTAATTGTTTATTTATTTACATTAAGAGGAAGCATGGAAGCAACTATTTTACGTACTCCTGGCACACTTTTTCAAGAACAAGAAAATGGAATGATTAGTAATTTATACAATGTGAAAGCGGTAAATAAATCCAATAAAGATTTAAAACTTACTTTTGAAGTTATGAATTTTGAAGGAACAATAAAAATGGTTGGTTCAGACACACTCTATTTGCCAAAAGGAGAAAGTAGTCAGCAGGCTTTCTTTGTGCATATTTCAAAAGATAAGTTGTTTACTAGAAGCACAAAAATTAAAATTGGTATTTTTAGTGATGGCGTATTGTTGCATGAAAATAAAACTACTTTTTCAGGACCAGAAGAATGAAGTTAATATGCAAATGTGTAGATGTGTGAATGTGTAGATGTGTGAATGTGTAGATGTGTGAATGTGTAGAATTTTGAAAATAAAAATCTGCGATAATCTGCGTTATCTGCTGGAAAAGAAATGTGTAGATGTGTAAATGTGTGAATGTGGAAATGTAGAATTTTGAAAATAAAAATCTGCGATAATCTGCGTTATCTGCGGGAAAAGAAATGTGTAAATGTGTAAATGTGTAAATGCCTAAGACCTAATGCCTAAATGACTAATCACAAATGAAACTAAACTGGGGAACAGGCATCGCAATTTTTATAGGACTGTTTATCATAGCTATGGTAAGTATGGTTTTTAAAGCAGGACAACAAAGTCACGAGTTAGTTACAACCGATTATTATGCAAAAGAACTCGATTTTCAACATTTATTAGAAAAAGAAAAATTAACTTTTGCTACTTTTAAACAACCTATTTCGGCAAAATTTGTTGATGAACAGTTTCAACTTATTTTTCCTGAAGAAGTTGGAGAGCAACCTATTTCTGGAAGCATTTATTTTTTTAAAGCATCTAGCCAAAACGAAGATCAAACCATTTTAGTTAACACAAAAAACAGAACACAATTTTTTAATGTAAAAGATTTTTCCAAAGGAAAATATACCTTGAAAATTGATTGGAAAGTTGCTGAAAATGAGTATTACACGGAAATTGAAGTAGTTTTCCCATAAACCTTTACAGATGGAAAATTATTCAATCGCTTTTTTTATAGGATTGCTCGGAAGTTTACACTGTGTGGGAATGTGTGGTCCAATCGCTTTTGCATTACCACTAAAAAGCAGCAGTAAATCCTATCAACTTATTGGAGCAATTATCTATAATTTGGGTAGAATCATCACTTACGCATTGCTGGGGTTTGTATTTGGCTTTTTTGGACAAGGAATAAAATTAGCCTCCTCACAACAATTTTTGTCCATTGCTATAGGTGTCATTTTAATTGCAAGCGTTTTTTTTCCTTTAAGTTGGTTAAATAAACTCAATCCAAACAACAAAATAATTCAACTAATAGGTTCTGTTAAACAACAATTGGGATTGTTACTTCGTTCGTCACAACCATTTAATTTACTAAGAATAGGTATTTTAAACGGATTTTTACCTTGCGGCTTAGTTTATACAGCACTGGGGGGAGCAATCGCTACTGGAAATACACAACAAGGCGTTTGGTTCATGGTTTTTTTTGGATTTGGAACATTGCCGCTAATGTTTTTAGCTGTTCAATTGGCTAATTTTGTGAGTCTTACTTTAAGAAATAAAATCAGAAAAATATTCCCATTTTTATTGGTGTTGATAGGTGTTTTGTTTGTGTTAAGAGGGTTAAACCTTAACATTCCCTATATTAGTCCAAAAATAAACATTGAACGCCCTTTTATTCAAAATTGCGACTAACAATTAAAAATTGTTTTTCTTAAAATAATCATTTACTTTCATCTCCAAAAGTCGATTGTATTTTTCCAACAACTCCATGTATTTTAACTTCCAACCATCTCCATAAAAAGTAGTCGTTTCATTCACTAATTGGCTGTCATTACCTGATAAATCGTATAAACTAAAAAAATTAAAATCCAACTCTTCGCTTATTTTATACAACAATAATGAATCTATCGACTCCCGCTCAAAAATATCGTAAACCACCGTTCTAGACTTATTAATTTTTTTAGCAAAAATACTTACGCTAATGCCTTTAGCCTTAATTACAGCGTGTATTTTTTTGCCAATGTGTATCATTTTGTGAACAAAAGTCAATAAAACAAAACAACATACATTTTTAATTATGTCTATATAATATTACAATATGTATTATTTATTTGACAAATTCATTTTTTTGATTTACTTTAGCAAAATAATAAATACTCCACCACGCTATTAGCGTTGATGGGCAGACGAGAAATAACCCAAACCCTCGTTATACCGAAAAACAATATTATTTTTTCGAGTATAACCAGTACAATGCACGTTTGAAAACAAACGTACCAGTACTGGTAAACATATTGGGATTTTTTATTACTTTTATAAAACAAATACGTATGACAAAAACCAATTAAAAAAATGAAGCCTTTTATACGTTACATATTACCCCTTTTGCTGCTGTTGGTGTTTACCAATAGCAACGCTCAAATTCTACACGATAGAGCGTATGGCACTAGTGGGCCAGATTTAGCTGTTGATGTTATTATTACTTCAGACTCTAATTACCTGATGCTTGGTCGTTATTTTAAAAACATTTATTTAGCAAAAGCCGATACTGCTGCTCAGCCAATTTGGGAAAAATCTTATCCAAGGGGCGGTTCTTTATTGTTCCCTACTACTATTTGTGAAATTGGTGACACCAGTTATGTAGTATCGGGCAGTTATCAAAATATTGGGTTTTTACTAAAAATAAATACTGTTGGAGATTCGCTCTTTAGCGTAAATGATTCTGCTATTTTAGGAGCAAATGTTTCTAATTTAAGAGTAGCCCCCGATGGTAATTTATTGGCTATGGTTTCTTTTAATGGCTATGGAGCAAGTTTAGTTAAGTTAGATAACCAACTTAACGTAATTAACAGCATTACCAACATTACCCCCGCTCCTAAAGGAATGGAGGTAATCGGCAACACCGTTTACCTCTTAAAAAAAGACAGCATAAATAACTTGCTGTTGATAAATAACAATTTTAACCAAATTGACACGGTTACAGTACCACTTAGTTTTCCTGTCTATTTAAAAATGTCCTTTGATAAAACTCAACTAATAATTGAGGGAACTAAAACAAATTCTGTTTGGAGTTTAAGAAAACGTATATTTATCGATTTACCAATCAACATTGAATTAATTTGTGATTCTGTTTACTGGGTTTATAATGATTTTTTACCTATTGACAAAAATAATAATTTTGTTTATATGGGCATTAATGTTGATGTGACTTGGGGACCAGATATCCGTTTGTATTTTGCAGATACTTGTGGGCAAATACTCCACGATACCATTTTATATCGACCAGGTACTTTTTCTAACCCTTGGAGAGAGGAAAGAGGAACAAAATTATTGGTTAATCATGATGGAAACTATGTAATTTATGGTTGGGGAGAAGATGGACCGTTGGGCGATTGGGATATTCTGTTTTTGATTTACAAAAAATGGAATGGGTTTCCTACAACAGAGATTGACAGTAACAACACAGAAGAACCCATCATACCTACTGATTTTGCTATTTATCCCAACCCCACCCAAAACCAATTTACCGTTTCAGGAATTACTGAAAACAGCAGCATTACCATAACAGATATGATGGGAAAAGTAATATACCAAGTAACAGGCACTGCCAATTCAACACAAATAAATGCCACCAGTTGGGCAAAAGGAATCTATATTGTACAAGTAAAAGGCACTCAAAGTTCGACAACTTTAAAAGTCATCAAACAATAGCGTTTATTATAACGTCATTGCGAGGAATGAGGCACGAATTACGAAGCAATCTGATTGCTTCACTCTCTCTGCGGTCGTTCGCAATGACGATGATAAAGAGCGTTTCGTTTGCAATGACGAAAAACAAATTTATTCACTTAAAAATTTTATATCATGGAAACAATAAAAAAACATTCCATCAACAGATGGAAAATTACAGCATTATTCATGCTGTTGATGACATTTGTGTTGACTGGTACAACTGCCAAAGCACAAGTTATCGATGAGTGCATATTAGACTCTGCTTCCTTCTCTGATGGATTAGATTCTTTGGCAAGATTAACAGCAAACAGCATCAACGGAAACTTATTTACCCCTCGGGGCGAAATGAGAGTACTCATTATTTATGCAGGGTTTACAAATGACAATGAAACGAGTTCTTTAGGGTTAGTATGGCCGTATGATGATGGAATAAATCCTCCCGGTAAATCTTTCCCAAGTAACACTTGGGATTTATTTTACGATGATTACAGCGATTTTTCGCCAAGTAATAATGACAACAGTATTTCCAATTATTATTACCAAATGAGTTTACAAAGCAGTAATCCATTAAAAATAATAGCTGGAGTATTTCCCGAACGGATTAATGTGCCAGGTACTGTTAACACACAATGGGGTACTTATATCAGCTGGGTGTATGACAGCATACAAGCCAAGTACCCCAGTTACGATTTTAGTAACTTTGATAGTCGAAAAAATTGGCCAGGTTATCAATTCGACAATTCAGATACTACCCTTTATCCTTCTGATGATAAAATTGATTTTACCATTATAATTTTTCGCTATTCCAGAAATTGCAATACAAATCCAGCAGGGCCGTCAACACTTTGTAATACTGCTTATTCGGGTAATTCTGTTTCTTCAATACCTGGTCGTCAGTTTACCGATACCTGTTAAGTTTCACAAGGTTGTTCCTTAAAATCTTGTTTACTTTTACCTTTCAAAAGTAGTATTTTTTCTTTAAACGCTGCTGGCTCTTCTTTAAAAATTTTAGGTTCGAGTTCAAACCATTTTTCT
>JAHYJH010000036.1 GCA_019429185.1 Vicingaceae bacterium
GTTGTAATTTTCATCTGCAAAATGTTTCACCTAAATTGGTGAAAATAATTGAAAGTGAAAAGTCTTTAAAGCATTAGTTTTACTGACTTTTCAACTTTCTTTTCAACATACTCTTGCGGATTTAAGGTGATGGTAAAAAAAATTTTATTGAAGCTCATCAGCAATATATTGAATCCTTAGATTCAGAATTATTTTTAGAATAAAGATTATGTCAAAACAAGGAACAGTAAGAAGGTACATACTTATAATTGAAAAATTAGGAAGAAAACAATTTCCTTCTTTTGATGAAATAAAAAACTATTTAAGCAATCATGACTTTGAAGTTTCAAACCGAACCATACAACGAGATATTGAACAAATAAGAAGTGAATTTGGAATTGAAATTGGATACAATAGGTTCAAAAATGGCTATTTTATTAATGAAGATTTAAGCCCTGACATAGAAAGCTTTGTTCGCTTTTTTGAAATTGTAAATACTGCTAATCTACTTATTGAAAGTTTAAAAGAAAGTAAGAACACCCTTGATTTTATTTCATTTGAGGCTCAGGGGAGTTTAAAAGGAATTGAAAATCTAAAACCCTTACTTTTTGCAATTAAAAACCAGAGAATTATATCTTTTTTGCATGAAAATTTTTATGAAAAAACACACTCCAATCATACTGTCAATCCTTATTTATTAAAAGAATATCAAAATCGTTGGTATTTAGTAGGAACAATAAAACCAACAGATGAATTCCGAACATTTGGAATTGACAGAATTAGCAATTTAGTAGTTAGCGAAACTACTTTTAAACCAAATAGTAAGAAAAAACCAATTGAATTATTTGAAAACACCATAGGATTAACCTACTCGTTAGGAAAAGTTGAAGAAATAGTTTTATCTTTTACTCCTTTGCAAGGCAAGTATATTAAAACGCTACCTATGCACCAATCGCAACGAATTCTGATTGATAATGAAAATGAATTTCAAATCAAACTACGAATTATACCAAATTTTGAATTCCAACAACAAATTTTAAAGCTTGGCGATAATGTAAAAGTAATACAACCTAAATGGTTGGCTGATGAAATAAAAATGGTGCTTACGAATACGTTAAAACAATATGAGTGAAAGAAAAGAAATAATTTTAGGGACATTAAAAAGTATCCACCAAACTTATAGAATCAAAACAGTAACAGGCGTTTCTGAACATACTAAATCTGCTCAAACAATTACTAAAACTTGGCAAGATGAAGTAAAAGAAAATAATGAATTTAAAAATAAAAACACCATTAAAATTGAAGCAAAAGTTAAAGGCGAAAACAACACAAATAAAGACAACAACGAAAAAATTGATTTGGTTGATTTAAAAGAAAAAACAGCTTATGAACTAAAAGTATCTGGAAAAAACTGCCATCATGAGTTTTATAAAGATTTGATTAAAGTGATAACTTATAATATTTATCAAAAAGAGAATCAAAAACTAGAAAAATTAATCTTTATTTCTGAAAGTTTTGGGATTGAAAAATTAAAAGGTCGTTTGGATAAAAAACTGTTATACGAAATGAAATGTAAACACAACATTACTATTGAACTTATTCCTATCTAAAAACAATACGACATATTTTGACGTTGTTAGTTTCTAATTTTGTATTAAAAAAACCATGCAAAACCAAGAAGAAATAAATGCGTTACAAGCAAAAATTGAAGAACTTGATTTTCAAAAAAGTAAAGCTGTAAAAAACAAAGAATACGAATTTGCTGCATTGCTAAGAGACAGGATAAAAACCCTAACAGAAAAGCTTACCCTTTTAAACCTTCCTATTGATAAAGAATATGATGCGTTGCTAAACAATATTGCAACAATTTACGACAACACTCCAATTTTTGAACTCGACAAAGCTGTTTATACAACAAATATTTTAATAGCTGAATACACCCTAAATTCCGGGACTAACTTTTTAGTTAAAGGGATAGAACTTTCTACTTTGGTAAAATTTGCCACTAAAAAATCCAGCCAGAAAAAAGAACACCTAGAAATTGTTTCTGAACATTTAAACCAATGGATAGCTATTATAGAAGAAATGCCTTTAGATGATTTTAAAGATGGTGCTATCGAAATAAAAATTAAAAATAGTATTGAGTTTAGATATGACCAATTAAGGAAACTAATAAAAAAATCAAGGAAATAATTTAGTACGACAAGTTTTGGCGGAGTAGTGTTTTAGTTTTGTCATAAAAATTGAAATATTATGGCAAATTTAGAACAGATGAAGCAACAAGAAATTATTGAAAAGCAAAATAGCTTAACCAAAACTAAGGCTATTCTTAAAAAAGAATTTATTGGAATAGATTTAGTAATTGAACAAGTTATAGATGCCTTAAGTTCATGGTATATGTTCCCAGAAATGCAGGAGAAACCTGTAATTATAAACTTATGGGGATTAACTGGTGTCGGTAAGTCGTCTTTAGTTAATCGAATTTCCGAATTAATTGGGTATCAAAAAAAATATTATCATTTCGATTTGGGAGAAAGCAGCAATAAAGAATGGCAAGTAAAAAGACAACTTGAAGATATTTATGAGCATGTAAACGGTTATCCTGTCTTAATTGCATTAGATGAAATTCAACACGCAAGAACAATAAACGAACAAAAACAAGAGGTGGAAAAAGCTCCTTCTAGAATTATTTGGCAACTACTTGATAGCGGTAAGTTTCAAATAAGAAAATTCAATTTTAATATTGATGATTTGTACGATTTAGTTGCCAAACTTAGATATTTATCAAGGTCAGGAGTTGAAGTTGCTAATGGAATGGTTATTAAAAACAAAGAACTTTATCTCGAACACATGAAAACTAAAGACGAAAGTTCTAAAAAGAAAACTCAAAATGAACTATTTTTTGTTCCTCCTTCAATGTACGAAACCATATATTCATTAGCAAAAGAATTATTTGAAACCCCTTTTGATGTAAAAACAAAACTACTCGATTTAAACGGTAAAGAAACCATCATGTTTTTACATGAAGTATTTATAATTGCTAATAGTCCAAAAGAAGTAGATTGTTCTAAAGGGTTAATTTTTGTCTTAGGCAATTTAGATGAAGCATATACGATGAGTAATGATTTTAACCCTGATATGGATGCTAATGAATTTCATGAGCAATCATTAAAAATAAATCTTCCAACCATTAAAAAAGCATTAAAAAAAAGATTTAGAAACGAACAAATTGCCCGATTTGGGAACATCCACATTATTTATCCCGCATTTAGTAGCACTTCTTTTAAGCAAATAATTAATTTAGAATTATCAAAAATTGCTGCTAAAATAAAAACGCATCAAAACATCAATATTCAATTTGATAATAGTGTCCATCAGTTAATATACACAGAGGGAGTTTATCCGACCCAAGGAACACGACCTATTTTTACTACTATTCATCAAATAGTTAAATCACAATTCGGTAAAATATTTTCTGAATTGTATCTAAAACAATTAAGCATAACCAAAATAGTTTTAAATGCTCAAGGAAATAACTTAATAGTTAAATATGTTAAAAATCAATCTGAAGTACATACCATTAAAATACCACTTCAGTTAAGTTTAGAAAAATTAAGAAAAAACAAAAAAGACGATGTTCAAGCCATAACAGCCGTTCATGAGGCTGGTCATGCAGTGCTTTCGGTAGCATTAATGAATACTATTCCAGAAGTAATTTATTCCAACACAACAGAGGTTAATACGGGCGGTTTTGTATATACTAAATTCAATAAAAACTTTGTTTCTAAAAAAGAAATTACAAAACTCTTGGCTGTATATTTAGGAGGGAGAGCAGCTGAAAAAGTAATTTTTGGAGAAGAAAATGTAACCACTGGTGCAGAAGAAGACATTAAAAAAGCTACCAATTTTATTATGGAAATGTTGAAAAATTGCGGAATGGGAAATGTTCCAGCTGCTTATCACATTGAAGATGCAAGTGCCAATACATATATTAATGATTACAACAACCAACTAAATAAAGAAGCAGAAAAATGGATAAGCAATGCATTTAATTTAGCAGAAAACACACTAAAAAAAGAAGAACAATTACTGTTAAAAATAGCTGAATACCTAAGTAACAATAGAAAAATGGAAAAGCGACAAATTGCACAAATGGTAAAAAAATATACTTTAGGTTTGAGTTTAGATGTATTGAAAAAAGAAAACGAAACCAATTTTTACAGACAACAGCTAATAACAAAAATTAAATCTCTAAACACAACACCAAAAAACAAAAAAAGTATAGCCACTTTTGATTTTTCATTAAACAACAAATTAAATACAGATTGCTAAAAAACATAATTAACACATTGAGTTTATTATTTTTGAAGCACTAAAACTAAATAATTATGCAAGATAGATATGTTGGAGACATAGGAGATTTTGGAAAATACCTTTTATTAAAAACTTTATGTCAAAATAAAATTAAATTAGGTGTAAACTGGTGCTTTGTTAATCCAAAAAATACTCCTAAAGAAATGAATAAAAATGACGGTAAATATATTGGTTACTTATACCAAAAAAATAAAAACCATGCTTTTTTCAAACAAGCCGATGAAAACTTAATCCTTCAATTAAGAGAAATAGTTAAGCCTAACAACAGAACAATAGCATCTATAGAAAAAAGTAATATTCTTCCTTTAGGAACTATGTTTGTCAACGAAGAAATTCCTGTAGGGACAAAGCGTTTTAGTTGGCATGCTAAAAGTTTAGAAACTTTCAAGGATTGTGACATCATTTTTTATGACCCAGATAATGGATTGGAAATTACATCTTGCGGCAAACTACATCGTTATGCTGTAAAATATGTATTTTATGACGAAATCCGTGATACATATTCAAAAGGAAAGTCAATCATTATATACCAACATACTAATATGAGCAAGCCTATAAATGAACAAATAAATGTTAGACTTAATCAATTAGATGAGATAGGTATTCCCAAAGAAAATATAAGCGTTATTCAATCTAAAGTAGGAATTAGTCGATTTTATTTAATTATAAAACAACGAAAAAAAGATTTAATTGAGCAAGGGTTAAATAACTTTATTAATAATCATCCACTATTGAACAAGTATAAAGCTTAAACTAATTATGACAGAAAATGAACATTTAGAAAACATTAAGGAGTTACTTGCTTATGATATTCCTGAGTTCACTCCACCAGATGATGGTTTCTTAGAAATTATTGGACTTAGTCATTATGAAAATATTAATAGTAGAATTTATGCTTATTTCTTAAATCAACAAAAAGAACCTGAGATTGCTGAAAAATTTTTAGCCGCTCTTTTTGAATTAATACAACAAAAAAAGGCTGATAAAATAATTTCTATTGATGATTATGTGGTGAGTACTGAATATACTACAAATAAAGGTAGAATTGACATTTTAATTGAAGATAAAAACAATGAGAGTGCTATTATCATTGAAAATAAAATTTATCACCACCTTGATAATCCACTTGAAGAATACTTTGATTTTATAAAAGGTAAATCAGAAAATAAAGTAGGGATTTTACTCACATTACACCAATTAACCCCACAAGAAATAAATAAGTTGGATAAAAATTATGTAGCCATAACACATAAAGAGTGGATAGATAAAATAAAAGAGTTAGGACTTCCTGCAAATTTACCTCTCAAAAAATACATTTACTTAAACGATTTTTTTCAAACTATAACAAACTTAAGTACTATGGAAACAAACATAAATGAATTAGCTAAATATTATTTCGAACATTCTAAAAAAATTAATAGTGCAATAGAAACACGTAATGAAGCACAGAGATTTGTTGATACTCAATTACAAATACTTGCGGAGAAGCTTAGTTCATTAACTCGTGGTAAAACTGATAAATGGAGACATATAGTTAAACATCCAAATGAAACAACATATTATGCAATAGAATTCGAATCACTATTTAAAGGAAATAATGAAATTACAGTAATTATAGAACTTTCAGGTGACGTGTATGAAAAGAAAGAGATTATACAAGAACATCTTGAAAAAGACAAAGAAAATGGCATAAACATATATAAACACATAAAAGAAAAGGGCTTAATTTTAAATACTTCCGGTGATTCTAAATATCGTTATTGCCATTTGGTTTCAAAAAAATACCAATTAGATATACGCAAAAATGAAATAGAAAAATTTGCTGAAAAACTTGAGGGGTTCATTAAAGAAGATTTTGAGAAAGTTATGATAGAAATTAATAACTTTTTACACCCAAAGCCAACAATTCTAACTGAAAACTAAATCACTCAACCTTTTTTCTAAAATATTTATTCATAACGACACGTTTTGGCGATATAACATTTTAGCTTTGTGTTAAACTAAAAATTTTAGAATTATGGTAGAGAAAGAAAATAAAAACAGAACAAAAAAACACGTATTAAGCAAGGAGAACAACAACCTCAACAACTTTAAAGCTATGTCAGATTTGACTACAGAGGTAATAAACCAAATTTATGAGGCAAGAAATAATGAAAATGGTGTTATCGGAGTTCCTTCTGAATTTACCGAAATAGACAAAATAACTTCAGGTTGGCAACCTGCAGATTTTATTATTGTTGCTGCCCGACCTGCTATGGGAAAAACTGCTTATGCACTTTCTATAGCTAGAAATGCTGCTGTTGATTTTAAAGTTCCAGTTGCCTATTTTTCTTTAGAAATGTATGCTAAAGAGCCTGTTACTCGTTTAATTTCTTTCGAATCTGGAATTTATACTGAAAAGCTAAGAAGAGGACTATTAAACAATGAAGAAATGCACCAAGTTCAATCTAGTATTACTAGCTTAGCAGAAGCACCTTTATTTATTGACGATACAGCCAATTTGTCGGTTTTTGAACTAAGAGAAAAAGTATTAAGGTTAAAAACAAAACATAACATACAATTACTAATTATAGATTACCTTCAATTAATGCAGGTAGATAATGAAAGTAAAATAGAAGCTGGAACTAAAGAACAAGAAATTAGTATAATTTGTCGTTCTTTAAAAAGCCTTGCAAAAGAATTAAACATTCCTATAATAGCCTTATCACAACTCAGTAACTCTGTTGAAAAAAGAGGAGGAGACTATCGTCCTTTACTATCCGATTTAAACGAAATGGGAAATATTGTGCAACATGCAGACATGGTACAATTTATTTGTCGTCCTAGCTATTATGGCATTACCAAAGATGAGGAAGGAAACTCCACCGAAGGTGTTGCCAATATTATAATTTCCAAACATAGAAATGGATCTTTAAGAGATATCCGTTTGCGTTATATTGATACCCTTTCAAAATTCGATAATTTTTATAATGAAGATTTTTATTGAAAAATTAATCTCTCCATCATATATCAACCTTTCCAAAAAGCAAATCTTTCACCAAACCTCCAAGGTTTTAAAAACCTTGGAGGTTTAGTATTTCGTCTTTTTTGTTAAATCTTTCTAAATTTTTCCACTTAAAAAAATACGTGTACCTAAATTAGTTACATTTGTAACCTTTTTAGATTACTAGACAAATTAATGATTAATCAAAATATATACCTAAATTGGAAAATAAGTTAATAACCATATTGATAAAAACTGTTTCAAATCGTTATTGAATATGAATAATTAAGTATTTTTACATGGTATTAAATTAATAACCATGTCATATATTGTTAAACAAAAAATTAAAGGAAAAATTTATTTGTATGAAGTAACTTCCCTTTGGGATAAGGAGAAAAAGAAGCCTATTCAAAAAAGGAAATATCTTGGTCCGGAAAATAAGATATACACTAAATCAAAGAATGCAGATTACTCTAAGGTAATATCCAAAAACCATGGTAATATAACCTTGCTTCAGGATTTAGGCATTAAATCAGGTGTTACCGAAGTATTAAGAAAATATTTTCCATTAGATTTTGAAAACATATTAGCATTGGCTTACTATGAGATTTCAGAAGCGAGTGCAAGTTATCTTTATCATTATTGGCTTGAAGAACAAAATCTTCCAAACATTCCCAAATTACATTCATCGCAAATTTCTGACTTCTATGCCAAATTAGGGCTTGATCAAAAGACAAGATTGGAATTCAACAAAGTATGGATAGAACATTTGAAGCCAATCCATGGCGTTTATTACGATATCACATCTGTGTCAAGTTATGCAACAGAAATAGATTTTGTAGAATGGGGTTACAATAGGGATAAAGAAAATTTGGCTCAAATAAATATAGGGATGGTATGTTGCCAAAAAACAACTTTGCCTTTTTACTACAATATATTTTCGGGGAGTATTGTAGATGTTTCCACTATAAAAAATTTGTTGGAGTATTTAAAATATTTCGAAATAAAACAAATTAAGCACATGATGGACAGGGGCTTTTGCAGCACCTCAAATATTTTAGCATTGAACAATTTAGGTGAAAATTTTACATTTTCACAACCACTTTCATTCAGTTTAAAAAAAGCGAAAGACCTTGTAACTGCTAATAAAAAAGCCTTAAAAAGCAATAAAACTGCCTTTTTGTACAAAGAAGAAATTGTTCACTTTGTGAAATCCAAAATCACGTTTGACAGCGAGGAATTTGATGCACATATTTTTTTTAATGAAAAAGCCGAATTAGAGCAACGCCATGCTTTTTTGGCGAAGCTAATGGAAATTGAATCGAAATACAACCAAATTAAACTTGAAACTAATCAAGAATTTGAAAATCACGTTAACGGAAATATATCAGAGAAAACTAGAAAATATTTTAAATGGAATAAAAAGACAAAAAAGCTTGAAAAGGATTTAAAAAACATAGAAATTCATTTGAATAATCAAGGCTATTTTATTGTAATCGGAAACGAAAATAATTTAGACAAACATGAGATATTAGATAATTATCGGAATAAGGATATGATCGAAAAAATATTTGATGTAATGAAAAATGAAACAGATGGAAATAGATTAAGAGTCCACTCTGACATGGCAGTTCAAGGAAAATTATTTGTAAAATTTATAGCATTAATTCTGTATATGCAAATGTCCAAAACAATGAAAGAAAAAAAAATGTTTGATAAATTTTCGGTAAAGGAAGTCTTATTAGAATTAAGAAAAATTAAAAAAATATTCATTGATGAAAATATTACAGTCGTTTCCGAAATTACAAAAAAACAAAAACAAATTTTAGACGCATTCGGATTGGATGTAAATACACATGGTTATTAATTTCAAATCCAATTTAGGTTATTTAACATGGTTTCACAAGAAAACCTCTATAAATTAGAAACAAGAATAGGTAGAAAAGGTATTCCTTATACTTTCAAAAAAAATTTATATAGAGATTGGATAATTGATGCATTTTACTATTCGATGTTATGTGGAGGTCGTAATGAAGAAGCGTTTAATATGAAGTGGTGTGATATAATAACTAATGAAGAAGGTCAAATGTCTTATGTCTTATATTAAAATCGTAGATTTAAAGATGTCTAATATTGAAAAGGTATTTGGAGAAAAGTCTAAAATTTATAAAAAAGTCCAAATGACACCAGAATTAGAAAATTTACTTCGAGATAATGGTTATGAACAAAAACAAAATTCAACAGAGTATATAATTGCACCAAATGAAACGATGAGTCGTAAAAGTATTTCTGAATTGACTTCAGAAGCATTTTGTTTATTGTCAAAAAAGTTAAATTTACCTGAAGAGAAAAAATTTAAACACCTTAGAAAAACTTATGCAACTAAATGTCATATAGAAGACCCTGTAAACTTCTATAAGAGATTTGGACATACTAACCCTCATACCACTTTGGCTCATTATGTTGATATGATAACTGTAATGGAGCATAGAGTAAAAGAGATGTATAAAGAAAGAAATATTATAAGGAAAAAAGGTTCTAATAAAAATGATTCAAATTAGAATAAGTCTTATAATACCTTATAAAAACATGACGTACCGTCATGACTCCAAATTAAAAAAAGGGTCTAATAAATATAAAACCTCTCTAATATCAATTGATTAGAGAGGTTTTATTTTGTGACCCTGGAGGGATTCAAACCCCCAACCCTCAGAGCCGAAATCTGATGCGCTATTCAGTTGCGCCACGGAGCCATTGTGTAGTGGAGCAACTAAATCTTTTTAATGAAGTTGCGCCACGGAGCCATTAATTAGAGCCTTCTACGTTGTAATCCAACAAGGGGTCATGACCCCTTGTTAAAAATGATATAGAACATTACAGACAGCCATTAATTAGCACTGCAAAGATATTATTATTTCGTTTGTTTTTTGCTAAAAAAGAAATAAAAACCAATAAATAAATAACCTAAAATACTAACTAAAGCAAAATAAATAGTGTGTGGCGATGTGAAGGTAAATACAACTTCTCCCTCACTATTTGATGGTATTTCAACTCCCATTATAAGGTCATTAACAAAATGAACAGGCAAAAAAATATCATTTATTTCATTACAGACCCTAAGTTGTCTTTCTTAAACTCAATTTCATCTTTCACAATAAAACTATTGGGAAAATCGGAAAGAATTTCTTTTTGAAATTTAATGGCTTCTAGTTTGGTTTTAAAATCACCAACACGCACTTTAAAATAAGGCTGTTGATAAACTTCGTAAGCCGGAATTTCTTTATATTTTTGAATAAAAGCAGCTCTAATCCTTTTTGCTGGATGGCTATTTGATTCCGATCCAATTTGAACACGGTATCCAGTTAATTGAAATGAACTATGATATGTGTCAATAATTCTATCTATTGAAGCGTCTTTTAAAACAGTAGTGTTTGACGGCTTATGTAAAGTCAAACTATCTGTTTGAGCGGTTAAGTGAATGGTAAAAAAATAGATAAAAATTAATATGAAAAGACTTCGCATAAGGTTAGTTGTGATTTGAATCATTATTTGTTTGGTTATCAAGTATTACGCCATTTTTTTTTACAAAAGTAATTTAAATTTACTTTTTGTTCCAAGAAACTTCACTATTTAGAATGAATCTAAATTAATATTAACGATATCATTTTAGTTTAAAAAAATTGTCAAAAACACTTCTATTCATTTACATTTGCCAATCATTTTTATAATGTATTTTACCAAACGATTGTAACTATTTTATTATGAATAAGATATTAAATTTAAAGTCTAAAAGTTCTTTTTTTAAACTATCCTTAATCTGTTTTTCCTCATTGTTTCTACAACTAAATATTGTTGCTCAAAACGGAGCAGAAATATTTAATGCAAATTGTACTGCTTGTCATTTTACTACTGCAGATAGATTGGTTGGACCTGGTTTATTAGGCGTTACAGAAAAAAGATCTAAAGAATGGTTTACTAAGTGGGTGAAAGATTCTCAAAAAATGGTAGCCGAAGGAGATGCAGATGCGATTGCTCTTTTTGAGGAATATCAAATTCCGATGCAATCTTTTGAAGGTGTTTTAACCGATGCAGAAATTTTAGCCGTGTATGATTTTTTGTCTAATCCTGAAGGTGGACAAAAAGTTGAAGAATCTGTATCAACTTCAAAAGATGTTGTTGAGGATGATGCTCTGATTGCTCAAGGACAAAAAGTGTTTAAAGCCAATTGCTCTGCATGTCATAGTGTAGGAGCAAACAAAATTGTTGGACCTGGTTTGCAAGGAATTAGCGACAAAAGAAGCGAAGAATGGTTGATAAAATGGATTAAAAACTCTCCCGAATTAATTGCTTCAGGCGATGCTGATGCAAATGCTATTTTTGAAGAATACAACAAAATGCCCATGCCTCCTCAAGCTGTTAGTGATGATGACATAAGAGCAATGTTAGCCTACATTAAAAATCCTTCAGGGCAAAAAGAAGTTGCTGCAACAACAACAGAAACTGCAGTTGTTGATGCTCCAAAGAAAGATAATTCAACAACAATGCTTATCTTATTAATTGTTGTAATTGTGTTTGCAGCAATACTATTAGTGCTGTTAAATAAATCAAGAGTTTCTATTGCAAAAGCTGTTGCTGAAAAAACAGGAAATGCCTATAACGGACCTGTTACCTTAGTAGAAGCTTGCAAGCATTTAATAAGCAATAACAAAGGAATTGTAGCTGTAATTGTTATTATTCTATTTTTTGCAGGATTAGTAGATTTAATGGATGGAGCAATGCAAATAGGTGTACATCAAGGTTATAAACCAGAACAACCTATTAAATTTTCGCATCAAATTCATGCTGGTTTAGATAAAATTGATTGTAATTATTGTCACTCAAGTGCACGTCATAGTAAAACATCTGGAATTCCTTCACTTAATGTATGTATGAATTGTCATTTATATATTAAAGGAGAAGGAAAAACTTTTACTTATAATGGAGAAGAATATCCAATGGATAAAGAAATTCAAAAAATTTATACCCATTTAGATTTTGATCCTAATACTGGTAAATATGGCGATAACCAAACTCCTGTTAAATGGATAAAAGTTCACAATTTACCCGATCACGCATTTTTTAGCCACCAACAACACGTTACTGTTGGTAAACAACAATGCCAAACCTGTCATGGACCTGTTCAAGAAATGGATGTGGTTGAGCAGTTTTCTCCACTTACTATGGGATGGTGTATTCAATGTCATAAAGAAACATCAGTGGCAACACAAGGAAATGGTTATTATGATGACTTACACAGCAGAATGCCAGAAGAATTTAAAAACAAAGTAATGCAAGATGGCAAAATAACGGTAAACGAAATAGGTGGAATGGAATGTGCAAAATGTCATTATTAAAACTTGTTAACTTAACTAAAGAAGACTGAAAATTAAACACTTTTGATTAAAAAAAAATATGGCTAATTCAAAAAAATACTGGAAAGGTTTAGAACAACTCAACAATGACCCTAAATTTTTAGCGTCAAGTAGAAATGAATTTCCTGAAGAACTTCCTGTTGATCAATTTTTAGGAGATAAAGAAACATTAGAAAACACTTCTACTTCAAGAAGAGATTTCCTAAAATATTTAGGATTTGGAGTTGCAGCAGCATCATTAGCCGCATGCGAATCGCCTGTTACTAAAGCAATACCTTACATTAACAAGCCTGAGGAAATTACTCCTGGAAAAGCAAACTATTATGCTTCTACTTATTATGATGGTAATGATTTTGCTCCCATTTTAGTAAAAACAAGAGAAGGACGACCTATTCATATTGTTGGAAACAAAGAATCAAAACTTACCAAAGGAGCGATTAACTCTAGAATTGCAGCATCTGTATTGTCTTTATATGATAATAATCGATTAAAAAACCCATTGAAAAATGGAAAAGCAACTGATTGGAAAACGATAGATGCTGAAATTACTAAAGCGTTAGCCGAAGGTAAAAACATTAAAGTACTTTCTTCTACCTTAGTGAGTGATTCAACAAAATACGCTTTTGGACAATCTGCAGGAGAAAAAGTGTATGACCAAGAAGGAAATTTTAAAGGGTTAAAAATAGAAAGTAATTTTATTGAATATGATGAAATTTCTTATTCAGGGATTTTAGATGCGAATGAAACAACTTTTAACAGAAGAGTTATTCCTACCTACAACTTTGCAAAAGCAAAAACCATAGTGAGCGTTGGAGCTGATTTTATGGGAAATTGGTTAGATACACCTATGTATTTGAATGGTTACGCACAAACACGTAAGCCGGATAACGATTGGATGTCTAAACACTTTCAGTTTGAAGCAAACATGTCGTTGTCGGGAACAAATGCCGATGTTAGAGTGCCTGTAAAACCATCAGAATATGGTGTTGTTGTGGCAAACATTTACAAGCAATTGGGCGGAAATGTTGATGTTCCTGCTGCCAATGCAAATATAGAAAGCAAAATTACGGCTGCTGTTAAAGCACTTAAAAATTCAAAAGGGGCTTCTATTGTTATTTGTGGCTCAAATGATAAAAACATTCAATTATTAGTTAATGGAATCAATCAACTTTTAGACAACTATAATAAAACCATAGATATCGTTAATCAATCCAACACAAAAGCAGGTGATGATACTAAAGTAAAAGCATTGGTAGAAGAAATGAGTAAAGGAGAAGTTGATGTGTTGTTTATTTATGGTGTTGACCCAGCTCGTTCAATTGGAGAAAAATTTATTACTGCATTGAGTAAAGTAAAAACAAGCGTTTCCTTTGCAACTAAAGAAAACGAAACATCTAAACTTTGCACGTATGTTTGTCCTGATAACCACGCGTTAGAATCATGGAATGATTACAATCCGGTAAAAGGATATTATACCTTACAACAACCAACCATTTCTCCATTATTTAATACACGTCAAGCACAAGAAAGTTTTTTAAGATGGTCTGATAAATATAAAGATGTTTCTTATTATGATTTTATAAAAGATACATGGAAAAACATCATTTTTCCAGATAATGATATTTATACGTTAAATTTCAACAACCACTGGAATAAAGCACTTCATGATGGAGAGATTTTTATTAATCAACCTCAAGCTATAGCTTCAGAAACTACTAATTCATTTGTAAATATTACAGGAATAGCTTCAATAAAAATTGATGGAGTTGGTTTTGGTGGAGATTTTGAATTAGAACTAACCCAAAATGCTTCTGTTGGAGCAGGAGTAGGAGCAGATAACCCTTGGTTACAAGAAACTCCTGATCCTATTACAAAAATAACTTGGGATAATTATGTTACTATGCACCCTTCCGAAATGAAGGAAAGAGGCTATAACACGCAATTAGGACAAGAATCTCCTGCAAATTTAATTAGTGTAACCGTTAATGGAAAAACCATAGATAGTATTCCTGTTGTTGCCCAACCTGGACAAGCAAAAGGAACAATAGGACTAGCGTTAGGTTACGGAAAAGTAGTTGGAAATATGGTAGAAGCAACGGGTAAAAATGCTTACCCTTTAGTAAGCCATAAAGATGGCGTAGTTTCTTATTACGCTGGAGCAACAATAGTCGATGTAGCAGGGACTTATCCAATTGCTGCTACACAAACACACCAAACCGTTATGGGTAGAGATTCTGTGGTTAGAGAAACTACATTGGCTACTTATAAAAAAGGAAATAAAGATGCTTACAATCCTGAGCATAAATTAGCTACCCACGAAAACGGACAAACCGTAAAGAAAAACATCAAAGAATTTGATTTATGGAAAGCTCACCCTGTTGAAAACATTGGGCATCGTTGGGGAATGTCTATTGATATGAATGCTTGTATTGGATGTAGCACTTGCATTACATCATGTAATGCTGAAAACAATGTACCCGTTGTAGGAAAAGATGAGGTGCGAAGAGGAAGAGAAATGCACTGGATGCGAATTGATAGGTATTATAGCACTGATGCTGATATTGAAGATAAATCAATTGCTGGATACAGGAAAATGGAAGACCCAGCAGATAACCCGCAAGTAGTTCATCAACCCATGATGTGTCAACATTGTAACCACGCAGGTTGCGAAACAGTTTGCCCTGTAGCAGCAACATCACACAGTAACGAAGGGTTGAACATGATGGCATATAACCGTTGTATAGGAACAAGATATTGTGCTAATAACTGTGCTTACAAAGTAAGAAGGTTCAACTGGTTTAATTACATGGCTTATGATAAATTTACCGAAATTAATCCAGCCCAAGATGATTTAGGAAGAATGGTGTTAAACCCAGATGTAGTTGTACGAGCAAGAGGAGTTATGGAAAAATGCAGTATGTGTGTTCAACGTATTCAGGAAGGAAAATTAAATGCTAAAAAAGCAGGAACAAAAGTGCAAGATGGAGCTATCCAAACAGCATGTTCTGCATCTTGTCCAACCAATGCGATTACTTTTGGAGATTTAAATGACACTACAAGTAAAATCAATGGAGAAATGAATCACAACAGAGCTTATAGAGTAATTGAAGAAGTGGGTCAACAACCCAATGTTTACTATTTAACTAAGGTTAGAAATTTAGAAAATAACGAAGCTTAAAAAAGTATAAAAAATGCATAAAGAAGCAGCAATAAGAGAACCGTTAATATTAGGAGATGATGTAACATACACAAAAATCTCTAATGACGTATTAGCAACCATCGAAGGAAAAACAACTAAAAGTTGGAAGGTATTAATGACAATCGCAACCATCGTAGGTCTTTGGGGGGTAGGAAATATTCTTTACCTTATTGGAGTTGGGGTTGGAACTTGGGGTTTAAATAAAACAGTAGGTTGGGCTTGGGACATCACTAACTTTGTTTGGTGGGTTGGAATTGGACACGCTGGAACGCTAATTTCGGCAGTGTTATTATTGTTTCGTCAAAAATGGCGTATGGCAATTAACCGCCCAGCAGAAGCAATGACCATTTTTGCCGTTTTTATGGCTGGTTTGTTTCCTATGATACACATGGGAAGAATTTGGATGGCATACTGGGTATTACCTTTACCTAACACTTTTGGACCAATGTGGGTAAATTTTAACTCTCCATTGCTTTGGGATGTTTTTGCAATCTCAACTTATTTGTCTGTTTCATTAGTATTTTGGTACATTGGATTAATTCCTGATTTTGCAACCATAAGAGATAGAGCTAAAGCACCAGTGCCTAAATTAATGTATAGTTTATTAAGTTTTGGATGGTCTGGAAATGCAAAAGCATGGCAACGCTTCGAAGAAGTTTCTTTAGTATTAGCTGGTTTAGCAACGCCATTGGTATTTTCTGTTCACTCTATTGTATCTATGGATTTTGCCACTTCTGTTATTCCTGGTTGGCACACTACCATCTTCCCTCCTTATTTCGTTGCTGGAGCAGTTTTTTCTGGATTTGCAATGGTACAAACATTAATGCTTATAGTTAGAAAAGTAATGCACTTAGAACAATATGTTACAGTAAAACATATTGAGTATATGAATATTGTAATTATTGTAACAGGCTCTATAGTTGGAGTTGCTTATTTGACTGAATTATTTATTTCTTGGTATTCAGGTGTTGAATATGAATCTTATGCGTTTATCAATCGTTTTTCTGGACCTTATGCGTGGGCATATTGGTGTATGATGACTTGCAACGTGATTTCTCCTCACTTGTTCTGGTTTAAAAAATTAAGAACCAACCTTGCGTTTACTTTTTTCATGTCTATTATTGTAAATATAGGGATGTGGTTTGAACGATTTGTAATCATTGTAACTTCAGTTCATAGAGATTACTTACCATCAAGTTGGTCTATGTTTTACCCAACTTGGGTTGATATAGGAATTTTTATAGGAACATTAGGATTATTTAGCGTTTTCTACTTATTATTTTTACGTTATTTTCCAGTATTAGCATTTAACGAAGTAAAAAGTATTTTAAAATCATCAGGCGAAAAATACAAAAACATGTCGGATGAAGATTTTAAAAAATTACATCCTGTTAAGAAGTGATTAGTTATTGGTCATTTAGGTTAGGAAATGAAATTAGAAGAATTAAAAGTATATGAATTATCGATGGAACTGGGAGAAAAAACTTGGGCTATAGTTGAAAAATGGGATCACTTTAATAAAGAAACGATAGGGAAACAATTAATGAGATCGGTTGATTCTGTTGCAGCAAACGTAAGTGAAGGATTTGGGCGATTCCATTACAAAGACAGTAAAAATTTTAGTTATTATTCGAGAGGCTCCTTATATGAAACAAAAACATGGATAAGAAAAGCAAAAAATAGAAATTTGATAGTAGAAATAGAGTATATAAAGTTTGAAGAAAAAATTAATTTAATCGGGAAAATGTTAAATAGTTATATTAAATCAATTGGTGAAAAAATGACTAATAACCAATAACTAATAACCAAAAAGTATGGCAGATAAAAAAATTTACGCAATTTATGATGATGATTATGTACTTTTAGAAAGTGCTAAGCATTTAGTGTCAAAAGGTATCTTTATTAGAGATGTGTTTTCACCCTTTCCAATACATGGATTAGATCCTGTGATAGGATTGAAACGAACAAGAATTGCAATTACAGCATTTATTTATGGAATGATAGGTGTTTCGTTAGCACTAACTGGTATGTGGTTTTTTTCGATACAAGATTGGCCAATGAATATTGGAGGTAAACCTAATTTTTCGCTTTGGGATAATTTACCAGCATTTATTCCTGTAACTTTTGAGTTCGGAGTATTGTGTGCTGCTCATGGAATGGCAATCACTTATTTATTAAGAAACTGGACTTTGCCCGGATTTAAAGCACATAATCCTTATCTAAGAACAACTGACGATAGATTTGTAATGGAAATTCACCCACATGATAACAGTGTTAGTGCTGAAGACATAAAAGCGTTAATCAATGAAACTTGTGTGTTAGAAATTGATGAGAAATAACTACTAATTTCAAATTAGAATACAAAATGAAAAAATACTTGAATAATAGCATTAAAATTACAGTTGTAGCAGCAGTTATTTCATTTTCTTCTTGTAAAGAAAAAAATGGATTAGCTCCAGAATATATGCCAGATATGTATCGTTCACCTTCTTTAGAAACTTACGTTGATTATGGCGAACTAAGAGGAAAACAGGGAAATGATTCTTTGCGAAACGTACTTAATGCAAGAAAACCTGTTGCAGGAACTATCCATAGAGGTTTTTCTCCTTATCCTTATGCAAACTCAATAGATGGTTATAATGAAGCTGGTGAAAAATTAACAAGTGCTATACCCTATACAGAACAAAGTGTTGCCAAAGGTAGAGAACTATACGGAATGTTTTGTGTTCACTGTCATGGAACAACTGGACAAGGAGATGGTTCACTCATTGAACGAGAAGTATTTCCACCTCTTCCAATTAAATTTAACGAAAATTTAGTGTTGCCCGAAGGAAAAATGTTTCATTCCATTACTTATGGTAAAAACTTAATGGGAGCACACGCCTCACAATTAAACCAAGAAGAAAGATGGCAGTTAATTCACTTTATTAGAGTAGAATTTATGAAACAAGCATTAACAGCAAATATTGTTTCAACAGCCGATACTAATGTTGTGGCAAAGTAAATATTAAAGAAGAATACAACTAAAACATTTTTACAAATGGAATATAAAATATCAAAAAACGCAAAAATCACTTCTAGCATTTTAATTTTAGTAGGAATAATTGCATTAGTCATTGGATTAACTTCAGGACACGGACACCATACTTCTCAACGATTTTGGGCTAATTTATTAGTAAATGGATATTTCTTTTTTACTATCTCTTTAGCGGCATTGTTTTTTCTCGCCTTGCAGTATGTTTCACAAATGGCCTGGGGAGTTACAACTCATAGAGTTTTTCAAGCAATAATGAGTTTTATGCCAATAGGAGCAATTGTTTTATTAATTGTATTTATTGCAGGAGCCGCTCATATACATCACTTGTATCATTGGATGGATCCAGAATTGTATGTTAAAGGAGGAGCGCATTACGATGAAATTATTGCCAATAAACAAGCCTATCTAAACACTCCATTTTTCTTAATTCGTTCCGTAATCTATATTGCTGTTTGGATGTTTTTTGCTTATTGGTTACGAAAAAAATCAAAAGAAGAAGATGCGTTAAACTTAGCGGCTTATGCTGATGGCGTTTCTCCTATTTACAAGAAAAGTATTTTTATGGGAGTTTTATTTATTTTCTTTTTTGCTTATACATCATCTTCTTCTGCTTGGGATTGGTTAATGAGCATTGATACCCATTGGTTCAGCACTATGTTCGGTTGGTATTCTTTCTCAGGTATGTGGGTTTCAAGTATGATAGTGGCTGTTGTGTTGGTGTTGTATCTAAAAAGTAAAGGGTACTTAAAAGAAGTAAACGATAGTCATATTCATGATTTAGGGAAATGGTTATTCGCAATCAGTTGCTTATGGTCTTATTTATGGTTCTCTCAGTTTATGTTAATTTGGTATTCTGATATACCTGAAGAAGTAACTTACTATATAGATAGATTCGAACACTATAAACTACTTTATGTTGGAACTTTCTTCGTAAATTTCTTATTACCTTTCTTTATATTGATGTCAAGAGATGCAAAAAGAAATGCAATTTTCTTATTACCTGTTGCATTGATAATTTTTATAGGACATTGGATAGATGTGTTAGTGATGGTTTTACCAGGAACCATGCACGAAGAAGGTAGTTTAGGGTTAGTTGAAATAGGAATGTTTTTAACCTTTTTAGGAGGTTTTATTTTTGCTGTATTAACTTCGTTATCTAAAGCATCCTTGCAAACGAAAAACCATCCTATGTATGACGAAAGTGTACATTTACATCATTAATAGTTATTGGGTATAAGATAAAGAGGCTATTCATATAAATTGAATAGCCTCTTTTTTGTTTTTAATAAGGTTTACATGATTGAAAAGTATTACCTTTTTTATATTCTTGCTTTTGTTGCCGAGGTTATTGGTACTGTAAGCGGTTTTGGTTCATCTATTTTATTTGTGCCAATTGCCTCTTTATTTTTCGATTTCAAAGTGGTGTTGGGCATCACAGCTTTGTTTCATGTGTTTAGCAACCTTTCTAAAATATTCCTGTTTCGAAAAGGAATTGATAAACATATTGCCTTTCGATTAGGAATTCCCGCAGTTATTTTTGTTATCATCGGAGCCTTTTTAAGCAATTTTGTTCCCCAAGTGGAGTTGGAGTTGATGATGAGTTTTATATTGATTTTACTGTCTGTTTACCTTATTTTCTATTCCAATAAACCCATTAAAACTAGTAACCAAAACTTATACACTGGTGGAATAATTTCGGGGTTTTTGGCAGGGCTAATTGGTACTGGAGGTGCTATAAGAGGATTAACTTTAACCGCTTTTAGCTTAGAAAAAGACATTTTTATTGCAACTTCAGCACTTATCGATTTGGGTGTAGATTCGAGCCGAACAGTAGTTTATTTCCTTAACGGCTACATGGCTTCCGAATTTTTGATTACCATCCCTGTTTTAATTGTTATTAGTATTTTGGGTAGTTGGTGTGGCAAACTTATTTTACATCACGTTTCACAACAACTTTTTCGTTATATTGTACTTGGTGTAATTATCCTTACCTCCATTGTTCAAGTAGGAAAGTATTTTTCTATTATTTTTCCATTTTAAATTTGGAAATAATTCTTTGTAAACAAAATTATATTCTTCAAAAGCTAATTTTTATTTGTAAATTCATTGAATTTACATACTTAAATAAAAAAACAATATAATATTTTTTTTTGGTTAAGATTTTTAGAAGACGTAATGCTATTAAACGGACCAGAAGGATTTGGCAGCATAAAAATTACCGATTTAATTAAAGCAAAAGAGTTGATAAATATTCATCATGTTTCAATTATCGCAATTAGCAAAAATGTAAAACAAACGATTCAACTGAAATTTATTAGATTTGAATGTGTTTAGAAACAGAAAGAATAACTATGATATTCGTTAGCATAAATCCAAAAAAAACACACAACTTTGCTTCATTTAATCGATGAAAATAATTTAATGCGTGTGGAACAAGTTAAAAGAGCCTTTACCGAACAAGAGATAAAGGTGTTAAACGATAAATATCGTGTTCTTTCGGTTACTGAAAGAATAACACAACTGTATCTTGATTTTTTACCCGAAGAAGTGATGTTAACATCATCATTTGCGGCTACCTCAGCATTTTTGTTACGTATGTTTTCTGAAATAAATCCCGATCAAAAAATCTATTTTATCAATACTGGTTATCATTTTAATGAAACACTGGAATACAAAGAGCAACTCACCCAACTTTATGGGTTAAAGGTAGAAGACGTAACTGCTGAAAAATGGGAACACGATTTTACTACCAAAGACGAAACGTGGAAAAAAGACCCCGATTTGTGTTGTTCGATAAATAAAGTAAAACCGTTGGAAATTATCAAAGAAAACTTTACGGTTTGGGTTTCGGGTTTAATGGAGTGGCAAAGCGACCACCGTGCTTCATTGGATATTTTTGAAGAACGAGGAGGGATATTAAAATTTTATCCATTATTGGATGTGAGCAAAGAAGAGCGTGAAGCATACATTAAAAAAAATGAATTACCTTTTCATCCATTAATTAAAAAAGGTTATTTTTCAATAGGTTGTAAGCATTGCACAGTTCCTGGTAAAGGACGTGAAGGACGCTGGAACAACAGCCCTAAAACCGAATGTGGCTTGCATTTGTAATATACTCAACACACATAGCTTTTCGGTTTTTTCACTCTTTCTTTTTCTCTTTCTCTACGTTAAAATTTTAAATCGTAGCTACCGCTATGCTTGGCTTACACACAAACTCGCTCAAACAGCCACTGGCTATTTGCCGTGCCTTGATAAAGAAAAAAATAAATTCGTCAAAATTCCTAAAAACCTACATGTATTGAGTATGACTTTGATTTTTAAACAAAAAAAGTTATCAAAAAGATTTTCAGTATTTTATATATGGTTGCTCTTATAATCAAAAAAAAAATGATTTTAAATGCACTGTAATTGTTAAGTTTGTAATTCAAAAAAAATTACAAAATGCCAACATATCCAGGATTGATAAAATCGAAATTACCTAAAATAGGAACTACCATTTTTACGGTAATGAGTCAATTAGCAAAAGAACATCAAGCCATTAATTTATCGCAAGGATTTCCTGATTTTAATAGCTCAGAAGAGCTTACAGACTTAGTGCATCAAGCCATGAAAAAGGGATTAAATCAGTATGCTCCCATGGCTGGAGTGATAGAACTGAGAGCGGAAATTGCAAGAAAAACCGAAAAAATTTACAAAATAAATTACCATCCTGAAACAGAAATTACGATAACTGCGGGGGCAACTCAAGCAATTTATACAGCAATTTCTGCAATAATTACTGAAGGAGATGAGGTAATAATTTTCACGCCAGCTTATGATTGTTATGAGCCTGCTGTTGAATTAAATGGAGGAAAATCAGTTATTGTTCAAATGCATGCTCCAGATTATAAAATTGATTGGAGTCAAGTTCGAAAAATGATTACTCAACGTACAAAAATGATTATCATTAATTCGCCTCACAATCCAACAGGAACAACCTTAGAAAAAGAAGATTTAGTAGCATTAGAGAAACTGATATCAAATACAGACATTGTTGTTATTAGTGATGAAGTGTATGAACACATTATTTTTGATAATAAAAAACATCAAAGCGTTGCCTTGTTTCCTAAATTAGCCGAACGCTCTTTTATCATATCTTCTTTCGGAAAAACATTTCACAATACTGGCTGGAAAATAGGATATTGTTTAGCTCCTAAAAATTTAATGGTAGAGTTTAGAAAAGCACATCAATTCATTGTTTTTTCAGTAAATACACCTGTACAATATGCTATTGCCGAATACCTTAAAAACGAGAATAATTATTTACAACTATCAAGTTTTTATCAACAAAAAAGAGACTTTTTTGTTGACTTAATTAAGCCCTCAAAATTTGAAATATTGCCCTCAAAAGGAACTTATTTTCAGTTGCTCAGTTACAAAAATATTTCTGAGGAAAAAGATACTGACTTTGCCGTTAGATTAACCAAAGAGTATAAGATAGCTTCAATTCCTGTTTCCGTATTTTACAGCCAAAATATAGATGAAAAAATACTGCGATTTTGTGTAGCCAAAAAAGAAGAAACTTTAGAACAAGCTGCCAAGATATTAAATAGCATTGTTTAAAACTCTTCTTTTTTTTTTGTTTCTATTAATCTAATTATTACTACTTTCAGGGTTTTAAAATCTTGAATGAATGAAAATTTTATTTCCATATTTTTTTACAATTCTTTTTTATTTTATTGAATTAAATTCAGTTAGTGCGTTCATAATTTCCGAAAAAGATACAACACAAAAAGACACTTATTTTTTTGTGTCTAATAGAGCAGCAAAAGATGGCTTTTACACCATGTATAAAGCCCGAACAAATCAAACAGGTATTTCATCTGTTGTTATTCGAGGTAATTTTGAAGTAAAAGATTTTCCTGCAATGCGTAAAGCAGAAATTTCTGTTTATAATATTTCTACTGACGAATTGGTGGGGGTTTATAGAACTAATTCTAAAACAGGAAATTATTTAATTATATTAATTCCAAATGTAAAATATGAATTTGTTATAAATACCTATGGATATGCTCCAATAAAAAAAATAGTAGAAATTCCGAATTATGCAAGTACTAAAGTTAGTGGGGAGTTATCCAGACAAAAAGTACTATTAACAATGAATCAATCTCAAGCTGGAGTTAGTTTAACAAATTGGTTTGTTGAAGAAAAAGAGCCAACCTTATTTTTGCTAACTGTATATGACGAAAATACAGAACGAGAAGAAAAACTAGAATTTTATGAGTCTATTTCCAACGTATCAGAAGAAGAAACAGATAGAAGACAACTTAAAGAAATAGATTTCGGAAACATTGATGAGGTTCTAAAAAAACAAGCAGAAATAGAAAACAAAAAACCAGAATTGGCTGAAAAAGCATTTTTAAAAAAAGACTATAATACAGCTTCAAGTTTATATTCAGAATTATTAACCTTAGATCCTTCATCATCTTTTAATAACTATAGAAAAGGAATAGCACTTTATCATACCGAACATAACAAAATAAAGGCATTACCTTATTTGCAAAAAGCCGAACAAGATAAAACCATACCCTATGATGTGTTTTATTACCTTGGAGTAATTTATCATTCGTGGGCTGATTTTGCAAATGCCGAAATTGCATTTAACAACTTTAAAAACAAAGCACTACCAAAAGAAGTTGAAACGCTTAACATCAATCAATTTATTCAGTATTGCCAAAATGGAAAACAACTTACTCAAGAACAATATGATATGGTTGTTTTGGATAAGCAACCTATCAATAACAATAAGATTATTAAAGCACTTCCATCAGAATTAATTAATGAAAAACTACTTGAAAAAACTACTTTTTTTATTTCGCCCATAGATTTAAAAAAGAAAGAAAAACTAACCATGTTCAAAACAGAGCAAAATGAAATGATACAAACAAGCTACGGGTTGGATGAAAAAAATGGAAAAGATTTGTATGTTAACTTTTTAATGGGTGGTAATAAATGGAGTATTCCAAAATCGCTTGGAGATAAAATAAACACGCCCTTCGATGAAGATTATGCCTATGTAACTCCAGATGGAAAAACACTTTATTTCGCCTCTAAAGGACACAATTCAATGGGAGGTTATGATATTTTTAAATCAACCAGAGAAACGCCACAAGAACCATGGAGTGAACCAAAAAATATGGGCTATCCTATTAATTCTCCTTTTGATGATTTTATGTATATTCCTGCTTTAAATGATGAAGACGCTTATTTTATTTCAAATAGAAGAAGCCCAACAGGAGGTCATTTTCTGTACAAAATTAAGCAGCCTCAACCACCATTAACATTAACCATCATTAAAGGGCACTTTATGAGCAACGATTCCGTTCCTAATTTTGGTGCATCCATAACAGTTATTAATACTAATAATCAGGAAATTGCAGGAATTTATAATACAAACTCGAATAATGGAAATTATTTAATGGCTCTAATCCCTGGTGTGAAATATGAGTTTAAAATAACGCCTGACGAGTATAGTGAACACACTGCTTTTGTAACCATTCCTTTTCAAACAGAGAACTTTCCTTTAAAACAACATATTAAAATTAAAAAAGAAGGAAATTTTGAAATTCTAAATATTGATAATTATTTTACACAACAAGAGGCTGAAAATGCTCCTGTTTATAAATTTACTAAAGCAGATTTTGAAAAGAAAAATTTAACTCAAAATGAGCCAGTTAAGACAGAATTAAAAAGTCGATTTTCAAAACCAAGTACTGAACAACAACAGATTATTAATAATGCTGAGCAGTTTTTTATCAATAAACAATATTTAAAATGTGCCGAACAATTTGAAAAAATTACACCACTTATTGAATTATCAGAAAAACAAAATTATATGTTTGGGAAAAGCTTATTTTATTTTTCTAAAGACTATGAAAAAATTATTGAAAAACTCGAAAAAGCAGCTACAAATAAAGCAATTCCTTATGATGTATATTATTTATTAGGAAAATCAAATCATTATGCTTACCGATTTGAGCGAGCGGTAAAAGCATATCAAAAATACAAATCGTTGGCATCTCAGGAGGAAATAGTTAAACACGACATAGAAAATGAGATAAGTTTAAATTTATATGGTAAAAAAATAATCAATAATCCCAAGCCAATTGAAGTGCTTGATAAAAAAGATTTTTCTAAACCCAATATTCATACTATATACAACTCTATTGGGTTGGATTCAAAATTTTTGGTTGCACCTGATGATATGACTTCTGCTATTGATAAAAAACTAAATTTTAAACCCACCATGTATCTTGATAGCAAAAAAACTAATATTTATTTTTCTAGTTATGGCGAAACTGAAAACACAGGAAAAGATATTTATATGATGAAAAAATTGCCAGACAATACGTGGACAGAACCAATAAATTTAGGAACAAACATAAACACAAATGGCGATGAAGATTTTCCTTATTTATCAAATGACGGAAAAACACTTTTTTTTAGCTCTACAGCTCATGGAAGTATGGGGGGGTATGATATTTTTAAAAGTACTTGGGATGAAAATACAAATTCATGGTCGTCTCCTATTAATTTAGGAGCTCCTATAAATTCTCCTTTTGATGATTTATTTTATGTGGAAGAATAAGCCCACCCCAACCCTATAGAAGGTCAATGTTATTAAGCTAATACATTAAACAATTGATTATTAATAACTTAATTTTTAAATAATGAATTGAGTAGTAAAATTGATTTTGTTTTGCGATAAAAAATGGCAACAAAATCTACATCGAAATACATTAATATAAGTAACACATTTATTTTTTCACAAGACACAAAGATAAAATAAAAGGTAAGCAAACAAGACTTTACAAGAAAACGGAATTACCCTTAGTTTTGTGTATGTTTCGGTTACTTCGTAAGACTATTCAAATAGAGTTAACCCAAGTTGCAGCTAATTAACCCGAACTTCCTTTATTTAAAGCATATTGGTAATTTTTAATTTCCAGTTTGTGTACTACGGATTTTTTTGTAAAAGGTTGTTTTTTTATTTTTAGGGTGGTG
>JAHYJH010000037.1 GCA_019429185.1 Vicingaceae bacterium
AGAAAAGTGGTTTGAACTCGAACCTAAAATTTTTAAGGAAAAGCCAGCAGTGTTTAAAGAAAAAATACTACTTTTGAAGAGTAATAGTAAACAAGACTTTAAGGAACAACCTTGTGAAACTTAACACATAATGATATAAAAAATGGAACTTCATTCAAAACAAGCATCAACTTTGTTGTAAGAATAAGAGGAGAATCAAGATTAAGATTGCCAGTTGAGATAAATTTAAAATCATTTGATAAGATTGCTAAAATTGAAATTTTTGCTAATTATACCAATGTATATATTATTTCTTTTGGTAGTTGGTTTGCGTTTTTAATCTTTTTTTGGTTTTTAGATCTATCAATTTTCGGTTTCTTTTTTGGAGCTATATTCGCGAGTATGTTTTATTTTCCAATTAATAAAGGGGTGAAAAAAAGGTTAAATGATTTTGGAGAGTCACTACTGAACTTTGGTTAAATAAATTACCTAAACTTTCGGAGTTAATTTATTTATTTGATTTTAAATGTATTGTAAAACAATAAAATTTTAAAATCGCTTGAAAATCTTGGTTTATACAACATTTTTCATCTCCGAAAGTTCAGTGATTACCTGCAAAAGCAATAATCTAACCTGAGTTCATGAGTACATTTAACTTATTAGTTTCACTACCTTGTTCTAACTTTTTCTAAATAACAAAGAAAAGCTTCTATTCTTGCTTCATTCCATGCAACATTTTCAAGGAAAACCAGCCTAAAATTAAAATGACTATTCCCATGATTCCCCATAAAAAAGCTTGGTTTTCAAACAGTGCAGATTTAGGTTTATTGTCCTTTTGAACAACCGTTGTTTCTCCTAAAGTTAGCAACGAAAGTATTGTTGGAATGTTTTCTTTAAAATAGTTGATGTCGTAGGAAGGATGTTGAGCGGAAGCATTTCCATAAAGTAAAAAATAGGTTGCTGGTTCGGTAAATCTTGCTGTTAAAGTGTGTGTGTAGCCTTCAACTCGGATATTTCCAATCGTTAAAGGTGTATTATCGTTGTTCGTTATAGATAGTTTAATTTGTTTTGTAATGGTACTTTTAAAATTTAATTGGTTGTTTTCGAGTGAGCTTAAAGTCCCCGTAAATAAGGTTTCATAATTGTATTTCCATCCTTTTTCGGTTTTAACACTGTCCGAAATGTAGGAAATTTCTATATTTCTATAATAATCTATAGTGTCGGAAACAGTTACAGTTATTGAACTTACTGGTGAAATTTGAGTAAGATTGATGTATAGTTGAGTAGTTTTTTCTTTTTTATTTTCTGTAAGTGTTTGAACAAAATTAAATTCAACACTTTTTCCTTTCACAACAACTTCTTCCATCAGTGATGCAGATAAAAGCTCCATATTTTGCTCAATAGGTACAAATATTCGATAATATGTAAAGTTGGTTGACGGAAATTTTAGCGTACTGAATTGGTAATTGGTAAATTCATTTTGGATAGATACAATGCGATAGTCAGCCAAAATAGTAAACCATTCGTTTTGATTGTTGCTTCCTTCTAATGTTATTTTTCGGTCGTAGTTTTTAGATTTAAAATTTAAGAAAATTTGATTAATAGTTTTTTGAGTAGGTATTTCAAACGTAAAGTAATTTCCTTTGTCGTTTTTTACGGTATTAATTTAGTTGAACTCAATTTTCGATAATGTGGTGATGTTTTTATTTAGCTCAAGTATGTAGGGGGCTTCAATGGTATCGTTTTTTTCGGTAATTCCAATTATTCTAATGTCAGCATAATCAGGTTTTATGTGTGCATACAGTTCGTTAGGTAAAATAAGTTGATGCCATTGGTTTTCAATTCCTTCAACAGGAGCTTTATAGTTGTAATTACTATATTGAGCAGTTACGTTACTTCCTAAAAACAAGAGTATAAGTAGCGGTAAAAAGCTAGTTTTTATCATCGGGCGAAATTATAGATTTGTATTTTGTATATAAAAAGGATATGATAAGCAGCAACACTCCTAACGAAACAAAAACAATGGTTTTGGCTATGGTGTTGAGGTTGGAAATGTCGTAGAAAAACAATTTCATAAGCGTTATACCAAATAAAACAATCGCTGCAATTCGCAAATATTGCTTGTGTTTCCAAATTCCTAAAATGATTAAGAACAAAGCATAAACACCCCATAAAATGCTTAATCCTAATTTGTATGACTGTGTGGAATGCATCAACTCCATCCATTGAATAAGTTCGTTGCTCAATACACAAAGTAGGGTAAAATGGAGTGTTAAATCAAAAAATAGAAAAATTATTTTTGTTGCAAATGCTTGTTTTATTTGTTTGTAAATAGCTAATAACAAAAGAATTACTAAACCAAAAGAAACGTATCGAATTAAAATGGTTGAAAGTCCAATTTCATAAAAAGCAGCCAATTCTTGCGACAAATAGCTTTCTCTTAATTCTCCAAAATAATACAATCCTGAAAAAATGAAAGCAATTAAAGTTAGTCCACTAAGGATTAATGAAGTGATTCCTATGGTTTTATTTTTAAGTTTATAGGTATTGATAAGGGTAAGTAGAAAAACAAAAAGCAAAGAAAAATTGATTATCCAAATGACTTTGAAATACTCAAAATTAAAATTGGCGTAGAAAGGAGCATTATCAATTTTTTCAAATAAAGATATGGAACTAATGTAAGGTTGATCCCAATAGGCTTTAATTTCTAACACAAACACGTAATACAACGTAAATAATAAAATGGCTTTTGATGCTATTAAAACAGGGTTGCTCAATTTTAATAGAGAAATATTTTCGTTCGTTAAGTTGTATTTTTTGTTAATGAAAATGATTAAAACTAATGAAACAATAAATAACCATGTGGTTAAAAAAGCAATGTTAAAAATAGGTGTTATATTTTTTTCAGAATAATAATAAATTCTATAAAAATCCCAATCGTGAACTAAACTAAAAAAGGCAAGAGCAATAAGTGGAAAGGATAATTTTTCATAAATAGCAACATTTTTGGTTCTTCCTATCCAAAACAAAAGCAATGCTTCAGCCGACCAAATCATGGTTACCCAATTTCCATCTAACTGAACAGGGATGGCTATGGTAATGAAAGTAAGCACTAAACCTAAGATGAGGTAAAACAAATTTTTGTCGGCTAATTTTAACTTGTAAAGTAACGTACTTACTGAAAAATGGATGAAGGCATTAATTAAAGTAAATGCACCTAAAAATGAAACTCCCGAAGGATATTCAGCAAAAATTGAATAACCTACTCCATAAAAAATAAACGAATTGGCAAGTAACATAGCAATATCAAACTCTAAGAACTTTTCTTTTTTAATGAGTTTGAACGCTAAAAATGTAACGTAAAAAATCGCAAAAAACAACACGGAAAACCATAAAGCAAGCTGAAAGTGTTCGGTTAATTCATACTTTAAACCATACCATGAAAGAAAAATAAGCCACGTAAAACTGAAGGACGAATAAAAAATAGATTTCCAATATTTTTTAAACGAAATAATCAATATTCCTATATTGATAATTGCCATGTAAGAAAAAAGAATAAGCACTTTTCCTGAACCATCACTCAACAGAAACGGAACAGCGTAAGCTCCAACCAAACCAATATGAGCAATTACTTGTTGATTGTAATTGAGGGCGGCAATAACTGCAAAAATGGTAAATACAACCATTAATGCAAATGCGAGTAGTTGAGGAAACAATCCATAAAAACTATAAGCAGCAAAGGTGATAAAGTACATAATGGCAATAGCACCACTAACCAATACAGCACTATAATTGGAATAATTCTTTTTTAGTTTAATACCAAATCCCATTAATCCAATTCCAGTTAAATAGCCTAAAATAATTCTTGTTAATGGGCTTACTAATTCATTTTCTATGGAATATTTTGCTCCAATGGCAACACCAATTACAGTAATGATAATTCCAATTTTATTGATAAGATTTTCACCAATAAATTTTTCGATGTTTGATTTCTTTTTTGTTTTTGGTGCTGATTTTATCTGTGCTTGTGTTGTTGCTAAATAATCCTGAAATTCAGTATCTTTTTCTTTTTCAGGAAGTGGAATAGCTGGAATTTCAATTTCTGGAATGGGCTGAATAATTTTTTCATCAATTTTTTCACTTGAAAATCCATCTTTTTTTAGCGAACTAATTTCTTCGTTTAAGGCAAGAATTTCTTTATATAGTTGTTCGTGTTTCTTGAAAAGTAATTCAAGTTTTTCGATTAACTTATTTATTATCTGCTGATTATTATCCATTTATAAAATTATAGCTGATGAAATAAGATGCAATTTATAACTTTTTTTGATAAAAATATAAAAACGTAACTTATTTTCTAATTACTTCAATTTCACCACCCATACCAATTTTAAGTAAAGCAGAAGGTTTGTGTGTTCCGTTGTCAAATTGAGGATTTACAACATAATCAACACTATCTTTTAAAGCTGTTGAAATGGATGAAAAAGAAAGAGGAGTAGGCGTTTCACTCATATTAGCAGAAGTAGAAACAATGGGTTTTCGGAATTTTTGTAACAATTGAGTGCAAAAGTTATCTTTTATCAATCTTATGGCGATACTTCCATCTTGTGCTAACACATTTTTTGCTAAATTTTTTCCTTTTGGATAAATTATAGTTGTGGGAGAAGTTGCTATATCTATTATATCCCAAGCTAATTCAGGAACATCAACTACATGATTTTGCAACATTCCTTCATTGGCAACCAACACAATTAAACTTTTGGATGCTGTTCGTTGTTTTAGTTGAAATATTTTGTCAACTGCTACAGCATTGGTTGCGTCACAGCCAATTCCCCAAACGGTATCAGTAGGATAGAGGATAATTCCTCCATTTTTTAGAATTTCGATGCATTTGTTTATTTCGGTTGTCAAGTTTGTAGTTTAAGGTTTGGGGTTAGTTTAGGAGTTTAGAAAGTCATTGGTTAATTGTTACATTTTCAAATTGTTATATTGTTACATTAATTTACTTTCTTTTTATCACTTTTTCAACAGCAGCAACAATAGCTTCGGCATTTAGGTTATATTTTTCCATGAGTTGAGCTGGTGTTCCGCTTTCTCCAAAGGTATCATCAACACCAACATATTCAATTGGCATTGGGCTATTTCTTGAAATGAGTTGAGCAATACTATCTCCTAAACCGCCATTAATCATGTGTTCTTCGGCAGTTACTATACATTTAGTTTTGTTGGCTGATTTTAGAATTGCTTCATCATCCAAAGGTTTTATGGTGTGGATGTTAATGATTTCAGCACTAATTCCTTTTTGTTCCAATATTTCGCATGCTTGAATGGCTTCCCAAACTAAATGACCTGTAGCAAAAATACTTACATCTGTTCCTTCATTCAATACAATGGCTTTTCCAATTACAAATTCTTCATTCATAAATACAGGAACAGCAGGTCTTCCAAAACGCAAATAAACAGGACCAACGTGATTAGCAATGGCTTTTGTAGCTTGTTTGGTTTGGTTGTAATCGCAAGGATTAATAACTGTCATTCCAGGTAACATTTTCATCAACCCAATGTCTTCTAAAATTTGGTGTGTAGCCCCATCTTCGCCTAAGGTAAGCCCTGCATGTGAAGCACAAATTTTTACATTTTTACCAGAGTAAGCTACTGCCTGACGAATTTGATCGTAAACTCTACCTGTAGAAAAGTTTGCAAAAGTTCCTGTAAAAGGAATTTTACCGCCTATAGTCATGCCAGCAGCAATTCCTATCATGTTTGCTTCGGCAATACCTACTTGAAAAAACCGTTCGGGATTTTCTTTTTCAAACTGATTCATTTTTAAAGAACCTGTTAAATCAGCACAAAGTGCTACAACATTAGGGTTTTCTCTACCTAATTCTGTTAAACCATCGCCAAAACCTGAACGAGTATCTTTTTTTTCTGTGTAAGTGTATTTTTTCATGGTGATTAAAGTTGGTTAAGAGATTCTCTTAAAACAAGAGTACTAATATTTTTAATAATTTATTATTTATTTTCAGCGAATACATATCTTTTTCGTTGTATTTATTTAATGCATCAAATTTACGTTTTATTCGTTGCACTTAGTTTTACAGAAAGACATTATTTATAACTTTTCCATAAATTTTTTGTAATTCCATACTGCACATAGCTGTAATAGTTATCTCCTTTTTTTATGTGTTCAATTAATTCGCCTTCTTTTTGCATGCCACATTTTTGCATCACTTTTCCCGATGCAGGATTTTCAAAAATATGTACACCAAAAATTTTGTTGAGGTTGAGTTCTTCAAAACTAAAGTTTATAATTGCGGCTAATGCTTCGCTGCAAAATCCTTTGTTCCAATAGGATTTTCCTATCCAATAGCCAATTTCTGCCCTGTCAAATTTAGGTTCTATTGCTACATCTATTCCGCCAATAAACTTGTTGGTTGCAGCATCTTCTATCCCAAAAATATATTGATTTTTGTTTTCAAATCCTTTATGAGCCATATTCATCCAAAAGTGAGCATCATTTTCTGTGTAAGGATAAGGAATGTTTAGCGTAACATCAGAAATGGCTTTGTCTTTCATCAATTCCAAAATAGTTGAAATATCATTTTCTTCTAAAGGTCTTAGAATTAATCGTTTTGTAGTTATTTTAGGGAAATTATCCATTAAAACCTCACTTGTGTAGATAAACCAGATGTTATTTTAAATGCTTTTTCTTTGGTATAAATAACTTGCTTTAAGTTAGCTCCTCGCTGCACAATGCGGTAATTTCCAGGTTGTAAAACAATAGTTTCTCTTGAGCTGTTTGTTGAAAACGTGTAAACTAACTCCAGTTTATTGTTTTTTTCTTCAAAAATACTCGCTACGCCATTGCTTGGTAAAAAGAAAATGCCTAAACCAGGTTCGGGTAAAAAAACTTTTGTTGTATGACTTTGTTTAATGTTTACATTGCTAATATACGTTCTTGGAAGTGTTAGAATTTCTAAATCATAATCGCCTGTGATGTATTTGGTAATTTTAGCAAAATCCTGAACATGAAACGTGTTTAGTTCGCCTTTTTTCCGAACAATACATTTCAAATCTTTGTATTCGTTGAGTCCATTCATTTCTAATTTTAGAAATCCTTGAGGTGCATCTAACGCTATTATATTATGCTTGCCCGGAATTATCGTTATATCTTCTTTGTGAACAGGTGGCAACGTATGCACTACCAAATCGTACTTTAACGCAGGGTCAATTGGAATAGTATCGGGGTTTCCTCTGTAATTCATGGTATGTATGAAGTTATATTCTATTTTTTTTGAAAAACTGTTGTAAAAAGTCATGTTTACATCGGTTTCGGTTGGAAGCCCATTTGCATCTAATAAATTAACCTGAACGGTGGTGTTGTTCATTGCTTGAGAAATAACAATATTTAACACATTTTCAAAAGAAGCTTGGTCTTTGGTTTCATAAAAAGTACCAACACATTGAAAAGCATTGGCAATTTCTAAATCCAATCCCATGCCTATTACAAAGGGTTTTAAGGTTACACCATTTTTTTGCAGTGCAAGAGCAACCGCACAAGGATCTCCATTACATTCTTCTTTGCCATCAGTAATTAAAATAATGATGTTTCGGCAATTATTACAGGGCGGAAAGTCGTTTTTGGTTTGTTCTAAGGAGTAGGCAATAGGCGTAGTACCAATTGGATAAATTTGTTTTAGCTTTGTTTTTATTGCTTCATAATTGTTGGATTTAAAAGGAACTTCTAATTTAGAATCTTCACAACTTCTATTGCCTGTTGCTACAGAATATTGATGTCCATAAATACGTAAAGCAACTTCTAAATGCTCTACTTTTTTTAAACTATCCATTAAATTGCTTAACAAACGGGTTGCTACTACCATTTTTTGCTCTCCACTCCATTGCCCCAACATACTTTGAGAAGCATCTAACACAAATAAAATCCTTGTTTTTGGTTGGTTTTGAGCGTAAGAGGTTAGTGCTAATGTTAGTAATAGCGTTAAAGTGAGGATATGTTTGGTTTGTTTAAGCATTATTTTAGTCTTCAGTCTTCAGTCTTCAGTCAACAGTCTACAATTCACAGTATTTAGTATTCAATTGTAATAGTTGATTATTTATATTTATTAGGGTTATTAATCATGTGATTTAAAAGTTTACCTATCTCAATGGTTTTATTTGTTTTATCATTATAAATTTCTGTTTCAATGTAATTGCAAGCTAAAGCAAAATCGAGCCAAACTTGTGTTTCTGAATTTTCCATATCTGAATCTGATATTTTTGATACAAAATGGGCTGGGTATTGACGTTTTCTATATCCTTCTGCTAAATTTGCACAAACAGAACGAGAGCACCTTCTAATTTGATCGGTTAAAGCATATTTTTCTACATCTGGAAATTTTTTAGAAATTTCAAAAACTTCCATTGCAAGTTGAAAAGCCTTCTTATAAACCGTTAATTCTTTAAAAGTACTCATTTTTTGCTTTTTTTGTTTTTGTTTTTGCTTTTTGAAGATTGAAGATTGAGGACTGAAGACTGAAGACTGAATACTGTTGTTTTAAATCAGTACACTAATAATCCCCAAGTGTTTCTTCTAACTGACCTAAAGCGGTTGCTAATTGTTCGTCATTGGGGGCAACTCCGTGCCATTTGTGGCTTCCCATCATAAAATCTACGCCTTGTCCCATTTCGGTTTTCATAATAATAATAACAGGTTTTTGCTTTCCAAGGTGTGCTTTTGCCTCTTTAAGTGTGGTAATTATTTCTTGCATTTTGTTTCCGTTCATTTCCAACACATCCCAACCAAAAGCTTGCCATTTAGCTTTTAAATTTCCCAAACTCATTACTTCATCCGTGCTTCCATCAATTTGTTGTCCGTTAGCATCAACACAAGCAATGATGTTATCAACTTTGTTGTGAGCGGCATACATGGCAGCTTCCCAAATTTGTCCTTCTTGCAACTCGCCATCGCCATGCAACGAAAAAACAATGCTTTTATCGTTGTTTAATTTTTTTGTGAGTGCTGTACCAATAGCATTTGATAGCCCTTGACCTAACGAGCCACTCGCTATTCTAATTCCTTCCAATCCTTCGTGGGTGGTTGGATGTCCTTGCAAACGGGTATTTAGTTTTCTAAATGTGCTTAATTCTTTCACATCAAAATAACCCGAACGAGCGAGTACACTATAAAACAAAGGAGAAATATGTCCATTAGATAAAAAGAAAATATCCTGATTTTTACCATCCATGTCAAACGGTGTTGGAGTGTGGTGCATCACTTCAAAATAAAGGGCAACCAAATAATCGGTACAGCCTAATGAACCACCAGGATGACCTGAGTTTACAGCATGAACCATACGTACAATATCTCTTCTAACTTGAGATGAAATTTTTTCTAATTCGATAATTGAAGGCATTTTCTTTATTTTTTTTGAGGTTTAATTAAAATTCTGTTCAAAAGTAGTTGAATTAAAAAAAAAGGAAGCCCTTTGTTGAAAACTTGTAACAATTTAATAAGTGGGTTGCTGAGTAGTTAGTGGGAATGGAGAAATTCCAACCTCAAAACAGATAACTTTGGAATAAAATTAATTACATAGGAGACGTTAAGAAAATTAAGGATTTACCCCCACCGCTACCCCTGAATCCGCCTGAGGCGGAAAGTGCCAACACTACCACGTGTGTAGGCTCCCTTTAGGGATTAAGGGTGTGCGTGAGCCTTTAAATTTCCTACATAAATATTTTTAAAATATTGATAATAAGTAAATTAAAAATTAGTTGTATAGGAGTAACATAAGCGGCTTGCTGAGTAGTTTTTTTATACGATTAGCAATGATATAAATTTAGGATACAAAGAATAATAATAATTCGGTTAAATTTTTTAAAAAAGAAAACAAAGAAATTCATATATTTATCAACTTAAACACAAACTAAATTTTAAACCCATGAAGAAAATTAACTGTTTTAATCTTTTACTTATTGCTATTGCTCTTTTTTCTTTCAGCAATATGAATGCTCAAGAAGCAAAATCACTTCATTTTAAATCGGGTAAAGTTGTTCCTGAGTTAAATAGTAATCAACTTGGAGAACTAAAATTTTCTCCAAATGAATTGATAAATGGAAGCTATTTTAGAATTATACAATTTAGTGAAATTCCAACATCATCTCAAAAAGAAAGCCTTATAAATGCTGGAATTACCTTGTTAGATTATATGCCTGATTATGCTTTTTATGCATCAATTACTGAAAATACAAATTTGAATGTATTGAAACAATACAATGTAATTAGTGTTTCTCCAATTGCTATTGATTTCAAATTAACTCGTCAGTTAAAAGAAAAAAACTATCCACATTGGACCTTGTTTGGATTTGATCAAATAGAATTAAACACCATGTATTTTTCTACTATTTCAAAAATTCAGGCGGAAAATAAACTTAGGAAATTAGGAGCAACAATTTTAGTAAGCAATGATGTTCAAATCATTAATTTCAGAATAAATTTATCTCAATTAGAAGAAGTTTATGCACAGCCCGAATTTTATTATTTTGAACAAATAGATGAACCTGGTCAGCCAGAAAATTTTCGTTCACGAACCAACAGTAGAAGCAACACCATATCAACTGAATATGCAGGAGGAATAAAATTTGACGGAACAGGAATGACAGTGATGCTGCAAGATGATGGTATTATTGGACCTCACATTGATTATACTGGCAGAATTGATTTAAGGGTTACCACAAATAGTGGAAACCATGGCGACCATACTTCAGGAACGATAATGAGTGCAGGGAACTTAAATCCTAGAGGAAGAGGAATGGCTTCAGGGGCAGATTTATTAGTCTATGGTTCTAATAATTCAAATTATAACCTTGTTCCCAATTTATATAATAATGAAGATGTTGTTATTACATCTAAAAGTTATAGTAATGGATGTAATGCAGGATATACTTCATTAGCTCGTCAATTAGACCAACAAATACGTCAATTGCCATCATTAATTCATGTTTTTTCAGCAGGAAATTCTGGTGCATCAGATTGTAGCTACGGTGCTGGAGCAGGATGGGGAAACATTACTGGAGGACACAAAGTAGGTAAAAATGTAGTTACTGTTGGTAATCTTAGTTATACAGATGTGTTGGCTGGTTCTAGCAGTAGAGGTCCAGCTGAAGATGGAAGAATTAAACCAGATGTGTGTGCTGTGGGAACAAATGTTTTTTCAACAATGGATGTGAATGATTATCAAACAATAAGTGGAACATCAATGGCTTGTCCGGGTGTTGCAGGTGTTTTTACACAATTATATCATGCTTATAAAGCAACGCACTTAGGAAATAATCCACTTTCGGGATTAATGAAAGGAATCGTATTAAACACTTGTGATGAAGTTGGAAATGCAGGTCCTGATTACAAATACGGTTGGGGAAGAATTAATGCACGAAGAGCTTATGAGGTAATGAATAATGATCAATATTTATCTTCAACAATTGCTCAAGGAGGTAACAATTCGCATGTAATTGCTGTTCCTGCAAACACTGCTCAAGTTCGAATTATGGTTTATTGGACCGATTATGAAGCCCTTGCAGGAGCTTCTGTGGCTCTTGTAAATAACCTTAATATGCAGGTTGTTGACCCAAGTTCTACAACTTTTAATCCTTGGGTTTTAGACCCAACACCAAATGCAACAAGTTTGAACAATGCAGCAGTAAGAGGAATTGACAACCTAAACAACATGGAACAAGTTACCATTGATAATCCAACAGCAGGAAATTATACGGTAAATGTAAATGGTTTTGCCATTCCTCAAGGACCTCAAGAATATTTTGTTATTTATGAATTTGTATCAAATGACATAACACTTACTTACCCGATTGGAGGAGAAGGATTTGCACCAGGAACTATTGAAACTATCCGTTGGGATGCCTTTGGCAATACAGGTAATTTTGCAGTAGAATATTCCATTAATAATGGCGTGAGTTGGTTGCCAATTAACATGAATGTAAATGGAGCTCAACGCTATTTGAGCTGGAATGTTCCTAATCAGCTTTCTGGATTAACTAAAGTGCGAGTTACCAGAGGAGTATATAATGATGAATCCGACCAAGTATTTTCAATTATAGGCACACCAACTAATTTGCAAGTAAATTGGTCTTGTCCCGATTCACTTAATTTTTCATGGAATACAGTTACAGGAGCAACAGGCTATGAAGTTTCCATGTTAGGAGTTAAATATATGGATTCTGTTGGAACAACTGCTACAACTAATATTACACTTTTAGCTCAAGCTATTGATACCGTTTGGTTAAGTGTTCGTTCATTAGGACCTGATAATGCAAGAGGAGAAAGAGCCATAGCCATTCAACGATTGCCTAGCACTTTTAACTGTCCAATACCAATTGATGTTAATCTTTCAAATGCATCTCCGCAAAACAACTCATCCATTATGAGTTGTATGGTTGCTACTGTAAATGTAGCTATGAATGTGATGAATGATGGATTAAACACACTCACCAACATCCCCGTAAATTATACATTAAATGGAGGAACAACAGTAACAGAAAACATAGCAGGACCATTAGCACCAGGAGCATCTGTTAATCATGTTTTTGCAACACAACCAACACCAGTTTCTGGAACTAATAATTTACTTGTTTGGACAAGCATGGTTGGTGATGGAAACTCATTCAACGATACATTAATTTCTCAATTTAATTACAATACTTCAGCACCGAAAACATTACCTTGGGTAGAAAATTTTGAAACTTTCAGTCTTTGTGGCACTTCGTCCAATTGCGAAGCAGAAATTTGTGCGATGAACAATGATTTCACGAATTTAACAAACGGAATTGATGATGACATTGATTGGAGAACAGATAATGGAGGAACACCTTCTGCTGGAACAGGACCAACTATGGATTTTAATCCAGGCACTTCAGCAGGTAAATATCTTTATTTAGAACCATCAGGGTCGCCTGTTTGTTCAAGTAAAGAAGCCATATTATTATCGCCATGTATTGATTTAACAGGAACAAACAATCCAGTATTAAATTTTGCTTACAACATGAATGGAGCAACTATGGGAGCTTTGTTTGTTGATGTTTATGCAAATGGCACTTGGAATGTGAATTTAATTTCGCCTTTAGTTGGAAACAAAGGAGTTAATTGGTTCACAGCAACTGCATCTCTAAATGCCTATGTAGGAAATGTAATTAATATCAGATTTAGAGGTGTTACGGGTTCAAACTGGGAAAGTGATTTAGCTATTGATGATATTAGTGTTACACAAACTGTTGGGATAAATGAAAATGAATTAAACACAGTTTCAATTTATCCTAATCCAGTTAACAAACAATTAATTGTAAATGGATTAACAGAAAATGAGCTAACAACATTAACCATAACCGATGTTACAGGTAAAGTTATAACTACACCTACGACCAGCTCAACCAACAAGCAAATTATAGATGCAAGTGGCTTGGCAACAGGGATTTACTTTTTGCAATTAACATCTCCATCAGGCTCACGAAACATCAAATTTGTGAAAGAATGATTACCATGAACCAATGATAAGTTATAACAATTATTATCCTTTTGGTTCAATTATGCCTGGACGGAGTTTTACTAGTGGAAATCAGTACCGATACTCTTTTAATGGGATGGAAAAAGATGATGAAGTAAAGGGTATTACTGGAAGTAGCTACGACTTTGGGGCAAGGATGTATGACAGTAGGTTGGGAAGATGGTTTAGTTTGGATCCTGCTGCAGCTAAATATACGAATCTTTCCCCATATTCGTTTACAGCAAATAGTCCAATATGGTTCGTTGAGTTAGATGGTAGAGTTTTTGATTTAAGTAATCTGTCAGAATCTGAAAAACAATCGTATCAGGCAAAAATCGAAGTCTTAAGTTCAAATAAATTATTCCAAGCTTATTACTCTAGATTAGAAAATTCTGAAACGATTTACTATATTAAGGCTGGTGCAGGTGAAGGAGGAAGTGGCTCTTATAATACGACAACTAGGGAAATATATTCGGTTAACAATATTGAAGCATTGGCACAGGAGATGTTCCATGCATACCAATCAGATTTAGGAATTTATAGTCCAAAGGATATGTCAGTACGTGAAACCGAAGGCGACTTAGTTTCATCAAATATTGCATCGACTGTGGGAACAGGGTTAAGCTTAAATTATTCTTCTTGGGATCAAGGGATTAGCAAAAATAATAGTTATTATGATGATAATTACATATTTGATGAAGGTGTTTTAACAGAAGAATTTGATGTTGACTTTAACAAAGCTGTAGATGCACGGATTGACTTTTATAAAAAACGTGAAGTCCAAGAGGGGGCTAAGGCACCTTATGGTTATATTCAACCAAATTCAGGATCTGGTGCTCAAGCATTGAAGAAAGTTATAAGAGAGGCTAATGCAGAAAATCTCACAGGACCTAGACTACCAAATGGCGATTACTACGAAAATTAATAAGTTATGGCAATAATCTCAATTAAATCTACCCTATTAATATTTATTGTTACAGTCTTTTTTCAATCTAATCTTTTTGGTCAGCAAAGAAAAGAGTTTTTTCGCATTGTAGATAATGCTGAAGAACTTTACAATGTTGTAGATTCCATTATATCTTCTTCTTATTATGAAAATGTAAGTATTCCTTTAAAAGTGGCATTTATTTTTAAAGTTGATTCTCTTGGAGAAATACATAGTGTCCACATTGGAAGAAGTACTAATTTGAAATACGCTCATTATTATGATATTTGTAATGAAATAGAATCAAATTATCGCATGAAATTTTTATTTGAGGAGTTTAAGGATGCTGATAGAATAGGTAATTACGTGAGATGTAATTATTTATTTCAATCCCCACGCAGCTTGCCAAATGAGAACTAAAAAGCAACTTGTAATTTTAGATTTTGCGTAAGCGTAAAAATATTAATGGCATCCTGCAACCTGTTGAATTGAAAAAAAAAGTTATTCAATTACTGAACAATGTTGTTATGGAGTGGGAGAATTTTGAAGATGAGAATTTTAGAGAAAGAAAAAAAGTTATAATAGATTTTGTAAATTAATAACGCCCGCTGCAACCTACACGAGTAAAATACAATTTTTCAGTTCGAATATTCGAAATTAACGCTAAATCAAGTTGTTAGTTCTGAATTGCTGTTTTGTAGGTACAACTAAACTAATGTTTGGGTCTTTTATTAGGGTGTTTTTTATTGTGAAAGCAAGAAAGCACACGAACCTTATGTTGAGTTTCATTGACAGTAAAATAAAGCGAATATGGGAATTTATTAATTTTTAACGCACGGATATTTTTGTGCCGAACGCTAAAAAATGGATTTTTTTCTAACGAATAATAGGTATCTTTTAGTAGCTTTATAAAACTTTTTGGAGCATTGGAACTATACAAGGAGTAGTAATCAATAGCATTTTCAATTTCTTTTTGAGCTCTTGGTGAAACGATAATTTTATAAGCCATATTTTTTATTGAGTTGTTTTATAGAATCATCACTGGTCAGGTATGTTTTTTCATCTTCCTGTAAGCGTTCATCTAAAACGATTTTCATTTCGGTGGTCAATTCAAAATCCTCTATGTCTTCTTCCACAATAATAGTAATAGGTTTAGATTTAAAAGTGGCTTTAATAGCGTCTAAAATATCAGAACTTATCTCTTGTGCCGATGTTAAATGATACGTTGTGTACATGATTTTTTATTTAAAGAATTTATTTCATAAAATTAAGAAGCTAGTTGTTGAATTTGTTTTTTAGTAATAAAAGCATCAATAAGCGTTTTGATAACATTTTTATCATTAGGACTCAACGCTTCAATAGCTTTAAATTGATTTAGTAGTATTTTATCAGAAAGCGTACTGTTAGCCAAATCATCTTTAGTGCCATTAGTTAAGAAATCAGAAGAAACCTCAAGAATATTAGCAATTTTAGAAAGAATATCAGCAGAAGGCTGAGCTCCTTTATTCTCATATCTTCCAATTTGGGTATAATGAACGCCAGCCAATTTACCTAGTTCAGTTTGAGAAAGACCTTTCTCAATTCTAGCTTTTTTTAATCTTTTTGCGAAGCTCATAAATAATGAATTTAGATTTTATTAACAGTGCAAATATACTATAAACTCACGATTTAATCAAAATTATTTAAGTTTAACCCTTGAAGTAAGCAAAGAGTGTTGGGAACTCATACCTTAACTTTAGCCTAAGGACAATGGGGATAAAATGAGATACAAATTAAAATAAATTGTAATTTAGCCCGCTGCCGTAAGCGTCCCGCTTGTGGTAAATAAAAAATTAATACATTTACTAACATGAGCAGAAACTATAAATTTCAAAATCCTGAAGAACTTTATTTTATAAATTTTGCAAAAGATTTTTGGGTATTACAGGATTTAGAGTGAATATTCTGTGCCATCGTTTGTGTCATCACAAACGATTTTTTTGTTTGTGATGACACAAACAAAGGCAATAATATAATGTGGCTAAAGCCCTTTTGTTATTTGGTTTTTATTACCCAGACCTTAAGGTCTGGGTAATAAATCGTAATCAACTCATTTGGCTTTAGGGTCTGTAATGAAATAAAGTGTACAGAATAGGCGAAGTTATTTTGTTTGCTAATAAGACGAAAAACACAGACATAGCAACGCTATGGCGAGTATTTTCAACGCAATTAACGAGCAAAAGAGCAAGGCTAAATGTATAGTTTATTCCATTATAGACCCTTAGCCACATTAGTATGTATGTAGTGATTTTTTATGTCAACTTGTGTTTAAGAGTATATTTGTTTTTATAAAAGAACTTCACTCTTAATCCTGTAGTTCCAACTTTTTAAACAAACAATTCCTCCAACACTTCTTTGGTTTTTAGCGTGTCGAAATTTACAGCATGAATTTTATAGTAATCCAGTAAGCCTTGTAGCAATGTTGTCCTTAATTTTCCACTAATAATTTTGGTCTCAATTTCATAGTAATGGGTTTGAAGAATAGTTGATAACACTAAGGAGGCTTCCGTTTCTAAATATGCTTGATGAAATGGTTTAATGAGGCAAAACATACCTTCTTGCAAATCGAAATATACTGTTTTGGTGGTTTCAACAGCAGTGCTTTGTGGTGGAAATCCTAAATATTTTGCAAACAGCGTTAAAAAATAAACATGAAAATTAGCATGATTCTTTGTTGTTGTATCCAATACCTGAACACTGTTGTACAAAAAATTAAATAAGGCACTGTTAGCTTCTTCTTCTTTTATCGTTTTATAAATTACCTCTGCAACAAAAAAAGCAATACTCCCTTTATAAACATCAAACGGAATGTATTGAAAAGGAACATCAAGTTTTATGCTTTTTAGATGCTGCAATCCTTTGTTTTCTTTGTGATAGGCATTAATTTCAACTAACGATAAAGGTTGTAAATAAGCAAATTTATTGGTTGATTTTTTACTTCTTACCCCATTAATAATGTAGGATTGTAATCCAAATTTTTCGGTATAAATTTTAGCTATCACACTTTTTTCACCATACTTAAATTGATGAATAACTATTCCTTTTGTAGTGTGGAGCATTTAGTTTACAGTTGTTTGGTTACTAAAATTTTTAATTTCTAATTTAAGAACAAAATTTTCCCTGTTTTTTTCTTATTTCCATCCTCACTATTCACAAAAACCATGTAAACACCAGAGGTAACTTTTTCCCCTTCAATTGTTTTTCCATCCCAAATGGCTTGACCGCCTAATGAAGTTGTTTCATAAACAAGATTCCCATTAATATCGGTAATTTTTACATTTGATTTTTCTACCAATCCTCTTATGGCAATTGTTCCATTAAAATCGGGTTTTACTGGGTTGGGATAAATAAAGAGCTTATAATCATCGAGTGGGTCGGTGGCAGTTCCTTTGTAGGAAACCAATCCTTTGTCGGTGGCAAAAAAAACTTCTCCTGTAATATCGTTTATGGCAATATCTAAAATGTTGTTTGAAAAAAGTGGGCTATTTTCTTTGGTAAAGTGTAAAATTTCTTTTGTTCCATTTTCATCCATCAAAAAAGCTCCCGAGTTTTGCGTTCCAAACCATTTACGGTTGGCTCCATCAATTTTTACGACTGTAACTACTTCTGTTCCTAACAATATTTCCACATTTCCATCTTGCTCAATAAAAAGGTGAACTCCAATGGATTCTCCGTTAAACAATCCTGTGGTAGAGAAAAAAACAAAAACTCCTTTGTCAGAACCAACCCAAATTTCCCCATCTTTATCTTCGGCAAGGCTTAAAATATTTGCAGCAGTAGCAGATTGTGTATTTACAAGGCTTGAAAGCTTCACAATCCTATCATCAGATAAATCGGTTATCGTTTTATTGTCATCAAAAACAAAAAGGACACCTTCAGAAAGATCAAGAAACCACTTGTAACCATTTCTATCAATAATTGCTTTAGTGAAGAAATTAGAAGCACTTGTAAAACCTGACAATTCGTAACTAAACCAAGTGTTATCAGTTTTTTTTACATGCAATGCTTTGTTGTTGTTGGGAAAAGAGCTGGTAACCCAAAGATTTCCCTGTTCATCAAAATTAACTGTACCTACTTGTGTCGGTCCAAAAAACACACTATCTAATGGTGAGTTTTGAGCATTATATACCTGAACTAAGTTGTCATTATTGTATTCTATTAACCCTGCCGACCACGAACCTACAAACACTTGAGAAGTATTTTTTGGATTTATAGCAACTTTAACCAAACCTGCCAAAACACCACCTAAAGGGTTGTTTATGAATGTAGGAAACTTACTCCACGAACCATTCTTTCTATGGTTGAGGTTGTTTTGATTGATTTGTTGGGCATAACCACCCGAAACCATCCATAAATCATCTCCAATCATATCAAGTGCAAAGGAACTAGACGTTGAGGGACCATCAGGAGCAATAAATGAAGGACTGTTGCTTGTCGAAAATTTTACCAATCCTTTAAAATTGTCAGCAAACCAAAGTATATTTTCATTGTCTAAAACAACTTCATTACTAACGATTGGAATTGACCCATTATACGTATATAACTGTTGTAACAAAACAAGGTTTTCATCAAAAATTTCAGTACTATATAATTTGTTTACAACCAACCTGTTTCCAGATAGAACTTCTATATTTTCTATGTCATCACCAATAGGAGTTACAAGTTGCCACACTCCGTTTAAATTGAAATAAATGGAATCACCCAATGAGGCAGTACTGTTTGAAGAAGCGATGAGCAGGTTAGAGAAAAATACAATGCTACTGTAATTTAAAGAACCTAAATCAGTAAGTAGTGACCAATTATTGAAATCAGCTAAATTGTTGCTGTTTAAACTTGCAAAATAAATACCTTGAGTAGAAGCAGCATAAATATTTTGAGCGTCCATGGTTACACTGTTTGTAATCATTTCCGACCCCAATGCTCCATAAAAGTAAGTATCCGTAATTTCTAATTTGTCTGTATTTAAAACAACAATCCCAAAATCTGTTGAGAGATAAGCAAATTGATTTTTAATGAAAATGTGGTTAATTTTTTTACTACCAACAACACTACTTGACAAGATAAAAGGAATGTTGGTAATTTTTTTATTGGCATCGAGCACATCAATATTTCCGTTTTTATAAGCAATAATTACTTTGCTATTATAAGGATTGAATTTAATTTTATTGGGATTAATGTCAGACAATCCGTTTACTAAATTAAGCCTTTCAATGCTATTGTCAGTTTTGTTAAAAGTAAAAATAGCAGAGTTAGTAGCACAATAAATAATATTATTTCCTTGAGTTACAGAAATAGCATCAGCATAAGGTAAATGATCACGCCAAGTTCCAATAGGAATGTCTTGAGCAAATCCATTTCCTAAATGAAGAAAAATACTTAGTATAATTAATAATGATTTACTCACTTTAGAAAACATAAATTGCTAAACTAACCGATTTAATTTTTATTGTGTAAAATTACTATTAAAGTTTTTATGCTTATCCGTTTGTTTGCTTATTTTGGTAATTGATTTCTTTCATTTACCCCATCCCTAAAGGGTGTGAAAAAAATCAATTTGCTCCCTTTAGGGTTTGGGGAAATCAAATTGATTTTCAAACCATTGGAACTTATTTAGGTAAGCAAACGGATAAGCATAAAAGTTTTTGTTTTTTGCTCTTAAAATATTCATATTAAACCTATGTGTATTGAGTATATAAACCAAAAACCCTCTAAATTCTTTCGATTTTAGAGGGAATTTGATAAGAAAAAGGTAACATGAAAACTACGTTTAGTCGTTCATGATAACAATGACGTTGAAAAACTACTTGAGGTTGCTTTGCTGAAAAGTTATTTTTTTTAGATTTTTAATTTATACCAAAAACTTAATTAAGTTTGTGCTTTAAAAGTTATTACAATAATATTATCAAGAAAGGTGGAGGGAATAGGCCCTATGAAACCTTGGCAACCAACTATAAGTTCCTTCCCGATAGCTATAGGGAAGGAATTGGAAAATCGGTGCCAACTCCTATCCCGATAAATCGGGAAAAGATAAGTAGAAAAATAAAAAGTGTTTTTGAACCCTTCTACTTATTACAGTATGAGGGTTTTTTTGTTTTGTGTCATTCTGAACAATGTTTTTCATTCCGATGAGTATCGGGATAGAAAAACGAAGTGAAGACCACGAGTAGCATTAATACCAACAAAAAACAATAAAAATGATATTAATAATCTGTAGTTGTAAAAAAAATAATTTTAAAATAAAAAAACAGATTCTTCACGTCATTTTATGCGAAAACAAGTTTTCGGTAAAATATCGTTCAGAATGAAATAAAACATACAAATGGCAAACATTAAAGACGAACTCAAAAAAAGAATTTTAATATTGGATGGTGCAATGGGTACTATGATTCAACAATACAAGCTATCCGAAGAAGATTTTAGAGGCGAACGATTTAGGAATCACTCATGTTCTTTAAAAGGAAATAATGATATTCTTTCCATCACTAAACCCGAAATAATTAAAGAAATTCATAGAAAATACTTAGAAGTTGGTGCAGATATTATAGAAACCAACTCTTTTGGAAGTACTTCTGTCGCCCAAGAAGATTACCAATTGCAGGATGCAGTTTACGACATCAATTACGCTTGTGCTAAAATTGCCAAAGAAGTGGCTGAAGAATTCACAAAAAAAACACCCGAAAAACCTCGTTTTGTAGCAGGTTCAATTGGTCCAACTACTAAATTAGCTTCCATGTCGCCTGATGTAAATGATCCTGGCTATAGAAATATTTCTTTTGATGAATTACGTATTGCTTTTAAAGAACAAGCCAAAGGACTAATTGAAGGCGGCTCCGACTTATTATTGGTTGAAACCATTACCGACACCTTAAATGCTAAAGCAGCATTGTTAGCAATCAACGAGATTCAGCAAGAATTAAATACCAATTTACCTGTAATGATTTCGGGAACTATAACCGATGCCAGTGGACGTACACTTTCAGGACAAACTACCGAAGCTTTTTTAATTTCTGTTCAGCACTCCAAACCATTAAGTATAGGCTTAAATTGTGCCTTAGGAGCAGCAGCTCTTCGCCCCTATTTGCAAGTACTTCGCAATAAATCTGACTTTTTCGTTTCAGCACACCCCAATGCAGGTTTACCTAACGAAATGGGCGAATATGATGAAAGTCCCGAACAAATGGCTGCACAAATTAAGGTGTTCTTAGATGAAGGCTTAGTAGATATAGTTGGTGGTTGTTGCGGAACAACTCCAGAACATATAAAAGCCATTGCTGAACTAGTAGCCTCCCCAACCCCTCCGAAGGAGGGGCTTTGCTAACGCACGAGGCTATTTAAAAAATAAAATGAAAAGAAAATTTTACTTGACAAAAAAACATTAATCGCCATCTTATTTCCCCCTTCGGGGGATTAAGGGGGCTAATAACACTTAACCATGAGTTTACACCCTGATTATAAAGGAAAATATACACATAAATGGGAACATCTTCCTCATTTAACATTGAGCGGATTAGAACCTTTAATTGTAACACCTGAAACCAATTTTGTAAATATTGGCGAGCGTACTAATGTGGCAGGATCGAAAATGTTTTTGCGTTTAATTAATGAAAATAAATTTGATGAAGCCCTTTCTGTTGCTCGTGAACAAGTAGAAAATGGAGCTCAAATTATCGACATCAACATGGATGATGGTTTGATTGAAGGAAAAGAAGCAATGGTTAAATTCTTAAAACTAATTGCTGCTGAGCCTGATATTTCGAGAGTTCCTATTATGATAGATTCCTCCAAATGGGAAATTATTGAAGTCGGATTACAAAATGTGCAAGGAAAAAGCATCGTAAACTCGATAAGTTTAAAAGAAGGTGAACAGCAATTTATTGAGCAAGCTACCAAAATTTTAAATTATGGAGCTGCAGTAATTGTGATGGCTTTTGATGAAGCTGGTCAGGCAGATTCATACCAAAGAAGAATTGAAATTTGCGAAAAATCATATCGTATTTTAGTGGATAAAGCAGGATTTCCTCCTCAGGATATTATTTTCGACCCAAATATTTTTCCTGTAGCAACAGGGATGGAAGAACACAGAAAAAACGCCTTAGATTTTTTTAGAGCTACCCGTTGGATTAGAGAAAACCTACCTGGTGTTCATGTAAGTGGAGGTGTTAGCAATGTTTCATTTTCATTTAGAGGAAATAATCCTGTTAGGGAAGCCATGCACTCGGCATTTTTATATCATGCTATAAACGAAGGAATGGATATGGGAATTGTAAACCCATCTATGCTTGGTGTTTATGATGATATCCCTAAAGATTTATTAGAACGTGTTGAAGATGTTTTATTAGACCGAAGAGATGATGCTACGGAACGATTGTTAGATTTTGCTGAATCTGTAGTAGGTTCTGCGAAAGAAAAGAAAAAAGAGGATGAATGGAGATATCAGCCGTTGCAAGAAAGAATTACGTATGCTTTAGTGAAAGGAAATGCTGATTTTATTGAACAAGATGTGGAGGAAGCTCGTCAGAATGTTGACAAACCCATAAATGTAATTGAGCAACATCTAATGAACGGCATGAACGTAGTGGGAGATTTGTTTGGCTCAGGAAAAATGTTTTTGCCCCAAGTGGTAAAGTCTGCTAGAGTAATGAAAAAAGCGGTGGCTTATTTATTACCCTACATCGAAGAAGAAAAAGCCCTCCTTAATCCTCCCGAAGGAGGGGCTTTTGATAGCTACCGAACTGCTGACCCAATTTTGTATGGTAGATTAAAAGTGTTTGCAAAACAACAAAAATCTAATCCTACTGAGACTGAAAGCGTGATGTGGATACTTCTTCGTAATAAAAAATTAGAGGGTTTTAAATTTAGAAGACAACATATAATCGGGCAATATATTGCTGATTTTGTATGTCTGAAAAAAAGATTAATTATTGAAATTGATGGAAAAATTCATCAGTTACCTGAAAACAAAGAAACTGACAACGTCAGAACTGAATGGCTTGAAAAAATAGGATTTAAAGTTATTCGTTTTACTAATGAAGAAGTATTAGCCAATACTGACGAAACTTTAGATATTATTTTGCAGGAACTTAATCAAAGGGAAAGCATAAAAGCCTCCCCTTCGGGGAGGTCTGGAGGGGCTGCAGGAAAAATCCTTCTCGCAACTGTAAAAGGTGATGTACATGATATTGGAAAAAACATTGTTGGAGTAGTTTTGGCTTGCAATAATTATGAAGTAATTGATTTGGGCGTGATGACTCCCTTAGAAAAAATTATTGCCACAGCTAAAGCCGAAAAGGTAGATATTGTTGGTTTATCTGGATTAATTACGCCATCTTTAGACGAAATGGTGTATGTAGCTAAAGAAATGGAAAAAGAAGGCATGAACATTCCATTATTAATTGGTGGAGCTACTACATCTAAAGTACATACCGCAGTAAAAATTGACCAACATTACACTAGCGGACAAGCAGTTTATGTGTTGGATGCTTCTCGTTCGGTAACGGTAGTAGAAAATTTATTGGGAGAAAAGAAAAACGCTTTTGTTAAAAATGTGAAGGAAGAATATGAACGATTGAGAGAAACTTACAGCAAACGTCAGCAAACTAAAGAAACGATTAGTTTGGCAGAAGCCCGAAAAAATAAATACCAAATTGATTGGGAAGCTCATCCACCACAAAAGCCTAATTTTATTGGGACAAAAACTTTTTCGGAATACGATTTAAAAGAAATTGCCGAATACATAGATTGGACACCTTTTTTCAGAACATGGGAATTGGCAGGAAAATATCCTCAGATTTTAGAAGATGAAATTGTTGGAAATGAAGCTAAAAAACTTTTTGCCGATGCTCAACAAATGCTACAACAAATTATAGCTGAAAAATGGTTGGAAGCTAAAGCCGTGATTGGTATTTGGGACGCCAACACAGAAAATGATGATACGATTGTTGTTTATGAAAATGGAAATAAAATAGGACAGTTGTATCAATTAAGGCAACAATCTAAAAAAGCCACAGGTGTTCCTAACATAAGTTTAGCCGATTTTATTGCACCAACAGAAAGTGGAATAAAAGATTATATTGGTGGTTTTGCAGTAACTACAGGCATTGGTATAGAAAAACATCTTGCTCGTTTTGAAGCTGACCATGATGATTATCAAGCTATTATGTTAAAAGCATTGGCAGACCGATTGGCTGAGGCTTTTGCAGAATTAATGCACCAAAAAGTGCGTAGGGAATATTGGGGTTATGCAGCTAGTGAAAAATTAAAAAAAGATGATTTAATTAAAGAGAAATATGTAGGTATTCGTCCCGCACCAGGCTACCCTGCTTGTCCGAATCATACCCTAAAAACGGATTTATTCCAATTGTTAGATGCTACTAAACAAACAGGAATTGAGTTAACGGAAAGTTTAGCCATGTATCCAACTGCTGCTGTGAGCGGAATGTATTTTACCCACCCCGAAAGTAAATATTTTGGTGTAGGAAAAATAGAAAAAGATCAAGTAGTGGCTTATGCCAACGCAAATCAATTAGACTTTGATGTGGCAGAAAGGTGGTTGGGGTCGGTATTGTGTTATTAGAAATTAGATGTTCTTATTAATAATTTCGTTACTACTCAGTGGGTATAATGCACAAGAATACAAATATATGCCACAGATTCACAGATTAAATTTGAATATTTTTAATAGATTCTCACTAATAAAACAACCAAAGGTTGTTTTTAATCTGTGAATCTGTGGCAAATTTAACACCTGAGTTGTAACATAGTTTCTATTTTTATTCATTATTTTGTAAAGAGTTAAACATCTTTAATGAACAATCAACTTCTCCATCAAATACTAAAAAATTGCACGTTGCACAGCAATAGAAATGCTTTTTTTATTCAAAACAAGTTTTATACGTATGGTGAATTTGCTCAAAAAATAGCAGGCATTTCTGAGGCATTACTCAAATTTAATAGTCCTCAACAAACTGTTTTTGGGGTAATTACTACAGACAGCATAGAAACCTATGCTTCTATCATTGCCTTATGGATAAATGGGTACGTTTTTGTTCCACTTAGCCCTGTTAATTCTGCTGAGAGAAATCAAAGCAACATCAACCAAACCAACATAAAAAATGTGTTGGTAAATTCGCTGAAAGAAGTTGAAAATATTCATTTGAAAGGAATTGCCTATATTGAAACGGAACATCTTTCTTCCTCAAATCACTTAGAAATCAATAATACAAACTCAACTCATATTTTATACATTCTATTTACCTCAGGAAGCACAGGAATTCCTAAAGGAGTACCAATTTCTTTGAAAAATTTAGAAACATTTATTGTTTCTTTTTTACAAATTGGTTTTCAACTTACTTATGAAGACAAATTCCTGCAAATTTATGATTTATCGTTTGATGCTTCTGTACATTGCTACACATTACCATTGTTTTTAGGAGGTTGTGTTTATACTGTTCCCTTAAACGAAGTAAAATATTTATATGCCTACAAATTAATGAAAGAACAGGAGCTTACATTTGTAAAAGTGCCTCCATCCACACTTAGTTATTTGCGTCCTTTTTTCTCAAAAATTAAATTAGAAAAAATGAAGTATATGCTTTTTGGAGGAGAAGCACTGCCACTAAATTTGATACGTGATTGGCAAAATTGTGCCCCCAATGCTGAAATACATAATGTTTATGGACCAACGGAAGCAACCATCAATTGTTTTTGCTATAAACTACCTTCAAAAGCGGCAAAACAATTTAATTCTGTTGTCTGCATAGGTAAACCTTTTGGGGATTCAGTGGCAGTAGTTGTAGATGAAAATTTGAACCCATTGCCTGCAAACCAAAAGGGTGAATTGTGTGTCTCAGGAAATCAAATAACAACAGGGTATTGGAAAAACCCAAAAAAAAATAAAGTTGCTTTTGTGGAGTTAATGATAGATAATCAAAAACTAAAATTTTACAGAACAGGAGATTTGGTTTATTTTGATGAACAAAATGATTATTTTTATTGCGGACGTATTGATAACCAAGTGCAAATTCAAGGTTATCGGGTGGAAATGGGTGAAATTGAGCATCATGTAAGAATAATAACCAATGCTAGTCAAGTGGTGGCACTTACTAAAGAAAATACAGAAGGGATACTTCAGATTTTTTTGTTGGTTGAAAATGACAAGCAGGAAACAGATGAAATTAAGAGTTATTTGAAAGAAAAATTACCCGCATATATGCAGCCTGTAAAAATAATTGCTATTGAAAAATTTCCATTATCGACAAGTGGAAAAGTGGATAGAGAAAAATTAAAAGAACTGTTATGA
>JAHYJH010000038.1 GCA_019429185.1 Vicingaceae bacterium
AATTCTAAAACTTAAACCCTTATTTTATTGGGATATTTAAGATTAATAGGATTAAATCAGTTTTTTAAAGGTCTTTTTTGACTGAATTTAACATTTTTTTAACTTATGACCTGCAACTTGGGTTAACAACTACTTAGCCACTCTTAATGCCACAAATTACAAATATTTACGCAGATTTTTTTTCACTGATTGAATTGAAGAATCCAACATTTAGAGTGATATTAACCTAAAATCTGCGAATCGAATCAGTGAAAATTAATGTAATCTGCGGCATAAAAAATAACACTTACAATATGAAAAATTTATGATGTGTTTGCTCTGATTTTGCTTCTTAAATCGAAGGAGTGTATTCCAAAAACGGAAAGTGGTTTATTTTCATATAATAAATTTCAAACAAAAAAAATGGTTGTAATTAACTATTAGAATACAAAACCATTGTATTCCCTTCGCTATCTTTAATTTTTGCAACATAGCCTAATCCACCATCAATAAAATTATTTGCAATTATACTTGTTTGGTCATCCACTTTATTCGTTATCATTTTTTTGTCTTCTAGTATTTCTCCACCAAATAAAGGCACATTTTTTAATGCAGTAGTCACAAAACCTTCTACTTTAATAAATAACAGTATTCCATTTCCATTAATTGGTTGGTTGGTTTCGATTAGTGTGCCTTTAAAACTCCCATCAATACTTTTAAAAAAGGCATATCCAACATCATTAAAAACCTGATATTCAAACTCGCTTTTGAAAACATTTTTATAAAAATTAATTGCTCGTTTAATATCTTTCACAGGAATTTCCATCCAACAAATCATACGCATCAAATCCCTATGATGAACATTGGTATTAGAAGGTTTATTTTCCTTTTTTTTACTAAATAGATTTTTAAAAAATACCATAATAAACAGATATAAAAATATCAAATTAAACTTTTATAAAGTTAATTAGTTTTTCAATAGAAACATTAATTTGAAGTAAATAAAAAATTAATTATTTCTTCCAACATAAAACTTCTCGATTGACTAACTTTACGGCATAATTATTTTTATTGTACAATGGAAAAAAAACCTTATATATTAGTTGTTAATGATGATGGCATTACCGCCCCAGGAATAAAAGCTCTAATTGAAGTTAGTAAAGAATTAGGTGATGTGGTAGTGGTAGCGCCCGACAAACCTCAAAGCGGAATGGGACATGCAATTACATTTAATTCTACCTTACATATTCAGCAAATGGAAGTAGAAGGCGTTCCAGGTTATGCTTGTAGCGGCACTCCTGTAGATTGTGTGAAATTAGCCGTTTCAACCTTATTAACTAAAAAACCCGATTTAATTGTTTCAGGAATCAATCATGGCTCCAATTCATCTATCAATGTGATTTATTCAGGAACAATGTCTGCCGCAGTTGAAGGAGCGTTGCAAGACATTCCATCTGTTGGTTTTTCATTACTAGACCATTCCATAGATGCTAATTTTAGTGCTGCAAAAACTATTGTAAAATCAATTTTAACCAATTTACTTTCACATCCTTTACCAAATGGATTTTGTTTAAATGTGAACATCCCAAATGTAAACGAACAATTAATTGCTGGAATTAAAATTTGCCGACAAGCCAAAGGAAACTGGGTGGAAGATTATGATGCCCGAAAAGACCCCATGGGAAGAGACTACTATTGGCTTACAGGAAAATTTATTATTGATGATGATGGAACTGACACTGACGAATGGGCATTAGCAAACAACTATGTTTCAGTTGTTCCTGTTAAACAGGATATTACTAATTATGAAGTGCTAAAAACAATTAAATGGTTGGAAAATGAAAAGGTATAAAGGAAATTTAAAAGAACTTGACCACATTTTAATAGGCTTTGTTTTAGGTTTGTTGTTGCCTTATATCGTAATGTATTTTTGGCTGCAAACCTACTCCAATCTTTCGCTTTTTGAAATCATTAAAAACCCTTTCTTTAGTGAAATAGTAAATGTTTTAAAATCAAGTATTTTTAGCAATTTAGCTCTGTTTTTTTTATTTTATTGGTTCAAAAAAGACTTTTCTGCCAAAGGAGTAATCTTTGCAACACTTGTTTATGGAGCTTTTTATGTGTTTTATATTGTTTTTGTATAGATTAGAGATTAGAAATTGTGAACTGAAACCAACTTTTAAACTGATAATCACATAAACTATTAACTTTGGCTTTGTGCGTTGGAAACTCCTCCCTTTTGGGGCGGACAAAGTCCAGTGGACTTTGGAGCGAGCAAGTGTGAAAGAAAGGGCTAATATAAACTTATAAACTAACCAATGAATTACTACATCATAGCAGGCGAAGCCTCAGGAGATTTACAAGCCTCTTTACTTATCAGGGAATTAAAAAATACGGATAAAGCTGCTCAATTTCGTTGTTTTGGTGGTGATTTAATGGAAGCTGAAGGTGCTGAAATTGTTAAGCATTACAAAGAGTTAGCTTTTATGGGTGTGGAAGATGTGTTGATGAACCTGAAAACCATTTTTAGGAATATCGCTTTTTGCAAAGAAGACATTAAAACCTACCAACCAGATGTATTAATTTTAGTAGATTATCCGGGGTTTAACATGAAGATTGCCAAATGGGCAAAAGCGAATAACATCAAAGTTTTTTACTACATTTCTCCGAAAATTTGGGCTTGGAACCAAAAACGTGTGCATCAAATAAAAAAAGTGGTGGATAAAATGTTTGTTATCCTTCCTTTTGAAGAGGATTTTTATAAGAAATTCGATTATAGTGTTGATTTTGTAGGACATCCTCTAATTGATTGCATTTCTGAATATCCCCACATTTCTTCAGAAAATTTCAAAAAAAAATACCAACTTTCTGAAAAGCCAATAATTGCTTTACTGCCTGGAAGTAGAAAACAAGAAATTACAGCCATGCTCAACATCATGCTTTCTGTAACCAACAACTTTCCCGATTATCAGTTTGTAATTGCAGGAGCTCCATCGCAACCTTTGAGCTTTTACAAGCAATTTAAAACCAACAACATCAACATCATAGAAAATAAAACCTATGATTTATTACAACATGCAACAGCTGCTTTGGTTGTTAGCGGAACAGCCACGTTAGAAACTGCTCTTTTTCATGTTCCACAAGTAGTTTGCTACAAAACAGGCAAACTTTTTTATCGTTTGGCAAAAATGGTGGTGAAAATCAAATTCATTTCATTGGTAAATTTAGTTGCCGACAAAGAAGTGGTTAAAGAATTAATTCAAGATGAATTAACTACCAAAAATTTAACTGCCGAGCTTTCTAAAATATTAGCAGAACCCGGAAAATCTAATATGCTTCATGCTTACAAAGAAATTAAAACTAAATTAGGCGGTAAAGGTGCTTCAAAAAGAGCCGCTGAATTAATTGTTGGGTATTTAAAAAAATAATCATTGTAAAAATAGTTGATAATAATTTTTTGGTTACTACTCAGCTACTTATTTTTTTCTCTTTGCCACCGATTACGCAGATTCACACAGATTTTTCAAAGAAAAATCAAATCTGTGTATGTAATCTGCGAAAATGTATCAACGGCTTTTATGTTTTTTGTATTGTGTTGATGCTCCGTGGTGTGTAATCAGTGGCATTTTTTTGTTTTTTTATTGTCTTTAGACAAGTAATTTAGCATCTGAGTAGTAACAATTTTTTTATATCTTCCATCCTACGGAACAGCCTTAGAAAAACCCTTGGAATTTGATCTCTATATACAATATGGTGAAGTTTGGATTCCTCCAAACTCAATTTTTTCAAATCGAAAAAAACTGGGTTGACAGTGAACACCTTAATGCAAATGGTTCAAACGAAATAGCAAATTGGTTAAGTAACCAACTTTCTGAAAATTAAAAACACACCTTGTTTACCTCTATCAAAATCACTAATTTTATAGCTTATATTTTTTAAATATTGTGAAGTATAATTTTTTACTTTTTTTTATTCTTATTCAATGTTTTGCCAACGCTCAACAGCCTGATGATGCACTAAAAATTAAAAAGCTAAATACTACTTATTTAGCAACACTTCTTTCGGAAAAAATAAATGAAATTCGAAAAAAAGAAAATCTAACCACACTAAAAATTGATGCTAAACTAACCGAAATTGCTTTTGACCAAACCGAATCTAATCTGAAATTAGGAAAACCAGAAACTACCCAATCCAACAAAAAAAAAGCAACCCTTTCCGATAGAATTATTTTTTTTGAAGCCATGCACGGTTATGCTGCCGAAAATGCTACTAAAATTCCACTCGAATTAAAAGTTAAAATAGAAGACGAAAAAAACAGAAGATCACTTAAAACCTACCAAGAATTAGTAGATTTTATTGCAGCAAGTTGGTTGAAAGACAAAGCAAACCGAAACAACATATTAACACCTAATTATTTTACAATTGGCACAGGCATTTCGGTTGATACAAAAGGAAAAAACATCTACATCAATCAAATTTATGCAAATGAGCCTTTTATTCTCCCCAAAGGAGTTGCTCCCATTAAAGATGATTATAAAATTGAACCTTACAACAAAACCAAATGCAACGACCTCGAACGCACTTATTCTTATTTGCCCGAATTAATGTCGGATAATATTTTTTTTAGGAATGGAGAAATATTTTTTTATTTTCACGATTTAGCATTATTAAAAAATGTATTGAAAGATAACAAAGACGGAATTTCCCTTGACATCATCAACAAAGAACAATTTGCTTGTGGAAGTGGAAATAAAATTTATCCATCAAAAATTCATGCTGGAATTATGCTTCCGCCTGTTTATAAAGCACAATTATTTAGCAAAAATCTATTAGAAAAAGACAACCAAATTGAAGTTTCATTGGGCCCAATTCCCAATTTTGTAGATACCAATACCACCGAATTTAACTTACTAATTATTAAAGATAATTGCTTATGCAACACCATTATTTACAACAGTTTAGGAGGAGAAAACTTAAAATCTTTAGGACTTTCATTAATCTTAGATACCTTATCCATTTCCAAACAAGCCGATTCTGTTACAAGTGTTTTAAAATTTACTATTCCTTTCGATAAAAATAAATCCATCTATAAAAAAGAAGATATTAAACCTTTTTTAGATTCGCTCAATTTAAAAAAATACGACCTTAAAAAAATTGAAGTTTTTGCTTATTCTTCCATCGAAGGGCGGATGAAAGAGAACATAAAATTGCAAGAAAAAAGAGCCAAAAGCATAATTGATGCTATCCAAAATTACAATTTAAAAAATGTAACAACAGCCATTTCTACCGAAGAAAATTGGGACGGTTTTTTTGAATCTATAAAAGGTTCTCCTTATGAAAAAGATTTCGCAAAACTATCCAAAGACGAAATTAGAAAAATAGTAAATTCCGATACCCTTAACTACAATTTAGAACCTTATTTAGCCGACCAACGGAATGCAAAAATTGTGCTTACCGTTGAAAAAATTTATATGGATGATGAACTTATTAAAATCCTCCCTCTGCGATATAAAGAAGCTGTTCGGAAAAAAGAATACGACAAAGCCCTACTCTATCAATCGGTTATTTTTAGCAATATAGAAAACAAAAAAATTGATAAAGAGATACTTAACGAAACTAAAATTCCTTTTTTAAAAGAAACCATTCAATTAAACAATAATTTAATCGCTTTTAGATGGCATTTTGCTACCGAAAAAAACAATCCCGTCCCGATAGCTATCGGGAGCTATCGGGATAGTTTAAACAATTATTTGCTCAGAGATGTGATTACCCAACTCCGAATTGCTCCTACAAATGCTTATCTTTTATACAATAAAACCACACTCGAATTGTTATTGTGGACAGAAAAGTACGAGCGCATTAAAGACCCAAAATTTTTACTAAAAGACATCAAATCGTTGTATAATTTAGGTATTGAAAACTGGCGAATTAGTCAACTTTTACTCAACTACCACATCATTGCAGCCGATTATTATTATGAAACAATGAAATTTGAAGACAGAGACCGTTCTTTAAATGAAGTAAAAAAAATATTGCTTCAATCGCAATTAAACAGAGATCAAGCCTATCAAATTGCTCAATATTTTATTTTTCAAATGCGCCTAAATTGGACCATTGAACTCATGAAACCTTGGGCTGAAAAACCTACTATTGATGAAGAATTTTTATTTACTTTTTTGAGTGCTGCCATCTACAATAAAAAATTAGTTCCTGAAAATGAATACTTAAAGTTTATGGAAAAGGCTAAAACATTAAACAAAGAACGCTTTTGTAGTTTATTTGGTTATCCTAATATGAGTTTTCAATTACTGAAAGATGTTAGTGTTAAAAATATGTATTGCCAAAGTTGTGAGGATTAGGAGTTAGGAATAAGGTATTAGGAGTTAGTAGTTAGTAAAAAACGCTGTGTTTTCTGTGTCTCAGTGGTAGTTATGCCTTAGGGTCTGTAATGAAATAAACTATACATCAACTTAGAAAAACGAACTGAAATTTGTTAAAAATTTTGCCCAAACTTCTAAACACAATTGAAAAAAAATATCGAACTTGCAACACAAATGAGCAAAAAGTATTCAGACATAAAAAACAAACTCAAATTAGAGATTACTAAGACAGAAAATAACGACTTGGCACATTTGACGCATTTTTTCCAAAACCACAAAAATGGAGTTTCGCAATACTATAAACCAATTGCAACAACTTATTTAACGGACTTACACGACAAATTAAACATTGTTGAAGATCCTGATTTTCAATATTATTTACCAATAAAATGGGACATCCCATTTCCACCGCCAACGACATCAAAATTCAAATTCATTGACTTATTCGCAGGAATTGGAGGAATAAGATTGGCTTTTCAAAATCTTGGTGGTAAATGCATTTTCACAAGTGAATGGAATATTTATTCAAAAAAAACGTATGAAGCCAATTTCGGAGAAGTACCTTTTGGCGACATTACCAAAATAGACGAAAATAAAATTCCTGACCACGATATTTTATTAGGTGGTTTTCCTTGTCAACCTTTTTCTATTGCAGGAGTTTCAAAGAAAAACGCCTTGGGCAGAGCCCACGGCTTTTTAGACGAAACGCAAGGTACATTATTTTTTGACGTTGCAAGAATTATAAAACATAAAATGCCAAAGGCATTTATGTTGGAAAATGTAAAAAATCTTGTTTCTCACGATAAAGGAAAAACTTTTACAGTCATAAAAGAAACATTAAAAGAATTAGGTTACTCAATTCACTTCAAAGTGTTGGACGGACAACATTTTGTGCCACAACATAGAGAAAGAATTATAATTGTTGGTTTTAACAACAACATTTATAAAGGCGAAGAAACATTTGAATTTCCTAAAATGGGAAATACGAAATTTGCCATTCGAGATATTTTAGAAGATGATGTTGACCCAAAATATACGTTGTCGGATAAGCTTTGGAATTATTTGCAGGAGTATGCGAAAAAACACAAAGCAAAAGGTAACGGATTTGGTTTTGGACTAACCAATTTAGATGGCATTTCAAGAACAATGAGTGCAAGATATTACAAAGACGGAGCAGAAATTTTAATACCTCAAGACGGGTTAAATCCAAGAAGATTGACACCAAGAGAATGTGCAAGACTTCAAGGTTTTCCTGATAGTTTTATCATTCCTGTTTCAGACAATCAAGCCTATAAACAATTTGGAAATTCCGTTGTAACACCACTAATTCAAGCCGTTGGAAAGAATATTATAAAAGAAATTTTGAAAATCAATGAACCTACAAAATCTAAAGTCGCTGTTCATTGATAACGGTTGCACAAAAATTTACATCAAAAAACTTTCGCCAAACGACAATTCAAAAAACCAAGTTTACTTCGGTGGTAGCTTTGAAATTCTAAACATATTACCAATTTCCGAAATCAAAAATGAAGCTGCTGGAGATTGGAATAAAGAACGTTTTAAAGCTTCAATAAATTTCTCTTGGATTGCAGAAGATGGAAACATCTTTCCTGCACCAAATACACAACTTATACTCTATCCTAAATATCCAGAAGTAAGATTTTCAGGATTTTTGCAGAAATGCCAAAATCCACCGTCAGCATTAATGACACAAAGACTTGCTGACAGACTTTTATTCTTTTCAGTAGCAAAAAATGGAACTATTTTAGGTTACGTTGCAGACCCTCATTCTGAAATAGTAAATGAATTTGCAAACCAACAAAATATAACCGAACACGGAGTTTTTAAAGTTATTGAGTTGCCACAAGTGGCAAACAACAAAGCCGACTTAATCAATGAATTGCTTCGCATTCATCAATTAGGTTGGATAAAATCAAAACGACTTGACAGGCTTGGAAATCTTATGGCTTGTGAAGCACCAAACTGTGGCGGCTATACTTTAGAAGCTGAATTGGGAATTACACCAAACGGTTATTCAGAACCCGACTTTTTGGGTTGGGAAATTAAACAATTTGGAGTTGCCAATTTTGCAAAAGTGAACGCTGCAATTATTACATTAATGACACCTGAACCAACTGACGGAATTTATCGAACCGAAGGAGCAGAAACATTTTTAAGACAATATGGTTATGCTGACCGAACAGGAAGAAAAGACCGAATAAATTTTGGTGGAGTTCATAAAATGGGTGTTAGACATCCGTTGACAAATTTAGAAATGCAGTTAATAGGTTTTGACGCTGAAAGTGGAAAAATAAGAAATACAAACGGACGAATTTCATTGATTGACATAAACGGAAACGAAACAGCATCTTGGAGTTTTGCTTCAATGCTTTTACATTGGAACAGAAAACACAATCAAGCGTGCTACGTTCCATCTCTTTCTGAAACTACAAGCGAAAGAAAATACAAATACGGAAACAACATAATTTTAGGAATAGGAACAGACTTTCAATTATTTCTTGGACAAATGGCGAAAGGTAACATTTATTACGACCCAGGAATAAAAATGGAAAATGCTTCTATTAAACCAAAGATTAAGAGACGAAGTCAGTTCAGAATTAAATCACAAAACTTGCCGAACTTGTACAAAATCAACGAGGTTTTGGACATAACAAAATAGCAATTGAATTTAAGTAAACAAAAAGGCTAAGACATAGTAGAAGTTTGTCAAAATGATGGCTATAGTGCTACCAAGAACATAAAAACCTTTATATCAATTATTTAAACAATCTTTGAGTTAATAATAAAAAAAGTAGTTAATAATTCTATAATAATAAAAAAAGTGAAAAAAGGTATCTTCCCGAGTTGTTATAACCCACCCATAAGTTTTTTCTATTATTTACTTCAACATCAAGAAGTAATTATAGATTTACACGAAAATTTTGTAAAACAAACCTTTAGAAACCGTTGTCAGGTTTTAAGCCCGAATGGATTACAAAACCTATCTATTCCTATTATTAACGTGAAATCTAAACGAACAACAAAAAAAACACAAATTGCCTACATCGAAAATTGGCAAAAAATGCACTGGCGTTCGTTAGAAGCTGCCTACAGAAGTTCACCCTATTTTGAATATTATGAAGACCTTTTCTATCCTATTTTTATGGAAAGAAAATATGAATTTTTATACGAATTAAACCAAGAACTACTCCGCTTACTCCTTAAAACCATAGGCATCGAAACAACAATTACGTTTTCAGAAAATTATATTGAAACTTACGAAAATGCTATTGATTATAGACCTATAATGACACCAAAACAAACTAATTCGCTTAAATTTGCTAACTACATACAAGTTTTTAGTGACCGACACGAATTTATTCCAAATCTTAGTATTTTAGATTTACTTTTTAACGAAGGACCAAATGCAATTGATTATTTGAAAGAGATTAATTAGGCATTAGTAATTAGTAATTTTATAGATTGTGAACTGACAAGCTATTGACTATTTAACTTTATGAACTTTACAGACTTTATAAACTTATGCAACCAACCACTCCATTAGCCGAACGACTCAGACCAACTTCTTTTAAGAATTATGTGGGACAGCAGCATATTGTTGGCGAAGGAAGTGCCTTGCGGAGTTTAATCGAAAAAGGAATTGTTCCTTCCATGATTTTCTGGGGTCCTCCAGGTGTTGGAAAAACCACATTAGCCAACATCATAGCTACCTATTCAAAACGTCCTTTTTATACGCTAAGTGCTATAAATTCGGGAGTTGCTGCAGTGCGTGAAGTGATTGACAAAGCAAAATCGCAACAATTTTTTGGAACAAACAACCCTATTTTATTCATTGATGAAATTCATCGTTTCAGCAAATCACAACAAGATTCGCTTTTGGGAGCAGTAGAAAAAGGCATCATTACCTTAATTGGAGCAACCACCGAAAATCCATCATTTGAAGTAATTTCCGCCTTACTTTCTCGTTGTCAGGTTTATGTGTTAAAAGAACTCACAAAAGAAGATTTACTGGCAGTATTGCAATTTGCATTAAAAGAAGATGAATTTTTAAAAAATAAAAAAATAGATCTACAAGAAACTGAATCGTTACTTCAACTTTCGGGCGGTGATGCTCGAAAACTACTCAACACATTTGAAATTGTTGTAAATGGTTTGCCCGATGAAAAAACACCTATTACCAACGATTTTGTGGTAAAAACCATACAGCAAAATTTAGTGCGATACGACAAAACGGGCGACCAACATTATGATATTATTTCTGCATACATCAAATCCATAAGAGGAAGCGACCCAAATGCCGCAGTTTATTGGTTAGCAAGAATGTTGGAAGGTGGCGAAGACCCAAAATTTATTGCTCGCAGGTTGCTCATTTTATCTTCGGAAGATATCGGAAATGCAAATCCAACCGCTTTGGTAATTGCCAATAATTGCTTTCAGGCGGTTAATGTAATTGGTATGCCCGAATCACGGATCATTCTTTCGCAAGCAACAATTTATTTGGCTACTTCGCCCAAAAGTAATGCTTCTTATATGGCTATAAACAATGCTCAAGAATTGGTAAAACAAACTGGCAATTTATCCGTTCCGCTTGCCATAAGAAACGCTCCAACAAAATTGATGAAAGAAATTGGCTACGGAAAAGAATATCATTATTCGCATAACTACGAAGGAAATTTTAAAGCGCAAGAATTTTTACCTGATGAAATAAAAAATACAACATTATACGAACCGGGAAACAACCCAAAAGAAGCCTCATTTAGAGCTTTTTTAAAACAAAATTGGAAAGATAAATATGGATATTAGTAGTTAGCGTCATTCCGAACGAAATTTTACATCCCGAGCAATCGGGATAGTAAAATGAAGTGAAGGAATCTCTTATAAATGTAGGAATGTGCGAATGTGGATATTTAAAGCCCGCACACCCTTAATCCCTAAAGGGAGCCTGCAAAAGTTGTAGCAGTAGTAACGCAGGCTCTCCCCTTTAGGGGTTGGGGGTAGCGATGGCAATAAAAAGAAGTTGAATATTAATAATCTGAAAATGTGTGAATGTAACAAATAACTAAAAAGGCTTTGTGCGTTAGCAAAGTCCCCCTTCGGGGGATTTAGGGGGCTAAAAACTTTTAAACTCAAAAAAAACATGAACATTGCAATAATAGGCTACGGCAAAATGGGACAAGTAATTGAAAAAATTGCTTTAGAAAGAGGACACCAAGTAACTTTAAAAATTAGTGCTTCAAACGCTTCAGATTTAAACCCTGCAAATTTAAAAGAAGTAGATGTAGCCATTGAATTTACTTCGCCCGAAAATGCGGTAAAATCCATTTTCACATGTTTAGAAAACAATGTGCCTATTGTGGTTGGAACAACAGGCTGGTATCATCAATTTGATGAGGTAAAAGAAAAATGCTCTCAACACCAAGGAACATTATTATACGCCACTAATTGTAGTGTGGGCGTTAATTTGTTTTTTAAACTAAATGAGCAGTTAGCAAAACTGATGAACAACCATTCCGAATATGATGTGAAAATGAACGAAACACACCACACACAAAAACTAGATAAACCAAGTGGCACTGCAATTACGCTTGCCGAAGGAATTTTAACGAACATTACAGCAAAAAACAAATGGAATATTTTGCCTTCAACAAATAAAAACGAACTTTTTATTGATGTTCACCGCATAGAAAATGTTCCAGGAACACATCAAGTAACATATACTTCTGCTATTGACGATATTGAAATAAAACATACCGCTCATAACAGAGAAGGTTTTGCCCAAGGTGCTGTAATAGCTGCTGAATTTATTCATAATAAGAAGGGGATTTTTACTATGCAAGATGTTCTTTTTGGTTATAATTTGAATTCTTAATTGATAGTACTCATTACTAAATAATAAGATTTCTCGACATCGTTTTTCAGCACTGTTTCACAACAGGGCGAAAAACATCGCTCGAAATGACACGAAAAGAATGTGTATTTCCACTAGTAATGTCATTTCGAACGAAATTTTACAAGTTGAGGAACGAGACTTAGCAAAATGAAGCTAGAGACATCTTTTGAATTAAGACCTGAAAATTTCATTATTCTATTTTTTCATAAAACTTCATCCAACTATCTTCGTATATTGGGTATGCAAGAATTAAATTTGTAGAATTTACTATTTTTATGCTACAACTCCAAGATCTATCTTCAGCAAAATCCCATTTTTTTTTAATTTCTATTTTCTGTTTCGAACTTGAAAAAATTAGTGTATTATATTTACTGAAAATATTTTTTTTTATTCTATAATTATAAACATAGTCTAGACTATCTAAGGTTTTAGTATTACTGAAAGCCATTTTTTCGTTGTCAATAAAGTGGATATACCCCTTTCGATTGTACAGAGTGTCATCTGAATACTTATATTCAAGTTCCTTTGTTAATTCCCAAGAAGTACCACTTAAATCATTATTTTGATTATAGGCATCATAGCAAAGAAAAAAAAGAATAGTAATAATAATGAATTGTTTCATTTGTTATAAGTTTACTAATATCATAATAATTAAACTTATTTTCAAAAGTAAGAAGATTTATTGACATCAGTAAAGAATTAATAACCTCAAACTTCAAACATCAAACCTGAAAATTTTATACTATTTTTGAACCATTAACTAAATCAATGTAGTGAAATCGATTTCTAAAAAATGGATGTACTTTTTGTTGGCAATGGTGTTGGCAGCAGTAGGCTATTGGTTAGTACCCTCAGTAGCGAATCCCAAAGCACCCATCATGGCAGCAATAGTTATTGTTATGGCTGTCTGCTGGATTTTTGAAGTCTTACCCATAGCCGTAACTTCCTTGTTTCCCATGTTTTTGTTTCCGCTTTTTGGCATTTTAGATGCAAAAGATACTGCCGTATTTTATGGTAAAGAAATTATTTTTCTTTTTCTCGGAGGGTTAATGTTGGCTCAAGGTATTCAGCAATCTAATTTGCATCAGCGATTGGCATTGAGAATTGTTAGTGTTATAGGGAGCAAACCAGCTCATCTTATTTTAGGGTTTATGATAACCACTGCTTTTTTAAGTATGTGGATATCCAACACAGCCACAGTAATGGTAATGATGCCCATAGGTATTTCCATTATTGAAGAATTAAAAACGGGCATCACCAACGATAACAAAAAACTAATCAGTCGTTTTGCAGTTGCGTTAATGCTGTGCATTGCTTATGCAGCCGATATTGGCGGAATGGCAACAGTTATTGGCACCATGCCCAACATGATTTTTATAGAAATGTACCAAACTATTTTTCCTGATAAAGCAGCCATTGGTTTTACGCAATGGATGATGATGGGCTTGCCAATTGCGATTACTTTTATCATTACAGGTTGGTTATTATTGACTAAAATTATTTACAGAATGCCTAAAGACAATTTGCTACAAAGCAATGAGGTAGTAAAAAGTCAGTTGCACGGATTAGGAAAAATTACCCGAGATGAAGCCTTGTCAGGGTTAGTGTTTTTTACGGCTGCCGTTTTATGGATTACAGGTTCAGATTTACGCTTATCTGAAACCATTACCATACAAGGTTGGCGAACTACTTTTGGATTAGAAATGACAACTGATGCCACCATAGCCATTGCCGCAGCAACCTTATTGTTTCTAATCCCTTCTAAACAAAGACAAGGAGAAATGCTGTTAAAATGGAGTCATGTACACAGTTTACCTTGGGGCGTTTTGTTGCTTTTTGGTGGAGGTTTTGCTATTGCAGGAGGTTTTTCATCCTCAGGGTTGTCGGATGTAGTAGGGAATCTTTTTGCACAAATGACTTTTTCTTCTCCGTTAGTAATGGTTGTAGTAGTGTGTGTAATACTTACTTTTCTTACAGAAGTAACCTCCAATACAGCAACCACCAATTTGGTGTTACCCATTTTAGCACAAGCAAGTATAGCATTAAATATAGACCCTATTTTATTGATGATTCCTGCAACACTTTCGGCAAGTTGTGCTTTTATGATGCCTGTTGCATCGCCAACCCAAGCCATTATTTTTGGTTCGGGCTATGTAAAAATAAAACAAATGATTCGCACAGGAATTTTATTTAATTTGTTGGGCGTTATCATTGTTACAACTGTGTTTATGTTGCTGTCTAAATTTGTTTTTGGAGTATAGATAAAAGTACTTAGGAGTTAGAGGTACGTCATTGTGAAGCCTTGGCGTGGTTTTGAGAGTAGGAGCTGAAGCAATCTGCCCTTCGATTAGGCAGATTGCTTCACTTCACTGCGTTCCGTTCGCAATGACGGTAGAGATTAAGGATTCTGCGATAATCAGCGTTATCTGCGGGAAAATATTGGTAACCATTAACAAATAACCCTTAACTTTGTTTTTGCGTCTTTGCGTCTTTGCGAGAAACCTTTAATACATCTGCTAAATCAGCGTTATCCGTATTCCATTAAGTTTAAACAAAAAATTATATCCAAAATCACTTTAATTAACTTTCTAAAAAAGTATTTTTGAGAGTTGAAAAAAAGCACAAAAAATGGCAAAAAAGATAGACTTAGAATTCTCTAAAAATGAAGACATTAACCGAATGGCAACTTCTAATTTACAAAAAAAATTAGAAACTGTTTACTTAGGTGGAGGAAAGAAAAAAATTGAATCACACCATGCTAAAGGTAAGCTTACCGCCAGAGAAAGAATAGCTTATTTGTTGGATAAAAAATCGCCACGAATAGAAATTGGTGCTTTTGCCGGAGAAGGAATGTACGAAGAACAAGGTGGTTGTCCTTCGGGTGGAGTGGTTGGTATGATAGGCTACGTTAGCGGCAAACAATGTTTGGTTGTTGCCAACGATGCTACTGTAAAAGCAGGTGCTTGGTTTCCCATTACTGGAAAGAAAAATTTACGTTTTCAGGAAATTGCCATGGAAAACAAATTGCCGATTATCTATTTAGTGGATAGTGCAGGCGTTTTCTTACCCTTACAAGCTGAAATTTTTCCCGATAAAGAACATTTTGGTAGAATATTTAGAAACAACGCCATTATGTCTTCTGAAGGAATTATACAAATAGCTGCCATTATGGGTAGTTGTGTTGCTGGAGGAGCTTATTTGCCCATTATGAGCGATGAAGCTATGATAGTGGACAAAACAGGTTCTATCTTTTTAGCTGGCTCGTATTTGGTGAAAGCAGCCATTGGTGAAAGTATAGATAACGAAACCTTAGGTGGAGCTACAACACATTGCGAAATTTCAGGCGTAACCGATTATAAATGCAAGGATGATCAGGATTGTTTGGACAGAATAAAAAACATCATGGATAAAATTGGTGATTACGATAAAGCAGGATTTAACAGAGTGAAAGCTGCTCAACCAAAATTGGAGCAAAAAGAAATTTATGGCATTTTGCCTGATGTAAGAGAGAAACCTTATGATGTAAAGGAAATTATAAAACGTTTGGTTGATAATTCAGAATTTGAAGAGTACAAAGATGCTTACGGGAAAACGATTGTTTGCGGCTATGCCAGAGTCGATGGTTGGTCTGTTGGAATTGTTGCTAATCAGCGTATGGTAGTAAAATCTGCAAAAGGCGAAATGCAGTTTGGCGGGGTTATTTACTCCGATTCGGCAGATAAGGCAGCTCGTTTTATTATGAATTGCAACCAAAAGAAAATTCCGTTGGTATTTTTGCAAGATGTAAGCGGTTTTATGGTAGGCTCTCGTTCTGAACATGGCGGAATTATTAAAGATGGAGCTAAAATGGTTGCTGCTCAAGCCAATTCCATAGTTCCTAAATTTACTATTATTATAGGAAATTCTTACGGAGCAGGCAATTATGCCATGTGTGGAAAAGCTTACGACCCAAGATTTATTGTAGCTTGGCCTTCGGCACAATTAGCGGTAATGAGTGGAGCTGCTGCTGCAAAAACCTTATTGCAAATTGAAGTGGCTGCTCTTAAATCTCGTGGTGAAGAAGATATTACCAAAGAACGAGAAGATGAATTATATAACAGAATTAAAGACAGGTATGATGAGCAAATTTCTCCTTACTATGCAGCTGCAAGACTTTGGACAGATGCCATTATTGACCCAATGGACACCAGAAAATGGATTTCCATGGGAATAGAAGCAGCCGACCATGCTCCTATTACTAAAAGGTATAATGTTGGGGTAATACAAACCTAAAAAGTACTTAGAAGTGCCTTGAGTACTTATAAGTATTTAGGAGTTAAGAGTTGGGAGTGCCTTGAGTGCTTATAAGTATTTAGGAGTTAGGAGTGCCTTGAGTACTTATGAGTTAAAGAGTTAGTTAAATTAAATAATAATTAAAATGAATAATAAAGAATTTAGTAAATTATTAGAAATTCGAACAAGAAAATTTGCTGTTCAAGTAATTAAATTATCTACTCTTCTACCAAATTCTCCTGAAGGTTTGGTATTAAGAAACCAACTTACTAAATCAGGAACAAGCATTGGAGCGAATTATAGAGAAGCAAACAGAGGAAGAAGCTCTGCTGATTTCTACAACAAAATAAAAATAAGCGAATCAGAAGCAAGTGAAACTGTGTATTGGTTAGAAATTATTGAAGAATTGAATTGGATTGACAAAAATAATTTTAAACTTGTTTACGATGAATCAAATGAATTATTAGCAATTTTCACATCAATTAAAAACAGTTTAAAAACTAAATAACTTAACTCTTAACTTATAAGTACTCCTAAGTACTCAAGGCACTTATAAGTACTTTTAACTATGAAGCATTCAGGAACACTTTTAAAAATGAAAACGCAACTTCAGGATGAAGTGCAATACCATTTGCCTATGGGCGAAGAGTTGGTTTATCTTAACGAGTTAATAGGTCAAACCATTAAGTTGACTTATGAAAATGCGATTTATTGCATAAAATGTGGACGAAAAACGGTAAAATCTTTCAATCAAGGTTTTTGCTACCCTTGTTTTAGAGATGCTCCCGAAGCTGCCGATTGGATTATTAATCCTGAAAAATCGCAAGCTCATTTAGGTATAGCAGATAGAGATTTGGAATATGAACAAGCAGTTCAATTGCAGCCACATATTGTGTATTTATCACTCACAAGTGGAATTAAAGTAGGTGTAACCCGACATACACAAGTACCCACTCGTTGGATAGATCAAGGAGCTTCGCAAGCTATAAAATTAGCTGAAACTCCCAATCGTTATTTGGCAGGAATAATAGAAGTAGGGTTGAAAAATCATATTGCAGATAAAACCAATTGGCAACAAATGCTAAAAAACATTCAGCCCAATCTGGATTTAATTGCCGAACGAGAAAAGGTGAAATTATGGGTAGATGAAGCTTATCATCAATATTTTGATATAGAAAACAATATAATTCACATCAATTATCCTGTATTAAATTATCCTGTAAAAGTAACTAGTATCGGTTTTGAAAAAGTTCCCGAATACGAAGGAAAGTTGGTTGGAATTAAAGGACAATATTTAATCTTTGAAAATGGTATTGTTTTAAACATCAGAAAATATAGCGGTTATTTAGTTCAATTAGAATATTGATTGGCATTTTTTCAATGTACATTAAACATTTTGTATAATACATTTTGTGTAATACAAAATGTTTAATACATTTGCAATATGAATACAACAAACCCATTTTTACTAAAAGGCTATAGAGATGCTTCTTTATTTTGTGACAGAGAAGACGAAACTCAATTATTAATTACTAATGCCAAAAACGGTGCAAACACTATTTTATACTCCATAAGAAGAATGGGTAAAACCGGATTGATTTACCATGTTTTCAGCCAAATGAATAAAGAAAAAAAATGGAATACCATTTATATTGATATTTATGCAACACAAAATATAGAGGAATTAACCAATCAAATTGCTTCAGCTATTTTACAAACTTTCCCAGAAAAAGAAACATTAGGAAAGAAATTTATGACTTTAATAAAAGGATTAAGTCCATCAATCAGTTATAATGAAATTTCTGGCATACCTGAAATAGCATTTAATTACAACCAGCCTAAAAAATATGAAAGTTCTTTAAAAGAATTATTTAACTTTTTAGACACTCAAAATGTTTCTGTTTTAGTTGCTATTGATGAATTTCAACAAATTGCCAATTACCCAGAAAAAAATACAGAAGCTTTATTGCGAACTATTTTTCAATCATTAAAAAATGTCTTTTTTATATTTAGCGGCAGTCATAAATATATGCTTTTAGAAATGTTCAATAGTGCCAAACGCCCTTTTTTCTCAAGTGCTTCACCTTTATTTTTAACCAATATTAACAAAGAAAAATATGCTACATTCATTGAGCAATTATTTAAACAACACAAAAAACAAATTGATGAAGAAAGTATTTTGTTTATACTAGAATGGACAAGAGTTCACACTTACTTTACACAAGCAGTTTGCAACAAAACATTTGCAATTAGCGAGAAAAAGATTACAATAAAAACAGTTTATGATGCTGTTAATCAAATACTAAAAGAGCAAGAAAATATTTTTTTTCAATATCGAAAACTACTTACTGCAAGTCAATGGAAACTATTAAAAGCTATTGCTAAAGAAGAAATTGTTTATCATCCAACAGGAAATGCTTTTCTGAGTAAATATAAAATTGGAAGTCCTGCAAGTGCAAAAAGAAGTATGGATGCCCTAATTGAAAAAGAAATGGTTTATAGCCTAGAAAAACCAGAAGGAAGTGCTTACTTGGTGTATGATTGTTTTTTATCACGGTGGCTGGAAAGGTAAAGAGTAAATAATCCATCCTAAATAAAAAAAACCTAATAACCAATTATATTAACACTAAAATTATCACTCCATTATTTCAACACCCACAAAAAAAATCCTTAGAAGAAGCTCTCCTAAGGATTTTAAAACCTATCAAAATTTTATTGTTATGCTTTTTTAACCATTTTCTTTTCTCTGATACGAGCAGATTTACCTGTACGTTCTCTTAGATAGAAAATTCTTGCTCTACGGACATTTCCATGTTTGTTTACTTCAATTTTTTCAATAAAAGGAGATGCTAAAGGAAAAACTCTTTCCACTCCTACTCCACCAGACATTTTTCTGATAGTGAAAGTTTCGTTTGCTCCTGTATTTCTTCGTTGAAGCACAACACCCTGAAAAAACTGTGTTCTTTCTTTATTTCCTTCCTTAATTTTATAATATACCGTTATCGTATCACCCGATTTAAACTCAGGATATTGAGCAACTGGTGATAAATCGTTTTCTACAAATTTAATAGCTTCCATAGTAATAATTGTTTTTATCCTTTAAAAGGGCTGCAAATTTATACATTAAAAATTAGTTGGCAAGAAATAGTTCAGAAAATATTTTATTTTTTTATCTCCCTAAAATTTACTCCCCATTCTACCTTACAAATCAGGTTCATTCTCCTCCATCAATTGCTTTTGATACATTTTATAGTAAGCTCCTTTGGCTTCAATTAATTCTTGGTGTGTTCCTTTTTCAATTAATTCTCCATTTTCTATCATTACAATATGATTTGCATTTCGGATTGATGAAATTCGATGACTCACAATAATAGCGGTTTTGTTTTTCATTATTTTAGCTAAATTGGTTAAAATAATATCTTCCGTTTCAGTGTCAACTGCCGACAAACAATCATCAAATATTAATATTTTAGGAGCTTTAATTATGGCTCTGGCTATGGAAACACGTTGTTTTTGACCGCCAGAAAGCGTAACACCTCTTTCGCCAACCATAGTTTTAAATCCTTTTTCAAATTCTTTTATTGAAGCATAAATAGCAGCATCTTTAGCAGCTTGTTCTATCACTTCTTTTTCGGGCAATTTGTTTTTATATCCAAATGAAATGTTGTTTTCTATGGTATCCGAAAAAAGAAAAATATCTTGCGGAACAAACCCAACATTTTCTCTGTAATTATTTAAGTTAATGTGCTTTATATTTTCTCCATCAATCAACACCTCTCCATTGTTTACATCATAATTCCGAAGCAATAAATTCACAATGGAAGATTTTCCTGAACCTGTTTTACCAACAATAGCAAGCGTTTCACCTTTTTTTACGCTAAATGAAATATTTTTTAAGGCATTTATTCCTGATTCGGGATAAGTAAACGATACGTTTTTAAATTCAATTTCTCCCTCAATTTCAACGACTTCATCACTAGGATTTTTTATTTTAGATGTGGTAGATAAAAATTCATTAATTCTGGTTTGGGAAGCTGATGCTCGCTGAATAATAGACGAAACCCAACCTATTGCTGTTACAGGCCAAGTAAGCATATTTACATAAATTACAAATTCTAAAATATTACCTTTTGAAATATTTCCTGCAATGTATTCTTGTCCGCCAATATAGATAGTAAAAATTGTACTCAACCCTATTAAAAGCAACATCGTTGGCGAAAAAAAAGCATTCGTTTTCACTAAATCCATCGATCGATTTTTATAGTTTTCATTTTCTTTCTCAAGTTGAGCTGTAAAATAATTCTCTTTTACAAACGATTTTATAATTCTAATCCCTGAATAGGTTTCTTGTGTAAGTGTTGTTATATCAGATAGTTTTGCTTGTACTTTTGTGCTTTGTTTATTAATAATGTTGCTTACATAATAAATAATTACCGATAAAACGGGCAGTGGCAACAATGAATAAATAGTTAATTTAACATTGATAGAAAACATGATTGGAACAATAATAGCAAACAAGGAAACTAAGTTTAAGGTGTACATAATTCCAGGACCTAAGTACATCCGAACTTTAGAAACATCTTCGCTAATTCGGTTCATAATATCGCCCGTTTTATTTTCTTTATAAAACGAAGTATCAAGTGCTTGATAGTGATTATAAATTTCATTTTTCAGCTCAAACTCAATTAACCGAGATGAAATTATAATGGTTTGACGCATAAAAAAGGTAAAAATTCCTTTTATAATTGCTGCTCCAAAAACAATTCCACCATAAAGCAACACCACTTTTGTTATCGGAATATTTTCAATATAAGCAGTTAAAAATGAAGTGCTTTCTGTAGAAACGCCACTCAATTTTGATTCCACTAAATCTAACGCTTCTCTTATCAACTGAGCAGGATATACAGCAAATAAATTAGAAAAAATGATGAATATAAACCCCAGCAATAATCTAAACTTATACTTCCATAAGTATTTATTTAAGTATTTTAGGGAATTCATCTGTATATTAAAAAGTTAATTAAATCGTACTATTTATATCTAAGAAAAGAGTTACTATTAATAAGAAAACATTAATTTTACGCCCCGATTAAACATCGTTTTTTTAAGGATGCAAAACTAAGGATTTACGATTTTAGATTTACAATTTTAGAAATTTAGATGTTAAAATAAGATATTAAAATAATAAACTTTAAAATATGATAGCCACTAAAGAAAACAAAATAGCTGAAAACTCAATTATCAGTCAAATGACAACATTTAATCACGAGCAACTCGTGTTTTGTCAAGATAATGCAACAGGATTAAAAGCTATAATAGCGGTACACAACACTATTTTGGGTCCAGCACTTGGTGGAACCAGAATGTGGATGTACAATAACGAAGCAGAAGCACTCAATGATGTCTTGCGTTTATCAAGAGGAATGACCTATAAAAACAGTTTAGCAGGCTTAAATTTGGGTGGTGGCAAAGCAGTTATCATTGGTGATGCTCGAACACAAAAAAACGAAGCCCTTTTTAGACGATTTGGAAAATTTGTAAATTCTTTAGCAGGAAAATACATTACCGCAGAAGATGTGGGAATTTCACCTCAAGACATGGTGTGGGTAAACATGGAAACCAACCACGTTGCAGGGTTGCCTGGCAAAAGTGGAGACCCTTCTCCCGTAACTGCCTATGGTGTTTATGTTGGAATGAAAGCAAGTGCTAAACAACAATTTGGCAACGATTCGTTAGCAGGTAAAAAAATAGCCGTTCAAGGTGTTGGACATGTAGGGCAATATTTAGTTGAACATTTAACAAAAGAAGGTGCAGAGGTTTATATTTCTGATATTCAAGAAGCTACGCTAAAAAATATTGCTACAAAATTTGGAGCAAAAGTAATTGGCTTAGATGAAATTTATGATTTAGACATGGACATTTATGCTCCTTGTGCCTTAGGTGCAACCATAAATGACGATACATTAAATCGTTTAAAATGCTCAATAATTGCTGGTGCTGCCAACAATCAACTGAAAGATGAAGCAATTCATGGTGTAGAAGTAATGAAAAAAGGAATAATTTATACACCCGATTTTATGTTAAATGCAGGTGGCGTTATTAATTGCTATGCCGAAGTGAAAGACCTATCAGCAAAATGGGCGATGGATAAAGCAGAAGAAATTTATAAAACTACTACTACTATTATTGAGCGTTCAAAAAAAGACAACACTCCTACTTATGCTATTGCAAACCAAATGGCAGAAGAAAGAATAGAAGCCATTGGTAAAGTTAAATTACCTTTATAAAAGTAGTTAGGGGTTGGCAATTATTGAATGTATGAATCCTGAAAAATGTTTTTTTTGAAAAACTAATTTTTCGGGATGCTCGTAAAAACAAAGAATTGAAAATTATTGTTTTTACAGTATGTGAGGATGTGTGTAGGCTTTTCCCTTGAGGAAAACACAAAGAGTGAAGATTTTAAAAACTCAGTTTTAAGTAAAAAATATGATAAGCAGACGGTATTTAAGAGTAAAAACATTTCAGGCACTTTATGCTTACTTTCATTCGGGAAAAGAAAATCAAAAAAAAGTTGAGAATGAGCTTTTTTTGAGTTTTCAAAAAATGCACGACTTATATTTACTTTTCTTATTGATTGGAAGTGAACTAACTCATCTTTCAATGCTTAAAATTGAGGAATCAAAATCAAAACGATTGCCTACCGATGATGATTTAAACCCAAACACAAAATTTATCACTAATCGTGTTTTTAAATTACTAGAAACAAATTCAACCCTTTCCGATTTTGTGAAAGAGAAAAAAATTTCTTGGAACATTGATCAAGAATTAATGTCTAAGCTTTTTAGCTTTATGCGTAAGCACGAAGTTTATTTAGCATACCTGAATAATGGCGAAAATTCATTTGAAGATGACAAAAAATTTGTTGTTGCTCTTTATAAAAAAATTATTGCTGAATATGATTTTTTAATTTCAGGTATTTCAGAAAAAAGCATTTATTGGACGTATGATGAAATTGATTTCGTATTGAGTATGGTTATAAAAAGCATTAAAAAACTGAAAGAAAATGACTCTAATTTAGATGCTATTTTTAGCAACTTTACTGATATAGAAGGCGATACCGAGTTTGTGAAAATCCTTTTTAACAAAACTATTGTTGATGATAAAGAAAATGCTAAGCTAATTGCCGAAAAAACTCAAAATTGGGAAGTTGAACGAATTGCAACTGTTGATATTCTAATTATGAAGATGGCAATTAGTGAACTTACTTCTTTTACGCAAATACCCATAAAAGTAACACTAAACGAATACATCGATTTATCTAAAACATATAGCACACCTAAAAGTAAGGTTTTTGTAAACGGAATTTTGGATAAACTCATTGTTGATTTAAAATCTAACGGAAAAATTGCAAAAACAGGCAGAGGATTGTTGGAGTAAAGCAAGTACTTAGAAATACTTAGAAGTACTTAAAGCTAAAAAGTTAGTTTTCAAGTTCACACATTTTTCGGGATTACCTCAAAAACTGTTTCGCATTCACTTCGTTGTAATCTTTTCGCCATTGAAGAGCGGCTTCTAAATAGATGTGTTCTAATACTGGTTTGTCGTCTGTTAACAACAAAGCATCATCAAAATTCAAATCCATTTCGTAAATCATGTTGTGAATAATTTGTTGTTTCGCTTTTAACTCATTTTTCCCACTCATAAACAATAAATTTCGTTCATTTTCCTCGCCAGGCGTTGCAATTAAATGAATATCAAATTTTGCTTGTTTTAAGGTTTTATACAACGAACGTGCTGCTCTTCCTTTGCTTCCATTTATAAATCCATAAAAATTAACTACGAGCAATCCGTTATCTGTCAGTTTATGTTGGATATCCGCAAATGCTTCTTTGGTCATTAAATGAACAGGTGGTGTTTCGCTGTTGTATAAATCATAAATAATCACATCATATTTTTTGTTGGTAGTTTTTATATAATGCCTTGCATCATCAATAATAACATCAACATTTTCATCAATAAAAAAATATTTTTTTGCTAACTTTTCAATACGAGCATCAATTTCAACAATATCTACCGTATATCCATTATTTATAAGTTGTTTATAAACAGTGCCTCCTCCCATACCTAACAACAATGCCTTTTTTCCATTACTGTACGAATTGATATTATACATCAGCACATTAACATATCCCCACAAACTTTCTGAAGGGCTTTCTAAATTCATTATGGTTTGAGAAATATTATTTACAATTAATTCTCTGTAAATTTTCCCATTGGGATATTGCCTATCCATCACCTTAATGTTACCTAAAATTCCGTCTGATTCTTCTATTACGCCTGGGGTTTTTGACACTGAAAAATTATAAGAAATTAGTGCGAAAAAAGCAATTCCTATCACTTTAATGTTTGTTTTTTTTGAATATATAAAAAGTATAAGAGCAATTATAACTACCAGTAAACCATAACCATACAATGTTTTTGTTATACCATAGTTTGATAATAAGTAAAATCCAACTAAAAAAGTAGAAAAAATACCTCCCAAGGTAGAAATCGCATAAACTGTCCCACTGTTTTTACCCGATTCTTTTGCTTGAGAGGTTAATAAATTAATAAGCATGGGCGAAACCGCTCCAAATAGCACTAAAGGGAGAAATAAAAAGCACATTAATGATACTATAGTTCCAGTTATTAATGAAAAATTGATGGTAATTGGCAAAATAAAATCACTAATTATTGGTGTTAATGTAAGTAACAAGCCTCCAAGTAACATAAGCCAAGCAACTTGTTTCTGATTACTAGTTTTTGAAGAAAGGTATCCTCCAACATAATACCCAGTTGTTAATGCTGTTAGCGTAATTCCAAGCACTGCTGCCCACACATAAATAGAAGTTCCAAAAAATGGAGCTAAAATTTTAGCACTGCATAGTTCTATGCACATAACTGCACCGCCTTCAATAAAGGCAAGCATAAAAAGTAAGGTTTTTATATTTTTTGTCATCTAAAAAAGTTTTAAGCCGAATGTAAAAAAACCTCTTCAGGTAATTTAAAATAATCTTTTAATTTTTGAGCCATTTTTAATGTGATTTCTCTTCTACCCGAAAGAATAGACGATATATGTCCTTTGCTACCAATAACAGGCTCAAGGTCTTTAGCTTTTAATCCCATCTCTTCCATTTTTAGTTTTATCACTTCTATCGGATTTAGTTGAGGAAGTTTAATATGTTTATCTTCATAATCTTTTACTAAAATTAGCAATAATGCCAATTCATCAGCTTCGTTTGTACCTTCTACTGCATTAAAAATTTCTAATGTTCTTTTAATGGCTTTTTGATAAGCTGCTTCTGTTTTTAAAACTTTCCATTCCATAGCTTTATTTTGCTTTATAGGTTAATATTTTTATGTCAAATTCTATTTTTTCTGTGTTTATTTTATCATACGTTGCATGTGTTCCAAACCAAATAATATAAGCTGCTGATTGTTTAAAGTTAATGGAAACAATTAAACGAAAATCATTACCTTTGATATTAAATATTACCCTATCATTTGAAACAATACTGGCATTTCTATAAACTTCTTTTAATTCGTTAAAATTACTAAACTCACATTTTAAAAACTCATTATACCATATTAATAAAGCCGTTTTTGCTGATGGGTACTTATCTACATAATACAAAACAGCCCGTTTAACTATAATATTCATTAATTTAAATAATTATTTATTGTTTTGCTTTTAACTTTGTTGATGTTTATTTAAAAATAACTATTCCACGCAACAAATGTACTAAAATGTTTCCAAATTGAAAACAACATTAAGAAAAATTGTTTTTCGGGTACTAATGAAAAAACTACAAAAACTTACCTAAAATAGGTAACAAGGGGTCATGACCCCTTGCTTCATGAAACGTCATGTTTTTGTGGCAGAAATAATCAAACAACCCGAACAGTAATAAAATTTATTGTTTTAACCCCACACAGAGATTAATCCGTTAAAAATAACAATATAAATCGAATTATTGTTAAAAAAAATAAACAAATTATGTTTATTATCATATTAATTATTATATTTGTACTTACATATTATAAATAAAACAAGATTTAATGCAATTTTTAGTACTTTATAATTTATATAGAAGGCACGGTAGTCTAAGAAGAGAACTTAACGTAAAAACCCCTTTTGATGCTATAGAAAAGTGGTTTGAACTCGAACCTAAAA
>JAHYJH010000039.1 GCA_019429185.1 Vicingaceae bacterium
TTGTAATTTTCATCTGCAAAATGTTTCACCTAAATTGGTGAAAATAATTGAAAGTGAAAAGTCTTTAAAGCATTAGTTTTACTGACTTTTCAACTTTCTTTTCAACATACTCTTGCGGATTTAAGGTAATACATTTCAGGATGTGTTTCTAAGAACAAAATTTACAGATAATCATGAAACTATTATAGAAGAAATTTCGCCATCTATTTATGAATTTTCGGGATACAAACCTGAAGAATTGATTGGGAAAGTTACATCAATTTTTTATTATAATAAAAAGCAACGAGAAGAGTTATTGAAGAAGTTGATGAGAGCTAAAAAAGTGATAGATTATCCCATAACACTTATCAAAAAAAATGGAAAATTAATTTACACGTTAGCAAATGTGCAACTTTTTTATGATGAAGATGACAGCCCTTTTGAGATAGTTGCTGTTTTTAGAGATGTTACTGAAAAACGAAAGGAAGAACTCAGAAAGGATATAAGTTACACTATCGCAAAAAAAGCTCAAAGAAGGTTAACTAATTTTAATTCCATTTCAGAATATGTATATAAAGCATTAGGTAGTATCATTGATACCTCAAATTTTTATATTTCGTTGGTAAATACTGAAAAAAAGATTATTGAATTTCCTGTTTTTGCTGATGAATTTATTAAACCCATTAGTAATAATGATTATTCGAGAACTTTTTCAAACGGTTTGATAGAATATATTATTGAAACTAAAAATGTATTTATCAAAACAAAAGATGAACTCACTGAAATAATAAAAACCAACAACATAGCATACAGTAATAGGTTGCCAAAAATTATTATTTCTTTTCCATTAAAAAGCGAAGGATTGATTATGGGTACTGTAACCCTGAAATCATATAAAAGTGTTGATGCTTTTAGCGAAAGTGATATTAATTTAATAGAGTTTATTTCTACACAATTGTCGAATGTTATTGAGCGAAATCAATGGCAAAAAAACTTAGTAGTTAAAGAAAAATATTTTAGGTCGTTAGTAGAAAGTTCGTTGGAAGTAATTTTAATTACTAACGACAAGGGTGTTATTCAGTATGTTTCTGAGTCGGTAGAAGCTATTTTTGGTTACAAAACGTATGAACTTATTGGTAAAAATATATTAACAATTGTTCCCGATTATTTAAAAATTGAAGTATTTGCTAATTTTAGGCAACTTATTAAAGAGGAAATTCCAAAAAATCCATATTTGGCTAAAATTGTTGCTAAAAATGGAAAGAAATTGCATATTCAATTCTCAGTTAATAATCAGCTAAAAAACAGACATATAGAAGGATTAATAATTAATGCACAAGATGTAACTACGCAATATTATAACAATAAAATTTTAGAACAAACTCAGCAAAAGATAATTAAGCAAGAGCAGAATTATAGAACTGTATTCAACAATGCCAATGATGGGATATTTCGTTTTGATGAGAATTTTAAAATAATTGATGCCAATAAAAGAATGAGTTCTATTATTGGTTATACCAAAGATGAGTTATTAACTAAAACCATTTTTGATATTTTTAATCCATCAAGTATTATTGAGATAACTACAGAAGTTAATAAATTAATTTCAAAAGAAAAAAAGAACTTGGTGTTAGAAAAGAAGTCCATTCATAAAAATGGAAATTCTGTTGGTTGCAAGGTGTTTATGAAACCCATTTTTAAAGCAGACCAAACACTTGATTATATCATTGCCTTTATAACCGATGTTACCAAAAGAAATGAAGCCATTTTAAAAGCAATGGAAATTGAAAAAGCATTGCATTACTCTACCAATGTGCTTTATACTGATATAAACGGGGTAATTACTTATGCAAATGAAAAATTACTAAAAAGCACAGGATATACCAAAGAGGAGGTAATAGGTCAACATACTCGAATGTTTAACTCAAATTACCATCCAAAATCTTTTTTTAAGCAATTATGGAATACCATTTTATCAGGAAATGTTTGGAGTGGAGAAATAAGAAATAAAAAGAAAAACGGTAGCTTTTATTGGGTTTTTTCAACAATGATACCTATGAAAGATTTGAATAATGAGGTAAGTTATTTTATTGACGTAAAGTATGACATAACAGAATTAAAGCACGCTAGGGCGAATAAAATAAGAGAGGTAATTGATGCCCAAGAAAAAGAAAAGGAAAACTTTGCCAAAGAAATACACGATGGATTAGGTCAGATTTTATTAGCCTCAAAAATGAATTTGAATTCAATAAAAGATGCTGTTTATGAATTAGATGACCAAACCCAAGAAGTTTATGATAACTCGCTAAGTTTATTAAATTTATCAATAAGAGAAGCTAGAAATATTTCACACGGATTAATGAGTAGAGTTCTTACACAATTTGGATTAGCTCATGCTATCCAGGATATGTTAGACAATTTACAATTATCAACAGAAAATATAGCATTTGATTTTTCCCATAATATTGAAAAAATTCGGTTTAAAGGAGAAATTGAAAAGGGATTGTACCGAGTAACGCAAGAACTTATTTCTAACACCATAAAACACTCAAAAGCAACAAAATCTTTTATAGAAATTTATACTAATGATGATTTTTTGAAAATAAAAGTGAAAGATGATGGCATTGGGTTGACAGATGTTTTAAATGGAAAAAAATTAGTGCATGGAATAGGTTTGAAAAATATAGAAACTCGAATTACTTATCTGTCGGGTTCATTTATTATTAACGATAAAACAGAGAAAGGTGCTGAATTTTTAATTTCAGTACCAATAAGTAATTAAAATTAACTTTTGTATAATGGAAAAAGAAATAAAAATACTACTTGTTGATGATCACAAAATCATAAGAGATGGCATTAAATTAATGTTGAATAAAAATCCTGAAATAAAAATAATTTCCGAAGCCGAAAATGGTATAGAAGCCATTGATTTTATGAATAAAAACGCTAATGAAATTGATGTTATTTTAATGGATATCAGTATGCCTCTTTTAGATGGGATTAGTGCAACAAGAGCAATTAAAAAATCCAATAAAAAAGTTAACATTTTAATTTTAACCATGCACTTGGAACAAGCCTATTTTGATACTATTTTTGAGGCGGGAGCTTTAGGCTATATTTTAAAAGAGTCTGGAAGGGATGAAATAGTTCATGCAATAAAAACGGTTGCTGACAATAAAAAATATGTAGGTGAAGATGTAGGTTTAATAATTCAACCCAAAAAAAGAAGATTTTGATTACTGCTTTAATTTTTTTCTAAGTTCTTTTCCTTTTTCAGTTGCTTTAATGTTTCTTTCAATAATGTGACTTGGTCTGCTCCATTTCTCATCAGTAACAGTTTCTAATATTGGTTGGTCTTTTCTGATTTTTACTTTTCCTGTATTGTCTTTAATTTTTTCGGTTGGAGTTAACCCCAATAAGTTAAACAATTGCATATCTTCATTATCTCCAGGGTTTGGAGTAGTCAATAATTTATCTCCTGCAAAAATAGAACTTGCTCCAGCCATAAAACACAAGGCTTGTCCTTCTTTGCTCATTTGCATCCTTCCAGCAGATAAACGCACAGTACTTTTCGGGAAAACAATTCGTGTGGTGGCAATCATTCGTATCACATCCCAAATCGGAACAATTTCTTGTTCTTCCAAAGGAGTTCCTTCAACTGGAACCAATGCATTGATTGGAATAGATTCGGGTGCGGAGCTTAATTTTAACAATCCCATTAACATTCCTATACGGTCGTTAACGGTTTCACCCATTCCAATAATACCTCCAGAACAAACTTTTAAAGAGCTTTTACGCACATTTTCCAATGTTTTTATTCTATCGTTAAATCCTCTGGTTGAAATTACTTCTTTGTAATACTCTTCCGATGTATCAATGTTGTGGTTGTAGTAATGTAAACCTGCTTCTGCCAAACGTGTGGCTTGATTTTCGGTAACCATACCTAAGGTACAACAAATTTCCATGTTCATAGCACTTAAGCCTTTTACCATTTCAATTACTTGGTCAAAATCTTCGCCATCTTGTACGTTTCTCCAAGCAGCACCCATACAAACTCTTGAAGAACCAGTAGCTTTTGCAGCTTCAGCTTTTGCCAACACTTCATCAACAGGCATTAAGTTGTTTTTTTCGATGTTGGTGTGGTAACGAGCCGCTTGCGGACAATAACCGCAATCTTCAGGACAGCCACCTGTTTTTATAGAAATTAACTTACTAACTTGAATTTTTAGTGGGTCGTGGTGTAAACGGTGCACTTGTGCTGCATCGTAAATCAGTTCCATTAAAGGTTTGTTGTATATGGTTAGAATTTCTTCTCTTGTCCAAGTTTTGTTATCTGTCATAGTTTTTATTTTGAAAAGGCAAATTTATATATTAAAGTATGAAGTTGAAAAAATAAAATTATTTTAATGCTTTTGAAAGTGTTTTGTTAACGCCTCATTTTTGCCTTTGTATTCCACTTTTATTTTTACTGATGGAAGAATTTTATAAAAATCTTTTTGTATTTGTTTATTGAAAGTTAAATCGTGAAGTGAAATTTGAATACCTATATTTTTTGAATCTAAGAATGATAAAGTATATTTCCGAGGAAATGCTGATTTTAGTATTTCATATTGTACAATATTTGTTTTTTTTCTGTTATTATTTAAATGAGTTATTAAAGTAATATCAATATCAGGAGCGTCTAATTTCATATACTTAATAAATTGTTTAGTATGTAGTTCACTCGAATAAGGCTCTAATATTTCACTATGAAAAATATATCGATAAATAATAACTTTGAGAAGTGTACTATCAATATCTTTTCCATTTTTTTCTGGACCAAGGAAACCATAAACTAATGAATCATTTTCATTTTTACTTTCATCTGTTGGTTTGTAATAGAACGTATATAATTGATTACCGCAAGTTATACAATCACTTTCGTTTAAAATATATTTTTTTAAAGTGTAATATTTAGGTATGTCCAACTTTATATTTACAACAAGTGTATCCCAATTTATATAATCATCAATAACTATAATTTTAAATTGAAGTTCTTCTTGATTTATAGTCTTACGATAATTATAATTACCAATAGCTTTGAGAATTGGGAATAATGCAATAAGAGTGAGAAATAAATATCTAAATTTCATCTATTTATATTTATTTTATTAAATTATCGGGATGGAAGTCGCCTATAATCATTCTCCTGTGTGTTAAACTTTTTAGTAATGGCTCGTTTCATAACATAAAAGTAACTAAAAAGATTCTTCCACAAGTATAGCAATGTAAAATATAGAATAATTTCTCTCTTTTGGGGTGGTTAGGGTGGGGCTTTTTAGTTTATTATATACAAGTCTGAAAAACTCTATTTAACATAATATTAATTATAAGACAAAATAATCACTTCACTAAAAACTTAAATAATTGATTATGAGTAAATTAAATTTTGCGGTTTCATTTTTATTTTTTACATTTGCTGCGTATTTACAAAACTCAATTTTATAAATCATTGATTTTTAAAAATATAAACCTATAATAAAAAAAGATCTAAAATTCTACACCGCTCCAATTATATGAAAAAGATTAAAATTCAACACTTTACGCTTCCCGACAAACAAAGTGTTTATACCGACAGAAAAAAGAACTATAAAGTACATTTAGGAAATGGCTACATTGCTAGTTATTCTAACCGAAATGATGTTACTGCATTTTTAGCTGATTGTAATTGTTTTTTAAACCAAAAATTACAGGAACATAGTTTTTTATTTGTGGAAACTTTCAAACTTTACCAACAAGCGTGGTTTTATATGGATAAAACTAAAAAAATTGAATTTAACCACTTTAAAACCATAAACGAAGCATTTGATTTAGCCACTTCCCGAAGCCATTTTACAAATGGAAACCATTTTGTTTTTAGCCACTTAAACAACATCAATAAAGTTTTAACGGATATTTTAACCGATTTAAAAGAAGTTTTTGATTTAAGAAACTTTACAAGCAACAAACACGTAGCTGTTTATTTAATTAAACAACTTACAGATTTAAAAGAAGATGTGGCTAATTACCCAAACCACAACGAAAAGTTAAAAGAAAAAATAAACGAAATTATTAAACAATTGTAGTTAAACGAAGTTGAAATAAGATAATACTATATAAATTCCATTTTCTACGTGTTGAAAAACAACTACATCTCCAGGTTTTAAAACAAAAGGGTTATTACTATTTATGAACTCTCCAGGAGCCTCTACAGATACATTTTCTGCTTTAGTAGAGTTTAACGCTATAGTGATTATTTTTCCTTCTGGAATAGCTGGTATTAAAAAAAAATCAGTAACAATTTCATTAATTAAAACAGTTGCATCATTAGGCATTTGAATATCGAAAGGGGCTGGTTCTGCCAGTCTTATTTTTTCTAAAGAAGCCCCACCACCACTACCTTCAACTATTCGGATGCCTTTTATTACTTTACCTGATAAATTAGCCATAATATTTTTTTAAGTGGAGAAAAAATAAACATAAACAGCAACATTATTAGATGTAGAGTTAAGTGCATGAATAAAGGCAAATTTATTAATTTCATCTATAGTGTCAAGCTCTAACACATCGGTTGCTCCGAGTGGAGCTCCGTTTTGTTCTGTCAATGTCTTTTCGTCATAATTATATCTAATTGTAACTAAATGATCCCTAATTGGCAATGCGGCTATTTCAGTGCTATCTACTGATATTTCCGTAACATCCACAGATATTCGTGCAGAAATATTTTGGTGCTGCGTTTTATTTACTAAATCTCTTATTGTATAAATAGGGCGTGGTTGTGAACCAATTGCTTCTATTTTAAAATTTCCGATGGGTATTTTTTTCGGGCAACTCATTTTTTTTGCTTTAATTCTTTAAGTTTAGAATAAATAGTAATAACACCAACAGCAACTGCACAAACCGAACCTGAAAATTTAACAATTTCATTTAAAGGTTCTATGTAATAAATAAAAGTAGAAGCTAAACCTGAAGTAATACTTATAATAGGGTTATGTCTAACTATATCTACAATGTTATTTATTATTTGCATCTGTTTCTTTTTTTTCTGTTTGTACTAAGCCAGCTCCTGTTAAAAATGTTCCAATGGTCATATTTTATGAATGGAGGTTATTCAGACCAAGAAGCTCAATTGTTAGCTGAATTGTTTGAAAAATATTTTGACTTTAAAGAGTTTGATAGTCCAGATATACCAGGAAGTGGTCGAAAATTTATGCAACCAAAAAGTTTAGCAAAATATGTAAGAGCTAGGCACCTGGCACAAATTCCTTTTAAAGTAAATAGTGCTTATCGTTCAGAAAGCCACAATAAAAAAGTGGGAGGCGTTCTTAATTCATCACACCGCAAAGGTTTTGCGTTTGACACTTCAACCAGGGGAAAGGATGAAAAGAAAATAATTAAAGCACTTATTGATGCAGGTTTTAATCGGATAGGGGTTTATCAAACATTTATTCATGCAGATGATGATCCGGATTTGCCTCAAAATGTAGCTTGGAATAGATTTACATCATTAAACGCAGTAAAAAACTTTGTAGCATAAAAAAAACAGTTATGGGATTAATTAAAGATATATTTTCAAAAACACCAAAAAAAGGCAAAATTTTGACAAAAATAGGTATAGGAATTGGTGCTGTTGGCTTGGGGTTGGAATTTGCAGAACAAAGCCTTGAGGGTATGATAGTTTCAGAAAAATATGCGTTTTGGCTGTTAGTTATAAAATATGCTTCAATGACCTCATTTCGCTAATTATTTGCTGTTTTTTTTTATGTAACAAAACAAAAATTGCCACTATAACAATGACAAGTAACACTATTAAAATTGTTATTTGTTGTTTTGTAAACTTCATTATACTTAAACACTACTTACTGTCGTTGTTTGTTGTTTCTTTTTCTTCCTTCTCTTTATCTTTTCTTTTTTTAGAAATAACATACCCAACGATGATAATGGTAATTATTATTGCTGTTATTACAATTGCTTTAGCACCCATTTTATTTTGTTTTTTTTGTTATTTTTTTTATAGCTCCTCCTTTTAAAAATTTGTAACCTTTTTTTAGTGTGCCATCTTTTTTTAATCCTGCACATTTAACCCTACTTCTACACGTTTTTGTCTTTTTTCGTTTCTTTGGTTTACCCGTATTAAATAATGATAATTGCATAATTTATAATTTAAATAGTTGAATATAATTAACAGGTATATCTACCGAAAAACCGTATTTACTTAAGGTTAAAAAACCACTTATTTTAAATAAGTTGTTGCTTTCAAAAAGTAGGGCCCTTAGGTTTTTGTTGGTAAAGGTTTTTTTTACATTAATACTAAAATCAATATCAACAAAAGAAATACCTTTAGGTATTATTAAATGGCTTTGATTTATTACAGACACTTTTTCATCATTAAAATAAATGTCGAGCTTCAACTTTTTACCTTCAACATCAACAATAGGATTTTCTATTTTTATTTTTAATGTTCCTTTAATTATTTTATTATTTATTTCATTAAAAACAACATCTTTTACTTGATAATCTACCTTATTAATTCGTTGTTTAACATCTAAAAAAAACAAAAAAATAATTAAAGCTACAATTATAATAACAATAATTAATTTGTTCATTATTTTATATTTGCACACTAAAACGTGATAAACTATAATTAACTTGATTTCTTGCTGAACCTCCAAGTTCATCAGATAACCAATTTATTAAATTACCAGTAAACACATTTGGCCAAAAACCACTTTCTCTCACACCAAAAGCAGACACCAAACTAAGCCAGTCGCTCTTTGTTTTTAGTGAAGAAATAACTTGTAAAACAGCATCGTTGTCAGTTCCTAATCCTTTCATTGCCGTAAATAATTTATCAGCCATTAGCTTATAATCCGAATCAGTAAATGTTTTGGTGTTCGTTATTATCTCATTTTCAGAGGACTTTACTAATGATAAAGCTTCTTGTTTTGCTGAATATTTTTTATACCAACGATATATTGCATATAAAACAATAATAACAATAACAACAATAACAAGTTGTTTTATTAACTTAGGGTTGGTTGCTGCTAATAATAAAGGTGCTGGCATTTTTATTTTTTATTTTTTTTTATAAAGAACATATAAATAAGAATGATAGCAATTATTAGCACGGCAGCATAAACTTTTGTTTTGTGTTTTTGCCAAAAAGTTGCCTTTTCAGGTTCTTCAGTCGCAGCTCTAAATGCTTGTTGTTGCTGTTGTTGTTCTTCTTTTATTTGTTCTTGTTTAATTTCTTCTTTAGCTAAATGTTCAGCTACCGCAGCTTCTACTTGTTTTGGCGTAGCTCCTCCTTGAAGTTGTTGTTTTATTAAATTACCGAATTTAACAGTTGCCCCAGGAGGTAAACCAAAAGCAGCCCCAACACCTCCTGTCGCAGCTTTTTTTAGTGTTTTTTTCCAATTAAAATTAGAATAAATCGGGTCTGTGTTGTCGTTAATAGACTGTTCGTATATTAAATTTGGTGTTATCATTGTTTTATTTTTTAGACATCATAAAAAACATTATAATTACAACCAGTAAAACCACAGCCCCAACTATATACATGGTGTTATTGTTTTTTGACGCCCCAACGCTTGGGTTGTCTATGGGAAGAATTGTTTGTGGTTGTGCTTTCGGTTTTGGCTTTACACCTGCCACTTTTCTAATTATACCACCAGGATCTAATATGTCAACAAAACTAAAATTAGAATAAATCGGGTCTGTGTTGTCGTTAATAGACTGTTCGTATATTAAATTTGGTGTTATCATTGTTTTATTTTTTAGACATCATAAAAAATATTATAATTACAACCAATAAAACAACAGCTCCAATTATATACATAGTGTTCTTTTTCTTATTTTCAGCCTCTATTTGTTGTTGTTGCTGCATCATTAACATTTGTTGCATTTGAGCATTTTGATCCTCTCCATCACCTCCTCCTTTATTACCAAACATCCCTCCTAATGCACCAAGCACTTTCGGTACCGCAGCAAACCACGCAAAATTAGAGTAAACAGGGTCCGTATTGTTCTTAATAGAGTGTTCGTAAATTAAATTTGGTGTTGTCATTGTTTTATTTTTTGTTGGTGTTATTTTTTTGTTTCCGTTTACGTGATAATCGTAATTTTTAAGATTTTCAAATAAATTAACCGTCCTGCCATAATGCTCTGCATTGTTGTAAGAAAGTGTTTGGGTTAAACTTTGAAGTATTTTAGTTAATGGGTACCCTTGTTTTAATAATTCGTGCATTGCAAAGTTGTCGGCTGCATATTCGTTTTGTGTGTTTAAAACTAAATGCCCCCTTTCATGGTTAAAAACAAAAGCTTTGTAGGTGTTATCTAAGTTAGCAAAATCTTGCCGTACTTCCATAACTCCATTGCGATGGTTTACTCGTGCAACACTTGGTATATTGTTGTTGATAACAATATTAGTAATATCTCTAACCATTATTATTGCTCACTTTCTTCTTCTTCTTCTTTAATTTGTTTAGCTAATACTTCTTGTTTATACCATTCATCAAAAGAGGTGAAGCGTTTTGTTGTTACAAAAACATTATTTCCTTTATAGTCTTTGCTTTCTTCTTGTCCTGCTAAAAAAGCTTTTTGCAAGTCTTTTTTTGTGAAATTTCCTTTAAAAGCCATGTTGTATTTTTTATAAAACCCAACACAATAAAAGTGTTGGGTTTTGGTTTTTTTTTTAAATTAAATACTTAATTTTTTTGAGTTGCAAGTGTTGGCATATAAGTTCCCGTTGCTTTTTTTACTGGAAATTTAAAAGGAACCCTTACAGAAGGAATTGCCACCTGTGCAGCTGGTAATTGGGCTACCGCAGCAGCTCTTTTATGTTTCAATGCTCCAGATGTTGATAACACACCTCCTATAAAGAAAGTAATTGTACAAACACTTTGAGGCATAATAGGCAAAATCAATTCTGTTTCTGGTCCCAAAATAACACCAGGCGTTGGTACAGTTACCATTTTTTCACGTTGGTTGTTTTCGTGTGTGTAGTTTCCTAAAATTATTGTTCTGCTTTCTAAGTCTTTAAAAGGGCTTAATTCACGTACAATAATAGTTTGTTCAATTTGAGACGTGTTGTTGTTAGAGCTTACACGGATACCTGCTAAATTAGAGGGGTTTTTACTTAGAAAAGATAAAAATTCTCTGATTGTTTTTGGAGAACCAGAACCTGATAATAAAACTGACGCTCCATCTAACAACATCGCTCCATCGGCTGCATATTTTTTAATAGGGTCTGTTTGTCCTGGAACCCAATCGTAACCTGGTGTTAATGTAGCTGTGTGGGATATTTTGTCGTTGTTAGTAATGTTCATCACAAACGAACGAGAGGCGTTGCCCTCATTTTTGAAAGAAATTCCAGGCCCTCCAAAGTTTAAAAAATGGTCGCCATCTCCAGTATAAACATCATCCCCCTCAAAAGATGAGAAATTTTCTGACGCATAATGATCCATTGCGTTTGGGTCGGCATAAGGAAACCCTATAACTCCTGCCATCGCTATACTTACTTCGCCAAACGTATCACTAATGAAGAATGAGGCTAATAATGCTGCTGTAAATAAATATTTTAATGTTTTCATGATTTTAATTTTTAGTTTGATTTTTAGTTTATTGATTTTATTTGTGTTTGTTTAATTTTTACGCTGCTTTTGGGCTGTATTTAAGTGAGGTTTTTATCTCGCCACTCAAAACGGCTTGTCCTTCGGTATTGGTTAATACTACGGTTTGTTTTAGTGCTTTACTAACTATTAGCGTTACAACAATGGTAACTATTGTTAAGATAAGCAAGTTTTTTAAGGAAAGGGCTTTGCCTGTTCCTGATGCAACTTCTGTTACTAATCCTGGTGCGGTCATTTTTTTTTGTTTTTTGTGAATAATTAATATGAACCACAAATTTGAGAAGGTTTGTTTTAACGCCAAACCATAAAGCATAAAAAAAGCCAACAAAGTGGCGTTTTTGTTGGCTTTAAGGCTTATTTTGTGCTTAATTTTAGTTAATGTACTGGAAGAGCTCGCAAAGGGTTTGATTAAACAAAACAACTTCTTCGGTTAGTGGCTCTGCTCCGGTGGAACAATTGTATAAATAACCTGTAAATACTCGTTCTTGCAGTTCTTTTGCGTTGGGATTGGCAAACCTAAAGTTTTCGATTGCCTCCAACAGTTTGGCGGTATTTTCTTTTTCGTTGGTCATATCTGAAAAATTTTATATGCCGTTACCTTTAGGGTTGACCAACTAATTCAGAGAATTAAGAAGTGCAGCCTTTCGGTTATGCTACCCATGAGTAACGGTTTATCGTAAATAAATAATTTAGATTTTCATCTAAATTAGTTGGTCGATGCAAATATAAGAAAGTTTTTGGTAGTTTAAAATTTTAGACTGAAAAAGTTTAAAACAAATCGGAATGTGTTCCTGTACGATGTAATGCTACTGTTTTTGTTTTGTCGTTTTGTTCCCAAATAAGTAACCAATCGGGTTGTATGTGGCACTCCCAGTAATTGTTGAACTTTCCTTTTAATACGTGCGGTTTGTATTTAGCAGGAAGTTTACCTTGTTTTTCTAATAACAGTATAACCTCACTAATTAAGTTTGCTTTTAACCCTCTCTTTAAACAAAGGTTAAAATCTTTCTTAAATTTATTAGAGGCTATAATTTGATACATTAGGCAGATAGTTTTTTGATTAATTCAGTAGCGTTTTTTGCTTTAATTACTCTACCTGCTTTAAAATCATTTATAGATTCTTGCAGTCCTTTATTTGGAATTTCATTACTAATCTTAAGGCTTTTTTCTTCTTTAACCACTTTTACCTTGGCTTTTAGTTTTTTAAGAAAAGACATTAACAAGTTTTTATCTTCGCCCTCAATGTTTATTATTAGTGTTGCCATAGTTTAAAATTTTACACAAAGATAGTAAAAATTTGCTCGTCTTTCCGAGCCGTCAGAAAAAAAACCAAATAAATAAGTTAAAAGTTCCTTTACTTTATACTAACACAATGCTTATTTATTGTTTTTTTTCGCTCCTACCTACGTTAATGGTTGTCTTTATATTGTTAATCCTCGTAAGGCTCCCCTAACTTTTCGTAAATTGCCTTTACTTCCAGTGGTGTGAAAATATAAGTTGCTCGTGGTTGTTCTTTGGGAATTAAACCAGCCACTCTTAACCATTTACGCATGGTTACTTGGCTTACTTTATAGGCAACGGCAAGTTGTTTTAAATTTTTTGCTTGTGGTTTAATTGTATCCATACGATTTTTCTTAAATAATGTAATAGTTTGGTTTTAAAGTTTTCTTGCGTTGGTTTTTCTCCAAAATAATACTCTAAACAAGGAATTTTATAGCACATTCGGAAAGGACCTGTCCCAATTGTTTTAAATCTTTTACTGTGTTCTATATTGTTTTCAGAAAAAATAACTACTTTTTTATTTATTTCGTTACGCAGCTCATACCCTGTTTTGTTAAAATGCAAAAGTTGTTTTTTGCCGTTAGCTTCCATACCTATAAAGTACTTGTCTTGGTAGTATTTTATTTTTTCCTCCTTAGTCATTGTTTAATAAATATTTACAGTTTCATTATAATATGGGCTTGGGTTAATCATTACTCTTTGCCAACTTTCGGTAACTTCCTGAAAGTTTATCATATCGTTTTTGCGGTTATTTGGACTGTCGCATTTAAAAAGAACTAAATTATCTATCATTCTAAACAACTCGACAGGCGTTGCCATAAAGCCGTGGAAAAGGAATATTATATCTAAATTTTTCTGTTTACTATCGTAAATAAAACGCCTAACCTCTGGCGTTATGGTCCTGTTTAGATATTTAGAGGCATCTTCACATATAAGTAAGGCATTATAAAGATTTTCATCTATGGTTTGCAGTATTTCATCGGTGTTTGAGCCAAACAAACGATATGTATTAGGCTTTTCCCAACGTGTTAGTAAGTCTAAATTAATTGCAGGGATTTCTTTATATGCAGGGTGATCAAGCGTGTCTATAATTAAAATCTTTTGTTGTGGGTGTGCTTGTTTATATACCTCAATAAGTTGTTTTATGTAGGTTGTCTTACCTGTTCCCCTCCTACCTAATACTGCATTTACTGTATTTATTCTTTTTTTGGGCATTAGTTATTCTTCTAAATTAGATAAAAAAGGAATGTAGCGAGGCAACATAACCGCTGCCACGGCACCAAATAATAAAATTTCGGGACCTAAATCAACATCGTATTTTTCAAAAACTTTTCCGAGCGGTCCCTTCAATAATTCAATTTCATCTTTACTAAAGGAAACGCCCTCTTTTAATTCCTCATACGTGCTATACTTATCTAATAAAACTAATTGTTTTTGCGTTAAACTTGTTTCTGTTTTTTCTTTTAACGCTAGTTTAATTGCTTTTAACTCCTCCAGCTCCGATTTTTTAAACAGCGTTTTTTGGTATAACCAGGGCAATGAAATTGTTTGCAAACCATCAACGGTCATTATAAACATTTCGGCAGATTTATTGTGGTCTGACAATGATAATTTAGGTTTTGGAGGCTCAACCTTTTCAGGTTCGGGTTCTGGCTCGTCTAAAAAATCATCAAAATTAGGCGGTGTAGCCGATTGTTGTTGAGTGTTTTCTTCCGTTGGCTTTTGTTTTTGTTCGGTTTCCGCCTTTAAAACATCTATTAAGTTTGGTATATTCATACTTCTAACTGTTCTATTTTTTGTAAATAATCAGCCAGCTCTTCTATTATTTCAGGTTGTTTTTGCACTTTCATAATAATAGACCCTATTTTGGCTGCAAAAAAACCGCTATTAGCAGCTTTTTCAATCCCTAATACTTCATTAACGGTTGTAAAAACTTTTTTACCCTCTACTATTAATGCTTTTAGTTTTTTGTTTTCAGCCTCTAATTCGGCAATTTTATTTTCAATCTTCATATTCTAAAGTTTTTAAATATTCAACGTCTTCTTGTGTAAATTTAAATTCATTTCTTTTATGAAAAACATCTAACATAATGTTAAAAACATCTTCATAACTATTGGCTAAATTTTCTTTTTTGCAAAGCTGTAAAATTCCCCACAGGTATTTTCTTTTATACTCATCTAAATTCAAAACAATAGCGTTTTTTGGCGTTTTTTCTTCCTCATCAACTATTTTACCTACTAACTCTTCATTTTTTTTGGTTAATAATACATTTTGCTGTTCTAGTTCTACTATTTTTTCTATTAATGCCGGATTGTCAATTTCTACTGTTTTAGGTTTTAGCGTTTCAGTATTCATAATTGCTTTAGTAAAAGCCTTTACAAAAATTTTATTTCGGCTAATATTATAATCTTCGCCTATAATTGCCTCTATGTTTTCGTTAATAAAGTCCAGTTCCTCATCAGCTAAACGAACAGTAAACTGATTCGGCAAAGTTATTTTTGTTGTTTCACTCATATTTTTAAATTGTTTGATTACACGTTGATTCTTTTTTGTATATTTGTATTCATAAGAGGTATTAACTGGTTGCTGTCTTTATGACTTGGCTCTGTATTATAACTAGTTTTTACCTCTTTATTCTTTTAGAAGAAATAAATCATAATGGTATAAATATTTTATTAATTTCCCATTTACCTCTTTTTCTTTTACTGTAATTTTTATTTTATAAACATTAGTATCAACAATAACAATGTTTTGAAAAAGATAAACTCCTAATACTTTGTTTTTTTTATTTTCACTTATATCTGTTAAAAAAGAATATTTAACAACTTCTTTTAAAACTGTATACGCTTTTGTTTTGTTTAAACTTCCTCTCGAATTTAAAGAATGTTTCACTCCCTTTTTGTCATTTAAAAAAATTTTTGCTTTAGTATGTTTATGTATCACATAAGATTCTATGTAATTATTTATTACTAATCTTTTAAAAAACATAAATTGTTTTTTAGAAAGCCTTGGAGCTTTTAAGTATTCTCCTATTATCTTGGAATTGTCTGCTTTTATTATTCCCATTACATATTCATTATATAATCATTACATATTCATTATATAATCATTACATATTCATTACATAATGATTCTGTGTTACAAAAGTGATGTGTTTATAATAATTACATCTTTATTTTTTAATAATTATCCAATAGTTGTATTATTTTATTTTTTATGGTTATTGTTGTATAGCTATTTTTTTTAAAAATGTAAGAAATAGCTTATCGGAGGGTGTATGTGCTTTTAATTAGCAAAAGTAATGCACTAATGCACTACTTTTTTATAAATAATTGATTTATAAATAATTAATATAGTGCATATAACTAAAAAAACAATGCACTATAAAGCACTTTTAATGCACTGCATTATTTTTATTAGTGCATTAGTGCATTGGTAGTGCATTATAAAAAAAACAATGCACTACTATAAACGCTAATAAAATCAATACTTATAGATTATTTAGTGCATTAGTGCATTACTTTTCTTAATTAAAGGTAGATACCTTTTTTTTATATATATAAATAACATTATAAAGAGAAATTATTGGAAAGCTAAAAAAAAAACCGAGCTGGTGGCTAGGTTTTTTTTTAAATCTATTTTTTTATAATTATAAAAAATCCATGACGGTTATTAAAATAAGTTTAACCTCCTCTACTTCTTAATAAAACAGTACATACCTACCCACAAAAAGGGGCCCTTTTCTTCGTTTGAATGTTCTGTGATAATATTTAAGTTCATTGCTTCTTATTATAAATTTTGTGGGTATTTTTTTCAACAGCCAAAGCTAATCTTCCATCTATTACAGTTTTTAAACCTCTTTTCTTATTTAAAAGCATTTTTGACTTCATAATTAATAACAAATCATCAATCAATTCTAATTCTTCAAGCACTTCTTTTTTATTTTTTTGAGGAATAACAACCCCATCATCTGTAGTAAAACCTTCGATGCCTTGTTTTGCAAATATCAATACTTCTTTTAATTTTATAATTTTAAACATAATAATAAGGATTAAGTTATTTTTTTTTAAAGGTTATGTAATCTTTATTGCTACTTCTTCTCTCATCGCTTTTTTGTATTTCTTGTATTAATTCAGACGTTTTCGCATATAATTTTATCCATTTCGTAAAACGTGCCTGGTTAAAACCTTTTTGCCTGGCGTATTCTGGATAACTCTCTAAAAAAGAATTAAACAATTCTTTTTTATCATGTTCAAGCTCGATGTTTCCATTAAGTAAGTAATAACCCTCTGGAAGTTTGTTTTTATGGTCGTCATCATTAAATTTATAAAAATCTAAGAAATTAACAAAATCAGGGCTTGAGTGTTCTAACAATGTTCTTCGTTGTAAATTAATTGTGTCGGCTGTTATTATTTTGTATTCTTTTAAAAATATTTGAACACATTTTACCATAAAAAAGTCGAAAAGCTGCCATTGTTTTTCGTTCCACTCTTTGAAAAACCAATGTTTAAAATCATCTTCAGGCGAAAATGAAGAAGAATAATAATCGGAGAGCTCAAAAAAAACAGTTCTATCAACAGCACTATCTCCGTTTACTTTAATGGTTTTGTTTGTTGAAAACAAAATTTTTGCCTTTATTTTGTAGGGCTTTTCATTTTTTTCATCAACATCTACACCCTCTGTTATATCGTTAAAAAAATCTTCAATATTGGTCCAGGCTTTTAAATCTTCAATATGAACAAGTGTTGTTTGGTTATTTGCTTCCGAATAACGGTGTTTATCTCGGTGGTCAAAGTTTTTGCCGTTTAAGCTCACATAATTTTTAGCAAAATTGTTACGATAGTCGTTAAGCATATATTTTAATCCAAGCGAAATTAATCCTTTACCAGTTCTTCCATTCGGGTCGCCATCATCACTAATAAAAGCATCGGTTAAAATTGGAGCCTTTAGTTTGTAGTCAAAATAATTGTGCAGCATATAGCCTATAATAGTTTGCAAAGCATAGAGCCTGTTTGCGTTTTGCGATACATTAAACAGAAAACGCTGAAAAACACAGTCAATTAAATCTTCATGGCTTAGAAAGTGGTTGTAATTTCTGTTTAAAATTTGATTTTCCCAAATGTAGCCTTTCAGTTTTTTATAATTAGGCTCCTATGTTATTAGCTGTAACAGTTAAAAAGCCATTTTTATAATAAAAATATTTACAATTTTTTTTGTCTTTAACAAAAACTAAATCTTCGTTAGGAGTTAATCTATCAATAATTTGTTCAGATAAATAATTTCCTATAGAGCCTAAAAATTTATTAATTAACATTTCAGGCGTTATTTTAATTGTTAAATAATTTCCCTCGTCATTTGTTCGAGAGCTTGGATATTCATAAATAGGTAAACTCTCTAAGTACTTAAACCAAGAATCTCTAATGTAGGTTATAGAAACTTCTTTTACTATGTTTTTTTTTATTAAAACATAGACAGAAAGCCCTGTTTCTTTATTTATATCGTGTCGAAAAAAAACCTCCTCTTTTAATATATTTAAAATTTCTAATCTATCAATTATAAAATCTATTCCTTTAAAGGCTCCGTTTTTGTCGTAATTAGAAAAAGCACTATAAAAACGATGCAATACAGCGGTTTTTTTTTCCTTTTCTCTGTTTTTAATTTGAGCTTCTTGCATATTGATTTAATTGATAGTGATTAGTTAATTTTTTTAATTCGGTAATTTTTTTGAGAATAAGAATTGATATTAAACAAAAAGAAAGTTGCATGGGGTTGTATTTTTTTTCTTTGTTCATCATTCTTAATTCAACAGCTGCTTGTAAAAAGTCTTTTATGTTTATATTTTTTTGTAAATAAAAAGATGGCGAACATCCTAACAAATCGAGTAGTTGATAAAAAAAAGAAGTGTAAAAACTTTCTTTTTCCTTTTCATTTTTTAGTTTATCTATTTTTTTATTCAAAGAATCTACATATAATTCTCTGCTGATAATATCTTCTAACAAGCAGTTGTAATACTGTGTTTTTCTATGATAATATTTTGCTGATATTTTTTTGTTTTCCAAAAGATAATCAGCTTCCTCAAACAATTTTTCAATTATTTTTATTGTTTTTTCCATTTCATAAAATTGTTAATTGGTTAGGATTAATAAACACTTTTTTAGGCTTGTCATATTCGCCCGAAAGGATAGCATCAATAGTGCGGTTGGTTATAAAATATTTTTTTCGCAGCAACGTATAAACAACATCGGGCTTTTTAGGGAAGTTTTTCGATAAAGCGTTAAAATCTTCTTCTAACTGCTTATTTCTCTCGTTTATAAGTGTTTTGTTACGCATTGTTTAATTGTTTAAAATAGTGGTTAATTCGTTAAGGTAATAATCGGGGATCAGGGCAATGCGTTCGTTTAGTTCACGCTCTAAAATATCGCCCAAGATAGAAAAAGAAACCGCCAACCTAAACCAATACAACTCGGTTGTTGTTCCCGATTTCATTAATCGGTTAGCTATACGTTCTGCTTTTCGACAAAGCAAATAATCATTACCTAACACTTGGTAGGTTGCCTTTTGGATTTCCGAAAAATTAAGCGTATAAACTTTATTTTCATATTTTATTAAAACAAACTGGCTCATACTTCAAAAATATCTAATTGTGGGTTTTGCAAATAATGCGTATAAGCATCTGCGGTAATTAACTGAAATGGTTTTCTGTTTAAAATTTCGGCAATTTGAAGCAGCTCGAGATATTCAAAACCTTGTTTTTCGCCTATTTTGGCAAACACTTTGTTATAATATGTTCCTTTCGTTATTTGCAATTTTTCAATAATTACATCTCGCAGCTTTGGAGTGGCGAAATCGGAAATAGTATATTTTAACTTTTTGGTTACTATTGTTTTTTCTGTTGTTGTCATCATTTTTTGTTATTTTTGGTTAATATTTTAGATTATTAATACATAAAATTATACCGATAAAGTAAAATATATTTTAACTAACCTGCAAGTTTTTATTATAAAACTTTTTAACTTTTTTACAAAATGAAGTTTAATCCATTAAAAATAAAGGCTTTAATTTTAACAAAAGGAATTAACCAAGAAATACTATGTGGTGAAATTGGAGTAACAAAACAAACACTTATAAATTATTTTAATGGTCGCAGCAAGATAGACACGACTTTATTGGCAAAAATTTGTGATTATTTTAATGTTACACCAGGTTATTTTTATGATGTTGAAGAGCCTGAAACGGCTAAAAAAACAAAAAAGTACATAGAGCAGCGAGTTGATGAATTGGAGGTAAAACTCTCAAAAATAGAGGAGTTAATGCAAAAGAAAAAAGAGTAAGATATTGTTTTTTTTAGTTCAACTTATTATTAGCTGAAGTATAGTTCTATAGCTTTAATAATGGGCTGTTTGGTTTTTTGTATAATATTAATTATAAGACAAAACGATAGTGTTTATTTATTGATGTATTTAAACGTTTTGTCAATTATAATGTATATTATGTCTGCGTTCGTTCCTCACTTGCCTGGCTTATGGCAGCCAGGTAAATAGAACACACATGCCACGCTTCTTAAATTCTCGTATTCAAGATAATTCTACACAAGTTTAAAAATATTCGATTCTAATGAAGTTTAGTTTTTTATAAGGTTATCGTTTTGTCCTTATAATTAGCCATTATATTAAATAGCCGCTCAATGCCTTTCTTTTTTTAAAAATTTATTCTTTTGCCCTCGCTCAAAAAAATTATGTGGTAGTTCACTTGCATACAAAAAATGCGTTTATTCATTCTTTTTTATTGTTTTTTATAGGTATTCATGAGCTCGTAAAAACTCGGTTGCCTTAATAAGGCTTCATTTCGCATTTTTCTATGCTGCGTTCACTGGATTGGTTTGATTTATTCTTTTTTATCAATGTTTTTTTATTTTAAACTAAGGTATTGATGCTACTTCGTGGTCTTGATAAAAAAGAACTACGGCAAATGTCCTGTGGACATTTGAGCGAGCTTTGTGTAAAGGCTTGTAAATCTTTTTCTTGATAAAAAGATTTGCAAAAATCAAGAAAGAAATATGCTATCTACGCTCTCTGTATAAATGCTAAAACAATACAAAAGTAATTGTTTGCTCCGCAACAAAAGGACAAGCCCCTTTTGTTTGTTTTTACGCATTTATCCATTCACGCCAAACGTTTGCCCGCATTTCTTTCCTGCCAACACGCCTTTCTATTTAACATAATTCTATGTTTTAATAGTTATTAGCTTGATGATTTTAGTTTTCTACACACAAGTTGCAGCAAAGTTATGGTTATTGGTTCAGGAAATTGCAAGGACGGCAAATGTCCTGTGGACATTTGAGCGAGCCTTGTGTGGCAGAACCTTGCATTTGCCTCACTCAAAACCATTGTGAACGCCTAACTTGGCGTATTGCCAAGGGTTCATTTAAATTATTTATTATGTTTTGGTTTTTTAATCTTAGGCTTAAATTAGGTAAGTTTTACAATGGTTGGTTTTATGTTGCCTACCATCCTAAAAGGTTTGGCATTGGTTTTTATCATAAGGATAATTATGGTTTTCCTAATAGCTATTTCAAGTTCCTTTGGTTCGAGTGTGGTTTTTCTAAAGTCCCTTATTAGGGGCTTTTTTTTGCTCGAAACCTCCACCCCTCCTATGTTAGATTTTCAATTTGATTAACTATAAGTAGTAGTCAAGTAATCCTTGACAAGTTGTCGTAAATTTTGCGATAACTTGATTTTACCCCTTTCAATTTGAACTGTCTAGGATTTATAGGAAGCTGAAGACTTAATCTTGAAGAATTTTTGTCTTTTGATTTTGTTGTTTTAAAAGCTCAATTCTCTTATTTTGTTTCTCAATGCTTACATCATTAGTAAGATTTAAAGCTTTTAAATCCCTTTTGATAACTTTTGCTAATTCGAAAGCTAAATTTACAGGAACTGCATTTCCAATCATTTTGTAACCTGCCGCTATATTTTTATAGTGAAAAACAAAATCATCTGGAAATGTTTGTATTCTAGCACACTCCCTTACGCTTAAACGTCTGTATAAATCTTCTTTTCCAGGTACAAAAACTCTAATATTTTGCTCAATAAATTTCATTTTTGGTGCTTGTGGGTGTATTGGAGCATGCCTCCCTCCTGCTTGTATGGTAAATGATTGCTCATCCCATGACCTAACTCTATTTCTAGACATAAATATTGTAGAAAAATTACCTAACATATATTCATGATTTGGAACTGTACAGGCATCTTCATTAGAATAATTCTTATCTTTTGCAGGTAGAACGCTATCTTTTAGGTCATGAATAGCATCTTTTAAAGTGTATTTTTCTTTTAATGGTTCAGGGAAATTAAATTTAATTCCTAAATCCTTTCTGTAGCCAATAAAAAACACTCTTTTTCTGTCTTGAGGAACTCCATAGTCCGCAGCATTTAGTAATTTGAAAGACAAGTTATAACCGATTCCTGCATTTTTAAACATTTCTTTAATGTTGGCTAAAGCTTTTTCATGCCTTGGTAATAGCATTCCAGAAACATTTTCAGCTAAAAAGAATAAAGGTTGTTTTTCTTCCAATACTTTTATAAAATCGAAAAACAACTGCCCTCTTTTATCATTTATCCCTCTTAAAGCTCCTGCCTCACTCCAACTTTGACATGGTGGTCCGCCAATTACGCCAATAGGATTATCGGGTATTTCGTTCATAGGAATATTTAAAATACTCCTAGTGTCTAAAATTGTTTGAGGATGATTTTTTCTATAAGTTTCCCAAATTTCTCTGTCATATTCATTTGCCCATTCTATATTGAAACCTGCTTTATTGAAACCTAAATCAAGACCACCTGCTCCGGAAAAAAAAGATACTATTTTCATACTTAATCTATTGTAAATTGAATAAACACAGCATCCATTAAATTCGCTGGGTTATTTGGATTCTTAATTCTTATGTTAGATACATTTATTGAATCATTATTTTCAATGACTGACCTATCGTTTTCGGGAAAAGACAAATACTTGTCTTTTTTCATTAAAACCCTTAGTTTAAAATTACAATCGGTTGTAGTGTCAATGTAACTAAAAACTTTGTTAGGGTTATCAATGTGCCACATTCCTCTTATTCTTAAATCTGTAATTCCTAAAGGGTCAACTTTTTTTACTTTACCTAATTCTTTTGTTTCTGTAAATTCAACATTTGGAATTGTTCTTATTCCTTCGGACATGGTTGATTTTATTCGATTATAAACTTCTTGTTCGGCTGCATAACAATCGCCATAAACTAACCACAACCAATTAACAGCATTATCGGAAGTATAGCCAACAGCATAAATAATGTCTTTACTTTCCCATTCTTCACAATTTCTACAAGCAGCAGTAATCATTGGACTGTCAGCATACAGTTTTGATTTTGGAAAAGAACTATTTAACGCTAAAGCACTTCCCCCACTCTGTATTTTCTTTACTTCTATAGCATCACCACCTTTTAAAATCATATCAGGCGGATTATTTTGATTACCTAAGTATGAAAATACTTCTTCGTACTTGGTTAAACAATTTTGCTCATTGGTTTCTGAAACAGTATTAGCAAAAATATCTTTGATATATACTTCTAAAGCACTACCAACACTGTTTGCTCTATTTCTTCCACTGTAATAATCAGTAATTTCAACAACGGGATTGTTTACTAAATTTGTTATTGCTTTTAATAGATTGCTCATGGTTTCAAAAGTAGTGTAATCGTAATTTTGTTTTTGTCTATATCAGTTAATTTTATAAACATAATGTATTTTAAAGTTTAGCTTTTAATTATCTTCCGTTTCTTCATCCTTATTTTTAGGTTTAGGTATTTTGATATTTAAAGCATTTGCTAATTCATTTATTTTTTGTACCGAACCTCTATCTTTAATTCCATTAATAAAATCACTTGATTCAGCTTTCTCACTTTCATTAATTAATTTCAAAATACCATTGCCTTGATTTATAATTGTTTGAACACAATTTTCATCATCAAGAAAACCAGTTTTAAAAATCGTTCTCAGAACATCTCCTGATTTTTCCTCTAAAGAACCATATTTAAAAAGCGGCTCAATAAAAGTAATAAAATGCTCTTTTGATATATTATTGTTATTGATAAATGCGCCTCTTAAATCTTTAAACGTATTTACAAGATTTTTTCCTGAATCTTCAAAACTTTTACTTAAAAGTGAAATTTTATCTAAATTTTCATTATCAGATTCATTAGCAATTTTAATTAACTTAGTTTTATATGCTTCAAGAGCATGACTATTCCAATCTTTAAAATCAATAATCTGTAGTATTTCAAGCTCCTTACTATTTAAATTTTCAAATGTAGATGACCATATTTCAGTATTAGCATCTTTGAAATGATTAATGAAAATTTGAATAATTTGATTCGCTATTGCTGAATTACTTTCTTTTGCTATCCTATAAAATTCAATGCTCAAACCAAATACAAATTCAAAATTATATTCTTCTGTTTTATATTTGTCAATCTCTCCAAATAATTTTTCCGTTTCTATTTCATTTGCACGGCAAATGTCAATTAGATTTTTAATTATCAATTCTTTATCAAAAATTCTATCTTTATTATTCTTGTTCAGAAGCAAAGGGATAATTCCTTTAATTAAACGATTTTGAAAACTTATAGAGCTTATTAATAAGTCCTTCAGACTAATATAATGTTCTATTCTGTCAGTAACTTTCTTGTGAAATTCAATATCTTCAGAGTTTAATGCTTTCTCATATACTGGTGCGTAACTCGGATGACTTTTATTAGTAAATAATATTCTCATACAAGCTAAATCACTAAAGAAATCGTCTCCTACATTTAATCCATTCATTAATGTATGAAGTTGTGCATCCGACAATAGCTTTGTTATAGGTTTATTTGTTGTGATTTTTAGAAGCGTATATACTTCTCTCAAAATATTTGGATCTGCAGCATTACTTGGAACAAACGTCTTTAATAGTTCGTGGAAATTTGATAACTCAGTTCTATTTTTTAGGTGCGTAATAAACTTAGCTTCACCTATATTCCCAACAGAGATTGTTGTGAGGTATTTTTCTATATCTTCTTTTTTACAATTAATTTTATATTTCTCGAATTCACTTTCTTTTTTACCAATTAATAACTTTAATTGCTCAATTACTACGTTTCTTTTTTCCAAATGAGAAAATACATCAGCTTCAATTTTATTATCAATACAATATTTACTTAAACTATCAATGCTATCTGAAAAATCTGCTGTATTAAAAATATCAGCAGGCGTATACAAATTATTAACGAGCATTTTCAACCATATTGATTTGTATTTCTTATCTATATTATTTAAAAGCGTAAATTGAAAATCTTTCAACTTTCCTTTTTCAAAATTTGTTGGATTTTGTTTAAGATAGATATCGTCCCATGCAGTATTTAATTCCAAATCTGTTATTAATGCATCCTTTTCAAGAGATTTTAAGGTTTCAATAGGTTTAGTATAGTCTTCTATTTCATTTAAAATAGGTTTCAAAATTCTACTAAAAACCTTAGTTTTGGAAAGCTCTTTTAATTTTATTTCGTCTCCATTAATTAAGCTATCTTTTAATTGTCTTTTATACACAACTTCTAAAGAACTATTTGGGTCAATTTGATAAGCAAGTGCAGTAATGTATTTATCAAAATTTTCATCATTTTTGAACAGGTATTCAATTCCTTCAAGATAATCTAATTTATTTATTGCAGTTAATGGGTCTTTAATTATATGTTCTTCGTTTAATACAAATACAGCAATGTACCTATCAGGTATAGTATCATCTAACAATTTTAAAGAGACGACATCATTGGTAAATGCCAATATTTCTCTTGGAGTAATGTTTGGTCTAAAAACTTCATAAGCTTGTTCTACTTTTATATATTCAGTTTCATTATAGTTTGGGAAAGCCTCTCCCCAATTATCTTTAAAGAATACCTTCCAGCTAGATAATATTGGAGGGGCAACTCGATAAACTATATCAAAAGTTTTATTAATATAATCATTTGCATAGTCCTTTGCATCACCATTCAAATCTTTAAACGCATTTTTAATATGTGTTCTATCAAATGGAATTATTATTTTGATATTGTTGTATTCAGTTTCAGCAAAGAAAACATGAATAACAGACCAAATACTTAATATGTGTTTTTTAGGTAGTCTATCAAAGTTGTCAAAAACAAGAACTAAATTATTATTTCCTAAATCATTGTCTATGTCTTTCATCCATTTTCGAAAATCTCTAACCGATGGTTGATTATCAGAAATTGTCTCAATCTTAGTTTCTTCTTCTTGTTTGTTTGTATAAACTTGGAAAGTTTGTTCAAGAGCTATTTTAAAAGATAGCCATTTTTTGTTTTTAACAAGAAAATGATACCCTACCTTCCAAAAATAAATTATGATAACAAGTAAAATAGGGAGTATGATTACAAGTATTCTCCACCAATCTTTTTCAAAACTTTCAAAACCATCACTTTTTTTAAGAAAAGTATTTATTGTAGGTATATAAATGATAGATAGCAATGAAAGGATAAAACCAACGCTCAAATAAGGCCTATTTATTGTAGTAACTTGTTAAGTTTCACAAGGTTGTTCCTTAAAGTCTTGTTTACTATTACTCTTCAAAAGTAGTATTTTTTCTTTAAACACTGCTGGCTTTTCCTTAAAAATTTTAGGTTCGAGTTCAAACCACTTTTCT
>JAHYJH010000040.1 GCA_019429185.1 Vicingaceae bacterium
GGCGATTAAAACAGTAAGTTTTATGAAAAAATAATGTACATTTGTAGTGATTTAGGAAAATTGGTAAATGGGTTCTACGATTTTCTTTAAATCAAAATGAAAAAAATGAATTTTTAGAACCCACCTTTTATAAAAACAAATATACTCTTAAACATAAATTGACATAAAAAATCACTACATACATACTAATTGTGCTAATTGTGGCTAAAGCCAAATGAATTGATTACGATTTATTACCCCGGCCTTAAGGTCGGGGCTTTTAAAACCAAATAACAAAAGGGCTTTAGCCACATTATATTATTTTACTCTATTATTAGTAAAAAAATGTTTCACTCTTAATCCTGTAGTGCCTTTTTTATAAAATATTGTGTTTGCTTGACCTAAGTAACCACCCTTAATGCCAACACAAAACTTAGCTCGTACTTTTACAGCTTAGGTTGTACTGGAGGGCAGTTCTTAATAGTACTTTTATCTAATTTCAATCTCCTGTAAAATTCCTTTATTATCAATAAATAGTTGAATAATATGATCCTTAGCAGTATAGTAGAATTCTGTCCGGTCGTCCGAAATATCTTCTGGTATGCCAAAAGTTTCTAAAATTTCTAGATTGGTAGATGTACCTGTTCTAATTGTTGAATTAATATAATTACTGGAGCCTAGAAGTAGTTTGATTTGCCATAATGTTTGTGTCCTTTTTCGCTTTCGTCCACTATAAAATATCAGTTCCATACCTAATTCATCATAAGTCAATATGGTATAATAAGAGAATATACAAACACCAATATTAGCGTGAGACCAAGTCTCCCTTATGTCAGTAGGTTTTCCAAAGTATTTTATTGTCTCCTTTGCTGTTGTTTTTCCGAAAGTCATCCAGCTTAAAGTACTGTCCATCTGTAAAGTCAACGAGTCCTGTCCAAAAGATTGAAGACAAAAAATAATTATCAATAATGTAAGAGTATTTTTAAACAAAGTATTCAGTTTTTGAATTGCCACCAACTTATGTATAGGTCTGATAAAATTTAAAAAACTGTCAGACTTATTTTCCTCCAAATATAAAAAAAATAAACCAAATTTCTTTACTCTTTCAATGAATTTTCAGCTGCTTGTTCTATCAATTGTTCGGAAAGTTCTTTGCCTAAATAATTATTTACCAAATAATGTCCTAAATAGATTAACGGAGTTAGTAAAATGGCAATTAATAATTTAAAAGTATATCCCGTTAGAGCTGCATTTACATATTCAGATGTACTCATTTTACCAGTTAACCAAAAAGCAATTCCTAGCACTATAAACGTATCAATTAATTGAGAAACAACAGTAGAACCAGTACTTCTCAGCCAAATCATTTTCCCGCCTGTTTTGTTTCGCAGCAACCAAAAGATGAACACATCAACAAATTGAGAAACTAAAAAAGCGATGAGGCTGGTAAAAATAATCCACATACTTTGTCCAAAAACAGCTTGAAATTGTTCGTCTGTAACAGCCGAAACACCTTTTGCAGCAGGAATGTTAATCGAGAAAAATAATACGACAAAAGCATAAGCAATAAGTGAAGCGGTAATGAAAGTGAGTTTTTTTACGCCATTTTTACCATAATATTCATTGATTAAATCGGTGGTAAGAAAAACCACTGGCCAAGGAATAATTCCAATGCTCATGATAAAAGGACCTATTTGAATAATTTTACCTCCAATTAGTTCAGCAACAACAGCATTAGTAATGAATATGCCAGCTAAAATTGTAAAAACAATATCTCTTTTAGTTTTAAACATGGAATACTATAAAAAAAACGGTATTACAAAATTTAGAGTGAAAATATAAATTTAAGCTATCGTTTGTGTCTTCACAAACGATATTTATTTTGTTCGTTCAAACCTCCATTCAAACCTCTATTCTATTCAAACCTCTTCAAACCTCTATTCTATTCAAACCTCTTCAAACCTCCAAGGTTTCCAAAACCTTGGAGGTTTCCAAAACCTTGGAGGTTTCCAATTTAGTTCTAAATAATTCCTTTATCCAACAAAATTTTGGTTTTTAAAATTCCTGCAACAGAAAGACTGTCGGTTATTTCTCCATTCATCACCATATTAAAAGCTTCATCAAAACTTATTTTTTTGAGTTGTAATACTTCATCCTCATCGGGTTGAGGTTTAAAATATTCAAGATTTTTAGCAAGATAAATAATTCCTACTTCATCCGAAACGGAATTGCTGAGGTGCATATCTAAAATTTTTTCCCAATGATTTGCTTTAATACCTGTTTCTTCGAGCAATTCTCTTTTTGCAGATTCGAGAGGAGGGATATCCAATTTCCCACCACCTTCGCAAATTTCCCAACTGTATTGACTGAGTGGATAACGATATTGACCAACCAACCAAGTGTTGTTCTCTTCATCTAATGGAATTATTCCAATGGCAATGTTTTTAAAATGAACTGTACCATAAATACCATCATTTTCTCCAGCATCAATTACCTTGTGTTCGGTAACACTTATCCATGGGTTTTCATATTTAAGTTCACTTTTAATTGTTTTCCAAGGGTTGTTCATATTGTGTTTAATGTTTTTTAGTTAGAGTTTAGTCCATAATGTCCGATTATTTATTCGTTATTCTCGAACATTCTGAACCAAACTCTTAACTTTATGGGCAAACTCTAATTAGTGCCTGTCTGTAATGTCAAGAGGCTGAATTGTAAAGTTCAAATTCGAGGCATTCGAAGTTTTGAAAATCAGGAGTTTACTTTTGTAAATGACTGGTTTTTAAAACGAGAATAACGAAGAAGTTGGACTTTACAAACAGACTCTAATTAGCTGCCAAAAACTTTTTTCAAAATATCGGTAACACGAGCAGCAGGATTTAATCTAATGTTCGCTTCCTCTTTTTGTATCATTAAAAATAAACCATCCATTGCTTTTGTTGTAACATAATCTTCTAAATCTGGATTTTGTTTTTCCGTGAAAGGAATTTTGTTATAAGCTGAAATAATTGGATTCCAATATTTTGTTACTTCAACTGTGGAAATGGCATTTTTAACAATGGGATTAAATTTTATTTTTAAGCTTGCTGAAGTTTTTTCTCTGAGGTATTGTGTTGCAGCGTTATTATTGCCTTTCAAAATAGCAAAACCATCAGCAATACTCATATTTTTTATTGCATCAACAAAAATTGGTGCAGCCTCTTTTGATGCTGTTTCAGCAGCTCTATTCAGCGTTAGCACAAATTCATCAACTTGCTTTTTCATTCCAATTGCTTCAACTTTTTCTTTTACTTTTATTGCTTCAGCAGGAAAAGGAATGAAAATTTCAGGATTTTTATAAAAACCATCCACCCTTGATGTTAAGGCTGAAGAATTGTTTGTTCCAATAGTTAGAGCTTCTTTTAAACCACTAATTACTTCAGAATTTGTGAGAGATGGTGTACTGTTAGAGTTGTTTACTTCATTTAAAACGGAAGTCATTTCAGCACAACCAAAAGCTGTGAATGAAATTAATGTTAATGCTATAATTTTTTTCATTTTATATAAATTGGTTAGGTTTTCAAAAATAGTTTTAAGTTATGAAAATTTTTCAAAAAAGTTTAAAAAATATATTTCAAACCAAGTAAAAGTTTATCGTGGCTCGATTCACTAGTAAAAATATGTGCATTGGATAAATGATTAAACCCCACTGAAAAAGTAAAATGAGTGCTTAATGGTTTGCTAATATAAAAGCCTTGTAAAACATTGAAACCACTGTCTAAACCATCGTTTGCTTTTTTTGATGCTTCTACCCAAACAATACCTGTGATGTATTCTAAGTACCAATTTTTTGCAATTAGAATGCTCAATTGAAAGCCTAAACCTGAGGTATTGCTTACTCTATCATTTACACTAAAAATAGCTGTTGGTTTAATAATAAACAAGCGTTGGTTAAATTCTCCTTGATAGAAAGTAGTATCAGAAAAATTTTTAGCATAATCTACCGACCATTGAAAAGGTAAGTATATGAGCGAAGAAAAACCAATTCCATCACCAAAATTTGCATTACCAATTTTTCTAGCTCGATAGGTGTCTGCATAAAAACCTATTTTACCACGAACAATTTCAAAAGTAAATTTTCCCTTGTTAGCTTGTCCAACTAATAGCATAGGAGATAGGAGTGTTAGTAAAATTAAAAAATTAATAAGCTGCTTTTTTTTAAGCATACAATTTGTTTTTCTATGGCTTTCAAAGTTACAATAAGCTGTTGTTTTTTTAAAAAAGTAAGTTGATTATTAATATCTAAAGAATTATTTATTATCTTTGGGTAAATTAAATTAAATTTTTATGTTCAGAAAAGGAATTGCCATACTATTAGCTGTATTAGTTTTTTTCTTCACAGTTCTTTCGTTATTAGCTATTTGGGATATTATTGACATTCAACATATTGTTAGAAGAAGTTTAAGTTCCTTGTTTATTATATTTGTATCTTCAGCTGTGATGTTGTTTATTTTTTCTGTTTTATACAAGGGAGGGGACAATAACAACAATCCAAAAATTCCAGAATAAATAAATTTCTAAAAAAAATGCTATATTTGTCGGCTATGTAACTTTTTTTTAAAAGTTTCGTTTGCTATATTTGTAATTCTTAAAAATTTAATGCCTATAAGAAATATCTACTCTTTTTAATAAACTTTTAAATCGGTTCGCTGTGTTTTTTAAAAGTTTTTGTATTTACTAACAAAAAAAAGAGAGGGCATTATGAAACTTTCCAAACTTTCAGAAAAAGAGTTAGTTCAATCCTATATTAAAGGAAGTGAAGCTGCTATTGAAGAATTAATTACTCGACACAAAAGTACTGTGTTTACTTACATTGTTTGTAAAGTAAGAAACGAAGCACTTGCTGAAGATATTTTTCAAGATACGTTTATTAAGGTAATCAATACCATAAAACGAAAAAAATACAATGATGAAGGTAAATTTTTACCTTGGGTTATGCGTATCGCTCACAACTTAATTGTTGATTATTATCGAAAATCTAATCGTATGAGTACTACTTCGGGAACTGATGATTTTGATATTTTTGATGTTGTTCAGTGTCCAGATAGAAATATTGAACAAGATTTAGAAACGAAGCAGTCATATAGCGATATAAAAGGATTGATAAAATATTTGCCAGACGACCAAAAGGAAGTGTTGATGATGCGAATGTATTATGATATGAGTTTTAAAGAAATCTCAGAATCAACCAATGTAAGTATTAACACTGCTTTAGGAAGAATGCGTTACGCTTTAATTAATCTTCGGAAAATGATAGCTGAACGTAATATTAGCTTAACTGTGCATTAAGTAGCTACTTTACATTTTGTAACAGCTCCTAAACTTTTAAATTCATTAATAAATTAGAATTTGCGAGTATATTAAAATATTTTGTAGTAGAAAATTTTTGTAAGGTTAGTAAATGTTCCATTCTGTGGCAATCTGTACCAACAAAATCAATTAAATTGGCATCAACCATTCGTTCTGCAATTTTTTTTACTTCAGGAGAATAATGCCCAGTTAATGAAAGCAAATTTAATTGCAATAAAATTCCTTTTGCTTTTAATTCCTCAAATTTTTCAAAGTTTTTATGCCAAAAGCTGTAACGCTCTGGATGAGCCAAAATAGGTTTGTAGCCGTTGGTTTGAAATTTAAAAACAATTTCCTGAAAATTTCGAGGCTCCTGCATAAATGGTAATTCAAACAATACATGATTATCGCCAAAAGTTAAGATTTGTTTGTTGTCAATTAATGTTTCCAATCCATCGTCTAAATTGTATTCAGCAGCTGCTTCTATTTTAATAGAAATATTTAAACGGTTTAGTTCAGCTCTTAATTTTTCCAATCCTCCTAGAATATTTTCGGGTGTGTTTTTATAAAAATCACACATAATATGAGGTGTGGTAATAATTTTTTTATACCCCATTGCCTTAAACTCCCGAATCATTTCAATAGAAGCTTCCATATTAGGTGATCCGTCATCAATACCTGGAATTAAATGCGAATGCATGTCTGCTCCAAAAACTGAAAAATCAATTGCTGGATAGTTTTCTTTTTTACCGAATATGTTGCGAAATAGGTTCAAGGTTAAGAGTTAGGGGTTAACATATACTTATTATTTCTTTCCGTCATTTAGGTAGCCCCTCCTTCGGAGGGGTTGGGGAGGCTTTTAAACCAATCTATCGTAATTTTCAACCCTTCTTCAATGGAAAAATCAGGATTGTAGTTTATTAATTCTTTAGCTAACGAAATATCAGCCAATGAATCTTTTACATCGCCTTTACGCTCTTCACGGTAAATTGGTTCAACTTTATTACCAACTATATTTCTTATCTTAAAAAATAAATCATTTATCGTTGTTCTTCCGCCAAAAGCAATGTTCATTACTTTTCCTTTCACTTCTTTTTCGGTAAACATTGCTTTAATATTGGCTTGAACTACATTTTCTATAAAAGTAAAATCTCTACTTTGTTCCCCATTTCCATTTATAAAAGGCGATTCGTTTTTCAACACCGCATCCATAAACAACGGAATAGCAGCAGCATAAGCTCCGTTTGGGCTTTGGTTAGGTCCAAAAACATTGAAATACCGCAAACCAACCACATCTAAATTGTATGTTAATGCAAAAACATTGGCATACAACTCTTTGGCTCGTTTACTTACAGCATAAGGCGACAATTGATTTCCAATTTTTTCTTCCACTTTTGGTAATTCCTTGCTATCACCATAAACTGATGATGAACTGGCATAGACAATTCTTTTAACCTTGCTATTTTTTGCTGCGGTTAGTATGTTTAAAAATCCCGTTGCATTTGCTAAGTGAGTTGCAATAGGGTTTTCTATGCTTCGAGGTACAGAACCCAAGGCTGCTTGGTGAGAAATATAATCGACAGTTGCAACTACTTTTTTACAGGTTTCAAAATCGGTAATATCGCCTTCAATAAATTTGAAATTTGGTAAGCCAATAAATTGCTGAATGTTTTTTAAATATCCGTTTGAAAGGTTATCTAACACTATTACTTTCCCTGCATTATATTTTATTAAATACTCCACAATATTAGAACCTATAAAACCTGCTCCACCTGTAACTAAAAAAGTTAATTTGGAAATGTCGTTGGTATGGAAAGGTTTGTTGTACATTGTTTTTTATATTTTAATCGTAATAAGTAGGTTTGTAATATTAATAAGAACACACCCCTTGCCCCTCTCAAGAGGGGATGCAATCGCTCAATACCATCTTCTGTCTTTCAGCTTCCAACTTTTATCTACTTGCATATTGTTTTTCATAATAATGTTGATAAGCTCCTGAAGTTACATTGTTTAACCATTCTTCATTAGTTAAATACCATTGTATTGTTTTCTCAATTCCTTCTTCAAATTGTAATGATGGAGTCCAACCTAAATCGTGTTGTAATTTTGTTGAATCAATGGCATAACGTAAATCGTGTCCTGCTCTATCGGTAACATAAGTGATTAGTTTTTCAGACTCACCTTCAGTTCTTCCCAATTTTTTATCCATTACTTTACAAATCACTTTTATCAAATCAATGTTTTTCCATTCGTTATGTCCACCAATATTGTAGGTTTCACCAATTTTTGCGTTGTGAAAAAGCACATCTATAGCTCTTGCATGGTCTTCCACCCATAACCAATCTCTAATGTTTTCGCCTTTTCCATAAACTGGCAACGATTTATTGTTTTTTATGTTATGAATGAAAAGCGGTATTAATTTTTCAGGAAACTGATGTGAACCGTAATTGTTTGAGCAATTAGAAATTACAATAGGCAATCCAAATGTGTGATAATACGCTCGAACCAAGTGGTCGGAACTGGCTTTAGATGCTGAGTAAGGGCTTCGAGGGTCGTAAGGTGTTGTTTCTTTAAACATTCCTTCATTTCCTAATGAACCGTAAACTTCATCGGTTGAAACGTGGTAAAAAAGGTTGGAGGTTGGAGGTTGGAGGTTGGAGGTTTTCCAAATGCTACGAGCAGCATTTAACAAATTTGCTGTTCCAACAATGTTGGTCATAATAAATTCCATTGGGTTAGCAATTGACCTATCCACATGCGATTCGGCAGCTAAATGAATTACTGCATCAAACTGGTATTTATCAAACAAAGCATGAATAAAATCTGCATCAACAATATCTCCTTTAACAAATTCGTAATTAGGAGCATTTTCTACATCTGTAAGGTTAGCAAGGTTACCAGCATAAGTCAGTTTATCCAAATTAATTATTTTGTAGTTTGGATATTTATTAACCAATAATCGAACTAAATGAGAGCCTATAAATCCAGCACCGCCTGTTATTAAAATAGTTTTTAAGTTCATAAAGTTTGTAAAGTTAAAAGTTTAAGAATTTAGAAGTCATCTTGGTGTTGTTCTCGATACAGTTCAACTCCGCTAATGCTTCGTTAAACTTACTCGAACTGACATTCACTTATTGCTTCATTGTTACATTTTAAAATTGTTACATTAATTAAAGACTCCAATAAGTCATTTCATTAATTTTATTTCTATAAATACCTTTAATATCAACAATTACAGGGTTTTTAGATGTGATGGATTTAAAATAATCCTCGTCTAAATTGCTGTATTCGTTATGATTAACTGCAATAAAAACAGCATCATAGTCATTGGCAATTTTATCAACCAAACCAAAACCATATTCGTGTTTTAAATGTTCAGAACTTGCGTGAGGATCGATAACTTCTACTTTAACACCAAAAGAAATAAATTCTTTAACCACATCGGCAACTTTTGAGTTTCTAATATCGCTTACATCTTCTTTAAAAGTAGCTCCCATTATCAACACTTTTGCTTCGGAAATGTTTTTTCCTGCAGCAATAATTTTTTTAACGGTTTGTTTAGCAACATAACCCCCCATAGAATCGTTCACAAAACGACCTGCATTTATAATTTGAGCATGGTAGCCCATTTCTTTTGCTTTATACGTTAAATAATAAGGGTCAACGCCTATGCAATGCCCACCAACTAAACCGGGGAAAAATTTCAGAAAATTCCATTTAGTTCCGGCAGCTTCTAACACATCATAGGTATTAATTCCCATTTTATTAAAAATAATGGAAAGTTCATTCACTAAAGCAATGTTTAAATCACGTTGTGTGTTTTCAATAATTTTTGCTGCTTCGGCTACTTTTATTGATGCAGCTCGGTGTACGCCCGCTTTTACAACCTCTTCATATACGTTGGCAATTTCTTCTAACGATTCATCGCAACAGCCCGAAACTACCTTTATTACATTTGTTAATGTATGTTTGGTATCGCCTGGGTTAATACGCTCAGGAGAATAACCAACTTTAAAATCGGTTTTAAATTTTAATCCTGATTTTTTTTCTAAAATTGGAATACAATCTTCTTCGGTGCAACCCGGATATACCGTTGATTCAAAAACTACATAATCGCCTTTTTTTAGTACGGAGCCAACTGTTTTAGATGCTCCAATCAAGGGTGTTAAATCGGGTAAATTATGTCCGTCAATGGGTGTTGGAACGGCAACAATAAAAAAGGTAACGTCTTTTAAATCATCTAAATTGGTGGTGAAAAGAATATCACAACCTTCAAAAGCAGTTGAATCAAGTTCTTCACTGGGGTCGATGTGGTTTTTCATCATATCTACCCTTTTTTGGCTAATATCAAACCCTACCACTTGCATTGTTTTAGCAAATTCAAGTGCAATAGGTAAACCAACGTATCCTAACCCTATTACTGCAATTTTTGTTTCTTTGTTTTTTAATTTGTTGTATATACTCATTTTTTTGTTTTTAGTCGGAGATATTAAAGTTCTAAAGGCTCTCTACTCGTATGTCGAATTCTTAAAATATATATGGTATCATCAAATAAATAATAAGATATTCTATAGCTATAAACTATACAAGCTCGGTAGTTTCCATCATTGTTTCTTTTAAATCGATCCAGGGGGTGTGCTGTTGAATGTGTTATTAATTTCTCAACTTCATCTAAAATTGCATTGCCCACAATAAAAGCTGCTGTTTCAGATTCTTTGTTCAAATACTCCAATATTTTGTAGAAGTTTACAGAAGCTTTTTTATTCCATTCTATATTTATTTTCTGTTTAGCCATTTTTCACTTTGCTTTATCACTTCATCATGACTGAGACTTTTACCTTGTTTAACTTCTTTTAAAGCTAATTCTATTTCAGTATTGTATTGTTCTACACTGATACGTTTTTCCTGTGTATCGATATGTAAAATATTTTTTACAATAGCTAATACCAATTCTTGTTGCCGTTCTGATAAAAGTGGTAAATAAGTGTTTAACTCTTTTGTTGTTGTAATCATCGTATTTAGATTTCATTCATTCATTCATTACAAAGATAATTATTTTTTTCTCCAATTTCTATAGCTTCTGTATCCAACATTTCAAGTTATTTCAATACCGTTTTATCTCTTAAAGCGTAAATCCTTTCTATAATTTCAACTACTTTTAATCCTTCTAACGCATTTGTTGTTGCTGACGTTCTTCCTTTTAATGTATCAATAACATTTTCAATTATATAATGATGATTGGCTGCCGAACCTTTGTAAGGACCATAATCATTAGGCGGATTTGCTGCTGCAAGTTTAGGCATTTTATAGCCATCAATGTTGCAAATTTCTACCTCATTCATATATTGACCGCCAATTTTAACACTTCCTTTTTCGCCAATTATGGTGATGCTGCTTTCTAGGTTTTGCGTTGCTACTGCCGTAGAATAATTTAATGCACCCATTCCTCCGTTAATAAAATCAAAATTAACAAATCCAGAATCTTCAAAATCGGTAGAATTTTTATGAGTAAAATCGTTAAATTTTGCTTGTATATTGGTAATATCTCCAAAAAGCCAATACATAATATCAATAAAATGAGAGAATTGCGTAAAAAGCGTTCCTCCGTCTAATGCTTGTGTTCCTTTCCAACCGCCTTTTTTATAATAACGCTCATCTCTGTTCCAATAGCAATTTAGTTGCACCATAAAAATTTTACCCAACACTTTGTGGTCGATGATTTCTTTTATCCAAACAGAAGGAGGGGAGTAACGGTTTTGCATCACACAAAAGAAATTTTTCGATACTTGCAATGCTTTAAAAATTACTGCTTCACATTCCGATTTGGTTAAACCCATTGGTTTTTCGCAAACTACATGGTGTTTTTTTTCGAGTGCTTTAATGGAATGTTCGGCATGCAATCCATTAGGCGTACAAATGGTTACTACATCAATTTCGATGTTGGAATTCAGTAGTTCATCAATGGATCTAAAAAAAGGAACATCGTATTTTTCAATGCCTAACGATTCTTTCTTTCTTACATCACACAAAGCAACCAAGTTAGCTTCAGCGTTTCCAAAAATCATTTCTGCGTGTCGCTTTCCTATGTGTCCGCAGCCTACTACTGCAAATTTTATTTTTTGATTCATTTTTTTTTCTTTTTTACTGGCAAGGGAGCATACTCCCCTTTGTTGAACCGCAAGGGAGTATGTCCCTTTGTTGAACCGCAAGGGGTCATGACCCCTTGTTAAACTTTTATTACCTTATTATTTTCCAACTTATATTTTTGGTTTGTTTCAGGACAAATAGCAATACCTTTGTTATCAAATTTTAAACGATGTCCATATTCACTTACCCAACCCATTTGTTTAGCAGGATTTCCTACCCATAAGGAATAAGCAGGAATGTTTTTAGTAACCACAGCTCCTGCACCAATAAAAGCATATTCGCCAATGTTGTGTCCGCAAACGATGGTTGCATTTGCCCCAATAGATGCTCCCTTACCAACGTGAGTTTTTAGGTATTCGTTTTTTCTAACGATGGCACTTCTGGGGTTAATCACATTCGTAAAAACCATAGAGGGTCCTAAAAAAACATCATCATCGCAAGTTACTCCTGTATAGATAGATACGTTGTTTTGAACTTTTACATTTTTTCCTAAAACAACATCAGGAGAAATTACCACATTTTGACCAATGTTGCATTTCTCGCCAATTATGCAATTGGGCATGATATGAGAAAAGTGCCAAATTTTGGTGTCTTTTCCAATTTTACAACCTTCGTCTATGATGGCTGTTTCGTGTGCGAAGAAGGAGTTTGAAGTTTGAGGTTTGAGGTTCATAAGTTAAAATAATTTTATAATCAATTAAAATGTAGCGAATTATTTATTCATCACTTGTAGGTATGTATTTTTCTTTACAATAATTTTCTACTTCTGTATCGTTTGCAAAATAATCATCACAAAATTCATCTAATTCTTTTTCTGCTCCAGAAATGTATTTTTCATTTGCAGTCATTAGTTTTTCTATTTGCTCAATAAATTTCTCAAATTCTTTATTTATTTTACATAATTTATCAATGGTTTTAATATCTAACGCTCTATAAACCGAAGGAAATAATATTTTACTTTGGTAAGGGTTTGCATTTAGTTCAATTATACCAATTCCAAACGATTGATTAAGTCTTGCCATTTCTTCGCTTAAATTATCGCTAAACTCAAAAGCAACTAAATAGCCATAATTTGCCCAACTCGAATTTGAAACTGCTTGAAAAAATGCTTTTTTAAGTTCACTATCACTATTGATTTCTCTTTTAAGCTCATAAGAACTTAATTTAAAAGTATCAACTCTATTTATTGATTTCAAAAAATTCTGACTTATTTTTGAACGTAAATTCATAAATTTAATACCTATCATATCGGGGTGCGTCCAAATTTGATTGCTATCTTTTCCGTTAGATTGTTCATGAAATATGGTTTTTGAATAAGTATCATCATTTTTTAGAAAGCTACTCAAAAGTTTATGTAAATCCCTTTCGTCATAAGTTTTTTGCTTTTTGTTTTTTGATGAGTTAGTGCTTAGGTGTTCTGTATCATCACTTAAAATTTCTATTTCAATGTTTTGTTCATTTTTAGTTAAGTAGTATGAATAGGATTTTTCCTTATTTTTAATTCGCTTTATTCTTGAATCTCCATTGCGAATAAAGCTTCCTAATTCGGCAGAAACAGTAGCAGCAGGTGTTTTTCCTGCAAATTTATAATACTTATTTGTTAGAATATGTTCGTAAATCTCGTTAGAGTTAGCTAACTTATTCAAATCACTAAGACTTTTTATTATTGCTTCTTTTATTGTCATTTTTTGATATTTTTCTTTATCTTGATAACTTCAAACCTCAAACTTTTTACTTTATATACTTTTCAAAATCTTTATGCTCAATTTTATTGAGTTCTTCACTAGGAAGGTTTTTAAAGTATTCATACGTTATTTTTAATCCTTCGGCACGGCTAATTTTTGGTTCCCAATTTAATAGTTTTTTTGCTTTTTCGATGTTGGGTTGCCGTTGCATAGGGTCATCTTTAGGCAAATCTTTAAAAATAATTTTTTGTGTAGTTTCTGTTAATTTTATAATTTCTTCGGCAAATTGCAAAATGGTTATCTCATCAGGGTTTCCAATGTTTACAGGTTCGGCATAATCGCTAAAAAGCAAACGATAAATCCCTTCAATCAAATCATCAACATAACAAAACGAACGGGTTTGATTTCCTTTTCCAAAAACGGTTAAATCTTCACCTCGCAATGCTTGTCCAATAAAAGCAGGTAAAACCCTTCCGTCATTTAATCGCATTCTTGGTCCGTAGGTATTAAAAATACGAACAATTCTGGTTTCTACACCATGATAACGATGATAAGCCATAGTTATCGCTTCTTGAAAACGCTTTGCCTCGTCATAAACACCTCTTGGTCCAATAGGGTTTACATTTCCATAATATTCTTCAGTTTGGGGATGGACGAGTGGGTCGCCATACACTTCGGAAGTAGAAGCGATTAACATTCTTGCGTTTTTTGCTTTTGCTAATCCTAATAAATTATGTGTGCCTAATGAGCCTACTTTTAAGGTTTGTATAGGAATTTTTAAATAATCGATAGGAGAGGCAGGCGATGCAAAGTGCAAGATATAATCTAATTTCCCGGGTATATGCACATAGTTGGAAACATCGTGATGGTAAAATTGAAAGTTTTCGAGTGGAAAAAGGTGTTCTATGTTTTTTAAGTCGCCTGTTATGAGGTTGTCCATTGCAATAACAGTAAAATTTTCTTTAATAAATCGATCGCATAAATGCGAACCCAAAAATCCAGCAGCTCCGGTAATTAGTACAGTTTTTTTAGTTGAGTTCATGCTATAGTTTTTAAAGTTAAAAAGGCAATAGGCAATAGGCAATAGTCATTAGTCATTAGTCATTATCCATTATCAATCACTTGTTTTATCAATCTTAATTTATGAGAATATCGATTTGTTTCTGCATTAAAAATACCTTGATGATCTATTTTATCAATGCGAACTTTTCCTGATGCATGAATAATTTTATTATCACCAAGCATAATTCCTACATGTATAATTTTTCCTTCATCGTTATCAAAAAAAGCTAAATCGCCAAGCTGCGATTCTTCAATAAAACTTAAGGTGTGCCCTATTTTTGCTTGTTGATAGGCATCTCGGGGCAATTTAATCCCAATGAGTTTATAAATTATTTGTGTAAATCCTGAGCAATCAATACCAAAAGGAGAACGACCTCCCCACAAATAAGGCGTATTTAAAAATAAAAAAGCATTTTCGGCAATGGTGTTTTTTGTTGGAGTAGTGGTGTTATCGCTTTTTAACCCTTCAAATTCATATTCAATTTCATTAAGCAGTATTTTATCATCTTCAAAATTAGGAAGCGAACTTCCAATAACAATAGGCATTAAAAAGTTTGTTTTTTTATTTTTTAAGAGGCTAATTATTTCAGAGGTAACAAATTTTGTATTGTTATTGATTGATTCAAATGTTTCTTCCGAAATTTCGGTACTTTGCTTTTCGTCTATCCAACACTCATAATTATCAAAATAGGTTTTGATTTTTTTCCACCCTTTTCGACTTTCTTCATAAATAAAATAGGTTTCACCAAAAAGAAGCTGTGTAACCATCTCACTTTTATCGGAAGGTTCTATTCGGGCAGGAATAACGCTTAAGCAACAAATACCGAATTTCATATTATAAATGTAAAATTTAAAACCCAACTGAGTTAAAAAATCAGTTGGGTTTATCTGCTTTAGTTTAAATGTTTTCTATAACAATAGCAGAAGCACCGCCACCGCCATTGCAAATAGCTGCAGCACCTAATTTTCCGTTATTTTGTTTTAATACATTAATGAGTGTAACCACAATTCTTGAACCTGAATTTCCTAGCGGGTGTCCTAAAGAAACAGCTCCACCGTTTACATCTACTTTTTCTGGGTTTAACCCTAATTCTTTCATATTAGCTAAGCCAACAACTGCAAAGGCTTGGTTTAATTCCCAATAATCAATATCACCAACAGAAAGATTTGCTTTTTTTAATGCTTTTGGAAGTGCTAAGGAAGGAGATGTTGTGAACCATTCAGAATCTTGAGCTGCATCGGCATAACTCACAATTTTTGCTAAAGGTTTTAATCCTAAACTGTCCATTTTTTCTTTGCTCATTAAAATTAGGGCAGATGCTCCATCATTTAAGGTTGAAGCATTGGCAGCAGTAACAGAACCATCTTTATCAAATGCTGGGCGAAGGGTTGGGATTTTATCTAAAAATACATTTTTATATTCTTCATCTTGATTAACGGTAATAGGGTCTCCTTTGCGTTGAGGCACAGTAACAGGCACAATTTCATCATTAAATTTACCAGCTTCCCAAGCTGCTTTTGAACGGTTATATGAAGTGATAGCAAAATTATCTTGTTCTTCTCGTGATATGTTTTTTTCAGAAGCACACGTTTCGGCACAATTTCCCATGTGTTTGTTGGTATAAACATCCCACAAACCATCTTTAACCATGCCATCAACCATGGTTACATTGCCTAATTTTACTCCGTTTCTTGCATTATAATAATGAGGAACCATACTCATATTTTCCATTCCACCTGCAACAACACAATCATTGTCGCCCGTCATAATGGATTGAGCTGCTAACGAAATGGCTTTCATGCCCGAAGCGCAAACTTTGTTTATGGTGGTGCAAGGCGTATTTTTATTTAACCCTGCTGCTAATGCGGCTTGTCGGGCAGGAGCTTGCCCCAAATTGGCTTGTAATACATTTCCCATAAAAACTTCGGTAACGTGTTCGGGAGCTAAATTAATTTTTTTTAATGCTCCGCCAATTGCTGCTGCACCTAATTGGGTTGCTGGCACGGTTGACAAACTTCCTAAAAAACTTCCTATAGGTGTTCTTACTGCAGCTACGATATATACTTCTTTCATTTTTGTAATGATTTTAATGATTATTTTTTTTACCCCACGAAATTAGTTTTTTTTAATTAAAATAAAAGGTAAACCCTACCAAATTTCATAATTTATAATGTTTGGATGGGTTATTCTTAAACGGAAAGGTGGTTGGTAGTTTTTCGATGTTTTAGAAATTAATTATCACCACCTGTTTTTCCTTTAGTGGTTTTTACTTTTACCCTTACTTTTTTGTTGTGTTTGTCACGTTTTTTTTGTGCTTCTCTTTTTTTCTTATCCAATTCTTTCTGCTCTTTTTTAGCTGCTTTTTTTGGGTTGGTGTCGTATTTACTCAACTTATCATAATCTTGTTTGAGTTGAACACTCATGGGTTTATTTTTTCTTGTACCAGTATCGTAATGTCCTTTTTTCTTGTTGGTAGTGTTTCTGCCTTTAAACATAGTTGATTGGTCTAAGCCTTTTGGATTACAGCCTAAAGCAAAAATGATAGCGAGTGATAAAAAAAGGAATTGAATGAGTTTTGACATAGTGATTATAAATTACAGGTTAGAAATTATTTCACATTTCCACATTGTTACATTTTTAAATTGATACATTATTTATATTCCTCTAATAACGTATAAATATCTTTAATTAGTCTGTCCACATCTTTTTCGGAAGTGCCGTCATAAAAACCTCTTAACCTTTTTTCTTTATCTACTAACACAAAATTTTCTGTGTGAATAAAATCTTCAATTCCACCATCGCCTTCTGTTACTGCTGCAAAATAAGTTTTCCGGGCAAGGTCATAAATGTGTTCTTTTTTTCCAGTTACAAATTTCCATTTGTTAGCATCTACTCCTAGTTTATCAGCATATTCTTTCAACACAGGAACAGAGTCTTCAACGGGCATTACTGTGTGTGAAAGTAATAATATGTTATCATTTTCTTTAAATTCGTCATAAACACGTAGCATTTGTGTCGCCATTTTAGGACAAATAGTAGGGCAAGTTACAAAGAAGAAATCGGTTACATAAATTTTATCTTTAAAATTTAATTCAGTGGTTGTGTTGCCTTCTTGATCAACCAAATTAAACGCTCCAACTCGATGATTTATAGAAACATCTTGAACAGATTCGTCAACCAATTTTGGGTTTATGTCTGACGGGTTATATATTTTTAGTGGTTTTGGCTGAATGAGCATATAATAGGCAATAGAAATACCTATGATAACAACAATAATGGCGGGAATAATTCTTTTCAAGACTTAGATAATTTATGGGTTTAGCAGATTTAGATTTTCAAGTTTCTCATTTCATATTTTTTAATTCCCTGTCTAACACTTGTTGTAACAATTCTGCATCGAGTTTTTTTGCAATAAAAATTTTGTCTTTGTCTAACAAATACACTTGAGGCGTTGTAAAAACGTCATAAGTAGAGCTGTAATTTAAACTTTTTAAATCAGTAACCCCGCTTAATACATATTCTGTTGCTTTTTTCTGGTATTCATAAACATCTTTGGGTACGGCAACATTGATAAAGTCTAATTTGTTTTCACGTATAAATTTTTTCCAAGCATCGTTGTGGTCAGAACTCACAGCATAAACGACTACTTTTTTATCTTTTATTGTTTGGTAGTATTCAGCAATTTTGGGTAGTTCCTTTTTGCAATGACCACACTCTGGATCCCAAAATATTAAAATGGTATAATCTGCTTGTTGTTCATACATATTTACCCAATTTTTACTGGCGGTATCCATTAAAGTTAAGTTAATAGCTTTTTTGCCTAATAATAAAGGAGTGATTTTAGTAGCACGTTCTTGCACTTTTTCAATGGTAGTAGAATCTGCCCAATACGCTTGTTCGTGTGTATAATATTTTAAGGCAATATGAGCAAAAACAGCATCCATACCCATAATTTTAGATTTTTCATAATAATTAATAAGATAATGCACGGAGTATTTAAAAATTTCTTTATTGGCTCGAGCTTTTTCTATCACAAAATCTACGTCAGTAATAATTGAATCGGGATGAGGATAAACCACACTTTTAAAATATTTTTCTAATTTATTGTGATATAAAGGACTTCTCACTAAGCGTTCATCTTCAAAATTCATATCATCAAAGAAATGTTTTTTATAGTAATTATAACGTAAAACACGTAGCAGCGAATCGTTTTCAACTTTGTTAAATTCATCTGTTTCTGGTTCTTTCATGGCTTTGAAAATTGCAGCCACAAAAGTTGTTGGATGTTTTTCTATGATAGAAAGCCTGTATTTTTTAATGTTATGTTCAATGTCGTTGAGTTGGGTTTCAATTTCTTTTTTTTGGGCTTCCGAAGTATTTTCATTGCTATGTTTTTCACGCAAAGCAGTTGTGTTTTCTTGCAATTTATCTATATATAGGAGATGTTCTAAAAACAATTGATTTTCAAAAGATTTCTTTACCACCATGTTCTTTACGAAGTGAATGGTATCGGTTTCAATATCAATAACTGGTTCATCAACTAAGATTTCAAATAACACTTTTCCCCCAGTGAAAACACCATAAATACCACTTTCGAGTTGAGCTTTTTTACCTGTAAAATGAACAACTCCATTGTTGTCGAAATGTGCTGTATCTTTATAAAAACGCTGGTTTCCAAAATAGCTTATTAAAAAGCAATCGGCATCTTTCATCCCTTTAATTTTTAATTTAATGGAATAGTTATCTTTTTGACTAAAAACTGGGTGAATAAGTCCTGCAATAAACAATAAAATAAGTATTTTCTTCATAATTTTGAACGATTAAAATTAACTCCAAATTTAGCATTTAATTTTACCTATATAAAGGGTTGATTTCTTTTAACAAACTTTTAACGTGCCAACGTATTTAATTTACATATCTATCATAGTGCCATCCATATTAATATGTTTGGGAGTGGTTTTATATTTGTTTCAAGAAAAGTTGATTTTTTATCCTGATAAATTATCAGAGAAGCATATTTTTAAATTTAATCAGCCGTTTAAAGAACATTTTATTAATACACCCGATGGAGAAAAAATTAATGCTATTCATTTTATGGCTGAAAATCCTAAAGGCATAATTTTTTATCATCATGGCAATGCAGGAAGCATGGAGCATTGGGGGCAGAAATCAATAGACTTCACAAGCAGAGGATATGATGTTTTTATGTATGATTATCGTGGTTTCGGTAAAAGTACTGGTAAAATAAAAAATGAAAAAATGCTTTACAAAGATGCTTTATTGCTTTATAAATTTTTATCGAAAGGGTACAAAAGCAATCAAATTATATTTTATGGAATTTCTTTAGGTTCAGGAATAGCTGTAAAATTAGCTCATGAAATTGCTCCAAAAATGCTAATTCTGGAAACACCTTATTATAATTTTTATGATGTTTCTAAATATCATTATCCTTATTTACCTAATTCAATTTTGTTGCATTATCAGTTCAAAACAAATAAATGGTTGCCAGAGATAAAAGAACCTATCCATTTGATTCATGGTACTGAAGACGAAACTGTTCCTTATTTTATGGCTCAGCAATTAGAGCGATTGGGAAGTCATATTGATTTATGTACAATAGAAAATGGATCTCACAACAACCTGAATACATTTTCAAAATACCAGGCACATTTAGATGAAATTTTGAAATAAATATCATTTATATTAAATCAATCTTAGTTTTTAATTCCAATTATACAAAATTATTTATACATTTGTCGCAATGTAAGAATATTGACATAAAATTTAAACACAAAAAAATGAAGAAAAGAAATATATTAGTAGTTACATTATTGGCTGTTTCCCCATATTTAATGTACACTTCTTGTTCGGATGATAAGCCTCAAGAAGATGTAGTTGTTGATAAAGTTGAAGAAGTTGTGCCTGAAAATAATGAAAGTTTTTATCAAATTCCTGCACCAGATGAAATGTTTAGTTTTATTAAAAACAGTGGCTTAACTTATAACAAAAGCCTTATTAATTCTCCACAAAAATCAACTACATATTCAACTCCAATGGAACAAACATTGATTTTTGGAGTTTATTCTGCCGATTTAGCTTACACAGCATCTTATGAAGAATTTAATGAGTCAATTAAATATTTTGCAACTGTACAGAAACTTGCAGAAACCATAGGTATTTCTGGTGCATTTAATGAAGAGTTAATAAATAATATTAAAAATAACCTTGATAAGCCAGAACAATTATTAGCTAATTCAAACGATTCTTATTTTTCAGTAATAGAATATTTAGAAGAAAACGAACAAGGTAATAAATTAGGAATTATTGCATCAGCAGGATGGATAGAAACCGTTTATATTGTTGCAAATTCAATTGATTATACAAAAAATAGCGATGCCTTACAACGCTTAGCAGACCAAAAACTTACCTTAGACAACTTGATGCTTTATTTAGAAAAATATGGTGAAGATGAAAATGTTAAAGAATTAATGGTTTGGATGAAAGAATTAGAACAAACATTTTCGGCTCTTTCAGAAGAAAACGCAACTTCATCAGGTATTTCTTTAAAGAAAAAAGAAGGCGGAAAAATGGTTTTAGGAGGAGGGTCTTCAGTTGTAATGACCAAGGATCAATTTACTACAGTTAAATCTAAAATAAACGAAATAAGAGCGAAAATTGTAAAGTAAATCTTCTATTAAAGATTAGTATATAATTACAAAGTTTTAAAATAAATACCTACAAATGAAAAATTTAAAAAACATATTTCTTGCATTTTTAACTATTGTGTTACCAATCTTAGCATCAGCTCAATATTGCAACACATTTCATACAAAATACTGTCCACCATCAGATAATGGGATGTACTCACTGAATGGACAATCAAAAAGTGCATTGTTTAGCAAAGGGCAAACATCCGAATTAAATGTAATTGTTTATAAAGGACAAGATTATAGAATTTCACTATGTTTTGACCAAACCTTGGGTTCTCAAATTACTTTTAAAGTGTATGAAACTAAAAAAGTTAAAGTAGAGAAAGTAATTGAAACCAAAACAATGGAAGATGAATACCAAAAAGATGAAAATGGCGAATTAGCTGTGGATGAATGGGGTGAATATATTCTAACAGGTAATCAAGTGGAGGTAGTTAATAAAGAAACAATAACCGTTGTTGAAAAACAAAAAACACTATTGTATGATAACAGTCAAGATGGTTTTGCTACTGAATTAGAATTTTCTGTAGAAACTACTCGAAGGTTAATTTTTGAAGTTAGCATTCCCGGTAGTGCATCAGAAAGTGCAACCAAAAGTAAATTGATGAAATCGTCCGATATGGGATGTGTTGGTATTTTGGTTGAACACATGCTTACTCCAATTCAAGGGTTTAAAGGAACAGGATTTTAATTTTAATTCTTAAATTTTACTAAAAAACCTATCTAAAAAAAATTTAGATAGGTTTTTTTCTTTTCATAAACTTACTTTTGCAGGATGGAAGAAATGAAACAAGTAATAAACAAAGCAAAAAAAATAGTAATAACAACACACAAAAACCCAGATGGTGATGCCATAGGTTCTTCTTTAGCACTTTTTCATTTTTTTAAAAACATAAAAAAAAATAATGTTGAGGTAATTGTTCCAGACTCATTTCCAGATTTTTTAAACTGGATGACTGATGCAGATAAAGTTATTCGTTATGATAAAAAAAAGGAACAAGCAGATAAATTATTCGCTGATGCAGATTTGATTTTTAGCTTAGATTATAATGCATTAGAAAGAGTTGGGGATATGGCAGAAGCAATAAAAAATGCTTCAGCAATAAAAATAATGATAGACCATCATCAAGACACACAAAACTTTGCTAACCATTATTTTGTTGATACTGATTGCTGCTCAACGGCTCAATTGGTTTATGAATTTATAGAAAAATTAGAAGCAACAACAAGCATTACTAAAAATATTGCCGAATGTATTTATTGTGGAATAATGACAGATACAGGTTCTTTTCGCTACCCGTCAACCACCGCTAAAACCCATCAAATTATTGCTCGTTTAATAGCGTTTGGAGCTGAGAATGCCAAAATACATCAGGCTGTTTTTGATAATAATACTACGGATAGATTACGACTATTGGGCTTTGCACTCACTAACAAAATGAAAGTGTTTGCAGAAAAAGGCTTTGCTTATATTTCCCTATCTCAAGATGAGTTAAAGCAATTTAACTTTAAAAAAGGTGATACTGAAGGTTTAGTAAACTACCCTTTATCCATACAAGGAATTAAGTTTTCAGTATTATTAACAGAAAAAGAAAAAGACATTAGCATTTCATTTCGCTCAAAAGAAGATGTTTTTGTAAATGAGTTTGCAAAAAAACATTTCCAAGGAGGAGGTCATTGCTATGCCTCAGGAGGAAAGTCAGATTTAACCTTAGCGGAAACAATAGAAAAATTAGAGAAATTGATAGTTTGAGGTTGGAAGATGGAAGATGGAAGTTGAGGATTGAGAACTGATAACTGATAACAGATAAACCAATAAACCGTGAACCTTAAAAAAATCATATACTTTTTATTTCTGATATTACTAGTCGCTTGCGAAAATGAGCAAAATAATTATCCAGTAATAGATGCCAATCAATTAAAAGAAGCACTGATTGAAAGAAACATAAATGCAGTTAAAAAAGAACAGCAACAAATAGAACAATACATAAAAAAACATCAATTAAATCCACTAAAAACAGGAACGGGATTGCATTATCAACTTATAAAACAAGGCGAAGGAGAAAAAGCTGTTGAAGGACAAGTTGCTGTAATCTCTTATGAAGTAACATTGTTAGATGGTACACAATGCTATTCAACCAAAGAAAAAGGACCAGAAGAATTTAAAGTAGGAAAAGACAATGTGGAAAGTGGACTACACGAAGCAATTACTTACCTTAAAAAAGGAGATAAAGCAATTGTGATTATTCCATCCTATTTAGCCCACGGTTTGGCAGGCGATTTTAATAAAATCCCAGTACGCTCTACCATCATTTATACACTTGAACTTATTGAAGTAAAATAATCCGTAATGCAAAAACTATTTTCAATAAGCCTATCCATACTATTTTTGATTGCTTGCAACACAAAACCAGAAACAAGAAAAGTTATTTCTGATAAAATGTCAATGCAATTGTTAGCTTTCGATGATAAAGAAGATAGTTTTGAAAAAGGAGATTTTATTAGTGCAACCATACAGTTAAATGATGGGAAAACGATGCTTTATAATCGATTTTATCATCAAATTTTTAAGGCAGAAAATGAATTATTCGAACAGGTATTTTCAAATTTGAGAGAAGGCGATAGTGCTGTATTCTACATTCATCCAAGTCTAATTGAACATGATATTGAGGGAATTAAGTTGCCAGAAATAACGAATAAGGAATTAGTAATGTATGTGAAAGTATTACATTATTTCAATGAAGAAGAAAAAAATAATTTTTTGAAACAGCTAGACAATGATTTAATTGAATATCAGTATTTGAATTTCTATATGAAAACGCTACAAATAGATAAACCAATTTTGAAAAAAGGGATATATAAAGTGATTATAGAGGAAGGAACAGGAAAAGCTATGAAGAAAGATGACTTGATTCGTATTAAATACAAAGGTTATTTTTTAAATAATGTGCTTTTTGATGAAACACCTGAGAATGGTTTTTTAGAGTTTGAATATGGAACGCCCAATCAAGTTATTAGAGGAATAGAAATTGCAATAAAAGATATGAAAGTTGGCGAAAAATCAAAAATTATCATACCTTCGCACCTTGCTTTTGGGGCAGGAGGTTCTTCAACAGGAAGAATTCCACCAGCAACACCAGTAATGTATGAATTAGAAATAGTAAAATAAACTAACTTAAAAACAATTAAACATTTATGAAAAAAATCGCTTTATCAGCAGTAGCAGTAATAACCTTATTTGCTTGCAACAACGAATCAAATTCTTCAAAATCAATTACACTTGCTAACAACATTGATTCTGTGAGTTATGCCATTGGAATTAATTCGGCAAATGGTTTAAAAACCAATGTTCCAGAAATCAATATGGAAGCCTATCTTCAAGGATTTAAAGACCAAAAAGATTCACTTACATTAGCTATTGCCACCGAAAATGTTGATGCAATTCTTCAAGCTTATTCAATGAAAAGACAGCAACAACAAATGGAAGAGCAACAAAAACAACAAGAAGCTCAGTTTGGAAATGTAAAAGAAGAAGGAATTAAATTTTTGGAAGAAAACAAACAAAATCCAGATGTAAAAGTAACCGCAAGTGGATTGCAATATAAAGTAATTAAAGAAGGAAAAGGAAAAAATCCTATTGCAACATCAATGGTTAAAGTTCATTATCATGGAACAACTCCCGATGGAACTGTGTTTGATAGTTCTGTTGAAAGAGGAGAACCAATTGAATTTGGACTAAACCAAGTAATACCAGGTTGGACAGAAGGTGTTCAATTAATGAAAGAAGGAGCTAAATATATTTTTTATATTCCTCAAGAATTGGCTTATGGAGCAAACGCACCTCAAGGTGGGCAAGGACCAATTAAACCTTATATGCCGTTGGTGTTTGAAGTAGAATTAATTAAAGTGAATAACTAATTTATTGGTAGTTAGTAATTAGCAGTTGTTAATAGTTAACGTCATTCCGAACGATATTTTACATCCCGAGCAATCGGGATAGTAAAATGAAGTGAAGGAATCTCTAATCTCTAATCAATAACCTTTAATCATTAAAATATGCGAAATTTAAAAACCCTAAGTGTTCTTTTAATAGCTTTAACATTAAGTTCAACTGCTTTTGCTCAAAACAAAGAGAAAAAAAGCAAGAAAAAATCTAAAAATGAAGTTGTTCAAATTCAATTAAACAACCAAATTGATTCAGTAAGCTATAGTGTTGGCTTAAATATGGGTGCGAGCGTTAAAAATGAATTTAGTGAAGTACACTTCAATGCATTAATAGAAGGCTTACGAGCTGCTATTGAGGATACTAATTATGTCTTAACCCAAGAACAAACACCAGATATTATTCGTCCTTATTTTCAAAAAAAACAAGAAGCAGCTCAAGCTGAAGAAATGAAAAAATACGAACAAATAAAAATAGATGGTCAGCAATTTTTGGAAAACAACAAAAAAAATCCCAACGTAAAAGTAACTCCAAGCGGTTTACAATATATTGTGATAGAAGAAGGTACAGGCGTTCAACCAACAGCAACTTCAATGGTTAAAGTTCATTATCATGGAACAACACCCGATGGAACTGTGTTTGATAGCTCAGTAGAAAGAGGAGAACCGATTGAATTTGCTTTAAATCAGGTAATTCCAGGTTGGACAGAAGGCGTTCAGTTAATGAAAGAAGGAGCAAAATACGTATTGATAATTCCTCAAGAATTGGCTTATGGAGCAAACGCACCGCAAGGCGGACAAGGACCAATTAAACCTTTTATGCCACTAATTTTTGAAGTACAGTTGATTAAAGTGAATAATTAAGGTGTTAGTAGTTAGGTATTAGTGTCATTCTGAACAAAATTTTATAAACTGAGGCACGAAGTTTAATAAAATGAAGTGAAGAATCTCCTTTCTCCAACCTCTAATCTGCAATCTGTAATAAATAAGAATATGAAAGCATCACAATTAAAACCAATTAGTATTCTTTTAATAGCTTTAACACTAAGCACAGCAGTTTTTGCTCAAGAAAAAGAAAAAAAAGCTTCCAAAAAGGAAGTAGTTAGGGTTTGCTGAGAAAGTTGCATTACGGCACAACAAATAAGTACAATTTTTTGTTTCCACAACATAGTTTAATGATAATATGGCTGTAAAACGATTTATAGCAGCTAAAATTGTGCGATACGAAAGGGTAATTGCCGAAAAAAAAGCATAAAAAAAACCGATTTTCTGATAATTTATTAAATTCATTACAAAGAAAATAGCAGCAACCCAACTTTCGGAAGTTTTTTGTAGTTTGGCTCTTAT
>JAHYJH010000041.1 GCA_019429185.1 Vicingaceae bacterium
AAAGTGGTTTGAACTCGAACCTAAAATTTTTAAGGAAAAGCCAGCAGTGTTTAAAGAAAAAATACTACTTTTGAAGAGTAATAGTAAACAAGACTTTAAGGAACAACCTTGTGAAACTTAACACATAGTGATATTCCATAAGTATTTCAGAAATAGCTCCTGCTTTCATTTCTTGCAAATCTTCTTTATCAGCAAACAATCGGGCAATTTCAGGAATTTTATCTACTACAAAATATTCTTTCATGTAAATGGTACAATCATATTCTTTGATTTGTTTTTTATAGTATTCTGCTAACACAATTGCTTTTCGCATGATGTTGAATGCTGGATCTTCGGCTTTTGCATTCACAGTAAACTCTTTCATTTCAAAAGCCTTTTGTTTCAAAAGAATGGTTTGATTTGTTTTGGTTGTTGGTGGTATTGGAATCGTTAGTGATTCATAACCAATATATTGTATTTTTGCTTGGTAGTTGTTGCAAGGAACATCAATTTTAAATTCTCCAGCATCATTAGTCATTACTCCTTTTGCAATAGAAGCAATGTAAATACTTGCATAAGCAATGGGTTCATTTGTTGTTGCATCTATTATTTTGCCAGAAAAAACACAGTTTTGTGCTGTTACATTGGTAAATGAAAATAATAGAATAAATAGAAATTTACGCATTAATTTAAGAATGAATAAAGAAACTGATTTTTTACAAAAATGACTTAATTCATTAATGCTTCAATTTCATCTGCTTCTAAAGGTATATTTTTCATTAAATCAAATGGTTTTTCGTTTGTAATTAATACATCATTTTCTAAACGAATACCTAAGTTTTCTTCTCGGATATAAATGCCTGGTTCAACGGTAAGCACCATTCCTGCTTCAAAAAGACGATTTCTATTTTCAACATCATGCACATCTAACCCCATGTGGTGAGATGTTCCATGCATAAAGTATTTTTTATAAAGTGGATTATTTTTATCTTGCTTAGCAACATCATGTTTGTCTATTAAGCCCAAACCAATTAATTCACTTTCCATAATGTTTCCAACCTCAGTGTGATATTCATCGTGTTTTGTACCAGGAACTAACATAGCTGTTGCTGCTTTCATTACTCTTAAAACCGCATTGTAAACCTCTTTTTGACGAGGAGTAAATTTTCCACTAACTGGAATGCAGCGTGTCATGTCTGAAGCATAATTTGCATATTCAGCTCCAACGTCCATTAAAATAATGTCACCAGCTTTGCATTGGGCATTGTTTTCAATATAGTGCAACACACAAGCATTGTAGCCAGAAGCTATAATAGGTTGATAAGCAAATCCATTCGATTGGTTTTTTATAAATTCATGAATAAATTCAGCTTCTATTTCATATTCCATCACACCGGGTTTTACAAAATTTAAGATGCGTCTAAGTCCTTTTTCGGTTATGTTGCAAGCGTGTTGAATGGCTTCAATCTCTAAAGGATGTTTGGTTGCTCTAACAGTACTCATTAATGGTGCTAAACGCTCATAGTTATGTAATGGATATTTTTTTTGACACATTTTTCTAAATCTATCATTGCAAGTTTCAACGGTATTTACAGCTCTTAAATGCTCGTTTTGATACAAATAAATTGTGTTTGCCTCGGTAGTTAAAGCATGGAAAATGGCTTCAAACTGGCTTGTCCAATAAACGGTTTCAATGCCCGATTGCTTGGTGGCTTGTTCTTTTGAAAGTTTAGCTCCTTCCCAAATGGCAATAAGTTCACTCGTTTCTTTCACAAACAAAATTTCACGGTGCTTTGGATTAATCGCATTTGGAAAAAGCAATACAATAGATTCTTCTTGGTCAACACCAGAAACATAGAGCAAATCATTATTTTGACGAAAAGGCAATGTTCCGTCAGCATTGGTTGGCATAATGTCATTGGAGTTAAAAACAGCAAGAGCATTAGGTAGCATTAATTGAGCTACTTTTTTTCTGTTTTCAATGTAGAGCGTGTTTTTTAGAGCTGTATATTTCATTTATTAAATTTTTTAAAGATGTATTTTTCTAATTTTATGGAATTAGATTAAAATGCTTTTGTAAACAGAAATTTTAATTTTGGTTGATTGGATTGAATTTAAAAGGAATTTGTATCATTTCGGAAAAATTCTCTCCCATATCAAATAAATCCTCATCATCTTCATCATAATGCCAAATAACAGAAACATTATTCGTTGTTTCTAACTTAAATTTTTCTAATTTTTTGAGTAAAATAAAAAGACATTCTGTGGAGTGAGTATTGAGATAATCTAAATGAATTTCCAGCGAAATTTTTTGAGGATTAGTTTGGAGATATGCTGTAAGCCATGATTCAACAGGTTTGTAGAAATTAATTGGATGTTCAGGAATGGATCTTCCATAAATAATTAGAATATCATTTTTAGCGTTAAAATCAATTTTAGGTGTAGTTGTTGTTCCTTCTATAAATAAATTCTCCATGTAGCAAAGATAAAAATAAAACTTAGTGAATTAAAAAAATTACTCTTTTAGTTTTGCTTTAAATAGCTTTTTAAATTTTTCAACTTTAGGTTTAACTACTGATGAACAGTATGGATTTTCGCCATTAAGCTCAAAATAATCTTGATGATAATTTTCTGCTGGGTAAAAATTAGTAAATGCAGTTATTTCAGTAACAATTGGATTAGCAAATACTTTTTCTTCTGTTAGTTTAGTTTTATAAGTAGTAGCAATTTCTTTTTGTTTTTCTGTATGATAAAAAATAGCAGAACGATATTGTGTTCCAACATCTCCACCTTGTCGATTAAGTGTTGTAGGATCATGTACTTGCCAAAAAACTTCCAATAATTCATCAAAAGAAATAATGGATGTGTCATAAGTGATTTGACAAACTTCGGCATGCCCAGTTGTTCCTGTACAAACTTCTTTATAGGATGGATTTTTTACTGTTCCACCAGCATAGCCAGAAACAACACTTTCAACACCTTTCAGATTATCAAAGATTGCTTCTACACACCAAAAGCAGCCTGCACCAAGAGTTACTGTTTCAAGGGTAGTTATTTTAGTAGTCATATTGTTTTTTTTTTTTTTTGACAAGGGGTCATGACCCCTTGTTAGAAAACTGCCCAACAAAATTACAGAGACGATTGATATAAAAAAGATATTTCGCATTTAATAATTCGTGGTTATCTATAAAGTTCGATATTTTCATTTTTTTTTTTACAAGGGGTCATGCTCCCTTGTTAAAGAATTTACGCATAGCATTAATAAAATCAGCAGGAGCAGAACAAGGTTTTAAGTTTTCTTTATTAATAAAAACCAATGTAGTTTTTGCTTCATTAATTAACTCTCCTTTTTCATTCAAACATTTATAAGTAAAATGAATACGAGCTTTTGGTAATTCTGTGATGGTTGTTTCTATGGTAATTTCATCATCATAAAAAGCAGGTTTGTAATATCTTATCGAAAAATCCAACACAGGCAAAGCAATGCCTTCATCTTCCATTTTTCGGTAGCTAAAGCCCAGCTTTTTAATCGCTTCTACACGAGCTACTTCAAAATAAGTGGCGTAATTTCCGTAATAAACATAGCCCATCATGTCGGTTTCGGCATAGCGTACTCTAATTTTTGTTGTTGATTTATACATATACTATATTATATAGAGTAAAAAAATGTGCGTAATTTGGACGGCAAAAATAAGGATATTGTTTTTTATACCTTAAATTAGTTTTATAAACAAATGAATAAACAACAATCGCTATTAATTAATTTATTTTTACTTATTGCAACATCATTGTTATTAACACAATGTAACCCATCGGTATATACCAAAACGCCCCAAACTTCGATAGCTTTAGATAGCACTTATGCAACACACAACCAAATTGAAACAACAATTAATCCTTATAAAATTGAGTTGGACAAAGAAATGAACGAAGTGTTGGTTGTTTCAAATGATGAATTTACAAGAGAAAAAGGTAAACCCGAAACCAAATTAGGCAATCTTGTTGCTGATTTAAGCATTGAAGTAGCTCAAAAAATGTATAACGGTAATATTGATTTTTGTTTATTAAATTTTGGCGGATTAAGAACATCTTTGCCTAAAGGAGAAATTACTAGAGGAAAAATTTTTGAATTAATGCCTTTTGAGAATGAATTGGTGGTGGTTACGATTAGTAAAGATAGTTTGAATAGATTAATAAATTACCTAAATAGAGTCGGAGGGCAGCCTGTTTCTGGAGTTAAAGTGAAATTTACATCAACTGGTCAAGATATTAAATATAAATATAGAAAGAATGATAAATCGTTAAACACAACTTATAAAATCCTCACTTCCGACTATTTAGCCAATGGAGGTGACAACATGACTTTTTTTCTAAATCCAATTCAAACAGAAAAAGTGGGAATAAAACTAAGAGATGCCATTATACAATATTGTGTTGAACAACACGCACAGGGAAAGCAACTAACAGGAAAAATAGAAGGGAGGATAGTTTATGAGTAACAGAAGAACATTTATAAAACAATCTTTTTTAGGAAGTGTTTCCTTGCTTGGTGCTGCGGCATTAAATCCACTTTCAGCTGCGATTCTAAAAAATAAGCATACAAAAATCACTATTTTACATACCAACGATGTGCATAGTCATATAGAGCCATTTCCAGCAAACGACCCAAAATATCCAAACTTAGGAGGAGTTGCCCGAAGAGCAGGTTTAATAGACAAAATTAGAACAAAAGAAAAAAATGTACTGTTGTTCGATGCTGGAGATATTTTTCAAGGTACGCCATACTTTAATAAATATGGAGGTGAATTGGAATTTAAATTAATGAGTTTGATGAAATATGATGCAGCAACGATTGGAAATCATGATTTTGATAATGGCATTGATGGGTTATACAAGATGTTGCCTCACGCTAACTTTCCTTTTGTGAATGTTAATTATGATTTTTCTAACACCATATTAAAAGACAAGATTTTACCCTATAAAATAATTGTAAAAGAGGATGTAAAAATAGGTGTTTTCGGAATAGGAGTAGAGCTGGAAGGTTTGGTTGATAAAAAATCATACAAAGAAACCATTTATCTAAACCCTATAAACAAAGCGAATAAAACTGCTAACCATCTGAAAAACAACGAAAAATGTCATCTAATTATTTGCCTTTCTCACTTGGGTTATGATTATAAAACCAACAAAGTTTCGGATTTAGTTTTGGCAAAAGAAAACGAATACATTGATTTAATAATAGGAGGACATACACATACCTTTTTAGATAAACCAACTACTGTTAGAAACAAAAAAAATAAAATTACGTTAATTAATCAGGTAGGCTGGGCAGGTATTAACTTAGGAAGGATTGATTTCTTTATTGATGTTAAAAATGAAGCCTATATTTTCTCATCAAAATCGATAAAAATTAATAGAAAAAAAAAAGTTAAAAAACAATAGTTAAAAATTTTTTTTTTCATTTTTTTATACAAATATTTGTTAGCGTAAAAACAAAGAAATTTTTTTGTGAAAAACTATTGATTTTAAGTAACTTATTATTATTTTTTTTATTAATGAGTTTTTGAAAAAAAGATATGAATTTTACTTTGTTTTTATGTTAATAACGATTATTTTTACGCTTTAAAAAAACAGGAGATTAAAAAAATGGAGAAAGACTTTATATCAGTTTGGGACAATTGCCTTCAAATTATCAAGGATAACGTGAGTTTACAAAGTTATAAAACTTGGTTTGAACCTATTATTCCAGTTAAACTGAAAGATAAGGTTTTAACCATACAAGTACCTAGTCAATTTTTTTACGAATGGTTGGAAGAACATTATGTGGCTATTCTAAAGAAAACCATTAAAAAAGAATTAGGCACAGAAGGACGATTGGAATATAGTATTGTCATAGAAAATAATACAAAAGGAAATCAACTATATACCTTAAAAATTCCTGCGGTTAATAAACCACACATCAAAAATAATCCTGTGAATATGCCTTTAGATTTGAATAAAAACAAATCTATAAGAAACCCATTTATTATTCCAGGTATTGCTCATTTGAATGTAGAATCTCAACTCAATGCCAATTATTCTTTCGATAATTTTGTTGAAGGAGATTGCAATAGATTAGCTCGTTCAGCAGGCTTTGCTGTATCGAACAATCCGGGGGGAACTTCTTTTAATCCTTTATTAATTTATGGAGGAGTTGGATTAGGTAAAACACATTTAGCTCACGCTATTGGTATTGAGGTAAAAAATAAATTTCCAAACAAAATTGTACTTTACGTTTCTTCAGAGAAATTTACACAACAATTTATTGATTCAGTTAAAAACAACGAGCAGAATGATTTTATTCATTTCTATCAAATGATAGATGTGTTAATTATTGATGATGTTCAGTTTTTTGCTGGAAAAGCAAAAACACAAGATGTATTTTTCCATATATTCAATCACTTACACCAATCAGGAAAACAAATTATCTTAACTGCAGATAAAGCTCCTGTTGAAATTATAGGAATGGAACAACGCTTACTTTCTCGTTTCAAATGGGGATTAGCAGCAGATTTGCAATCACCAGATTTAGAAACAAGAATAGCTATTTTAGAAAAGAAAATGTATAGCGAAGGCTTGGAGTTGCCAAAAGATGTTGTTGAATATATTGCTTATAGTATTACAACTAATGTTAGAGAATTAGAAGGTGCTTTAATTTCTATTTTAGCCCAATCTTCATTAAATAAAAAAGCGGTAAACATTGACTTAGCTCGCCAGATGGTTGATAAGTTTGTTAAAAATACAGCTAGAGAGGTTTCTATTGATTACATTCAAAAGGTTGTTTGCGATTATTTTGATATGCAAATAGATACGTTAAAATCAAAAACAAGAAAAAGAGAAGTGGTTCAAGCGCGTCAAATAGCCATGTATTTTTCCAAACAAATGACAAAATCAAGTTTAGCATCAATAGGAATGAATTGTGGAGGAAAAGACCACGCAACCGTTCTTCATGCTTGTAAAACAGTTAATAACCTTATTGATACAGATAAGCGTTTCAGAGGTTACATTGAGGAACTAAAAAAGAAAATAAGTTTACAATAATTTTTTCATTTTATTTTGCACTAACTAAACAGGAATTTTTAATCAAGAATTCCTGTTTTTATTTTTAAAAAAATGGACAATTTAAAAAATAAACATTCTTCAATTTATAAACCTTTGAGTAAAAATGGAAGGAAATCGCTTTTTTATACAACACTTATTGTTTTAATTTCTGCAGGAGTTTATATTGTTTCATTTTATATTTGAATTTTCAACTTAAGAATATATTCTTAGTTAACTTTGTAGAAAATTAGTACTCTTTTGAAATCGATTAATCATTTATTATCACAAAAAAATAAGCTACCCATAATTATTAGTGGACCATGTAGTGCTGAAACGGAAGAACAACTTATTTCTACTGCAATTGCATTAAAAAAAACAATCAAAATAGATGTTTTAAGAGCAGGAATTTGGAAGCCAAGAACGAAACCAGGTAGTTTTGAAGGCGTTGGAACAATTGGCTTGAAGTGGCTTTTGGAAGCAAAACGACAAACAGGGTTCAAAACAACAGTTGAAGTAGCTACTGCAAAACACGTTGAAGAAGCACTGAAACATGAAGTAGATATTTTATGGATAGGAGCAAGAACCACTGCAAATCCATTTGCTGTTCAAGATATAGCCGATTCACTTCAAGGAAACTCAAAAGCAATTGTTTTGGTTAAAAACCCCATCAATCCTGAGTTAATGTTATGGGAAGGAGCTTTAGAACGATTTTTAAAAGTGGGAATTACAAATATAGGAGCAATTCATAGAGGTTTTTCAAAATATGGAGATTCTAATTATAGAAATCCTCCACAATGGCAAATTCCAATAGAATTGAAACAACATTTTCCTGAACTAACCCTAATTTGCGACCCTAGTCATATTTGCGGTAAAAGAGAAACCCTATTTCATGTTGCTCAAAAAGCAATGGATTTAGATTTTGATGGTTTAATGATAGAATCACATCTAACACCAGACTTAGCTTGGAGTGATGCTCAACAACAGTTAACTCCAAGAGATTTATTAATCTTATTAGATAAATTAGTAATAAGAAAAGGTAAATTATCCCCAGCTTTAACTTCAGAAATTGATAAACTTCGTCAAAAAATAAATGTGTTGGATAGTGATTTAATTGATGTTTTATCTAAACGAATGCAAATTGTTGCTCAATTAGGGAAATATAAAAAGGCAAATCAAGTTCAAATTCTTCAACCAAAAAGATGGGAAGAAATTCTAAATAAATCACTAGAGGAAGCCATTGAAAAAGGGGTAGGACAAGATTTTATCAGAAACGTACTTACTGAAATTCATATAGAATCCATAAAACTTCAAAGCAAGATAATGAATGAAGAAGAAAAGTAATAGAAGTTTTTTTTAACAATATACACATGAAACGAGCCATGCTAAAAAATTTAACACACAGGAAATGATTACTGGCTTTGTGCGTTGGAATCCCCTTTTGAGAGGGGTAGGGGTGTGTAACTATAAAAAAATAAACACATGAAAAAAGTATTATTTGTCTGTTTAGGAAACATCTGCAGATCGGCAATGGCTCAAGGAATTTTTGAAGCTAAAGTAAAAGAAAATAGATTGAATATTATAGTTGATTCTGCAGGCACTTGCGACAACCATGTTGGGCAAGCTCCAGATAAAAGGATGCAAAAAAAAGGAATGGAACATGGAATTGATATTTCTCACCAAAGAGGACGACAATTTTCTGTTTCTGATTTTGATGAATTTGAATTTATTTTTGCGATGGATACCTCTAATTATTACGACATTATTGCATTAGCTAGAAATGATAGTGATAAAGAAAAAACAAGTTTATTCCTTAACTTAACGCATCCTAACCAAAACAAAAGTGTTCCAGACCCTTATTTTGGTGGTGAAAAAGGTTTTGAAGAAGTGTTTCAACTGTTAGATAATGCGTGTAATGAATTGATTAATAAATTAAAATAATGATAAAAAACGGGATACTATATTTATTACCAGTTACCTTAGGCGAATCTGCTTATGATCAGGTAATACCAATTTATAACAATAAAATTGTGCAAGAAATAGATGTTTTTATTGTAGAAAATATAAAAACTGCACGAAGATTTATTAAAAGAGTAGCTCCTGAAAAACAAATTGATGATTTAATTTTTTATGAAATAAACAAACGCACAAATATAGATATGTTGCCAACCTTTTTAAAACCTATTTTTGAAGGAAAAAACATAGGCGTAATTTCTGATGCAGGTTGTCCAGGCGTTGCTGACCCTGGTGCAGATGTTGTGGCTTTGGCTCACGAAAACAACATTAAAGTTGTGCCGTTGGTAGGTCCTTCATCCTTATTATTGTCACTAATGGCGAGTGGATTTAACGGTCAAAGTTTTTGTTTTAATGGGTACTTGCCAAAAGAACAAAAAGATAGAGTTCGAAAATTAAAAGAATTAGAACGAATTGCCAATGCTCAAAAGCAAACACAGCTTTTTATTGAAACACCCTATCGAAATCAGCATGTGTTTGATGATTTATTATTAAATTGTAATCCTTCTTCAAAGCTTTGTATTGCAGTAGATATAACACTTCCTTCGGAGCAAATCCTTACAAAAACCATTGCAGAGTGGAAAATCTTTAAAATCGATTTAACTAAAAGACCATGTGTTTTTTTGATAGGCTAATAAATAGTAATCGAACTCTGGTTATTAATATGTTAGGTGCAATTTTACCGAACCGCATACCGACAACAAACATCAACTAAAAATTTGTAGATTTGCGACAATTTTAAAATATAATCAGGACAGAAGAATGGCAAAAAAGAAAAAGGTTACAGCGAATAAAATCTATGATTTGTTGTTGAACGAATTTAAAATAAAAGAACAAATTGGAAGCGTTGAAATTATTCTTGGTGGAATTTCTGCAAAATACAACGGTAAAGATGCAATTGGCGACTTACTACAAGAATGGCTTGGCGAATGGCTAAAACAAAAGAACTTTTATTTTAGAACAAGAGCAAACACACAAGAATTTCCAGACTTTTTACTTGCTGAAGACGACAAAAGTGGCTTTTTAGAAATCAAAACATTCACTGCAAACGCAACGCCAGCATTTGATATTGCAAATTTTGATTCATACAACAAATCTTTACTTATCAAACCCGAAAGGCTTGATGCTGATTATTTGATTTTCGGCTACAAAATGGTTGATTCTGTTTTGAGTGTGGACAATTTATGGCTTATGAAAGTTTGGGAAATAGCAGGAAATTCGGGAGTAAACCCTGTAAATATGCAAACAAAAAATAGTCAACCTTACAATTTAAGACCAATAAAATGGTACGCTAAAAATCCCAAGAATAAACCTTTTCCAGATAAAATTACTTTTCTAAATGCTATTGCTGAAACGCTTGAAAAATATTCGCACAGCACTGGAAGTTACAGCAAAAATTGGTTAAAAAACGTAAAGAAAAAATATTTTGAAAACACAGGAATTAAACTCTAGTTCCTGCGTTTTCAGTTTCTAATAGCTCATATTCGGATACTTCCAAAGCATCTAAAACTCTTTCGGATACTGCTTTAATTACAGGAACAACAACAGTATTTCCTAACAAATCAAAAGCTAAACTTTCTTTGACAGGTATTTCATAATTTTCAGGATATCCGAAAATCCTTAATCCTTCTCTTATCGTTAGTTTTCTTATTCCTTTACCATCTGGAACAACAATTTTAACCATATCAGTTGCGACCAAAGTTGGAGCAATTTCAAACGGGTTTAAAATTTTATTAATTTCAAAACTTAATTTTCCAGTTACAATATTATAACCTTTGGGTTTTGTTTCATCATATATTCGAGAAGTAATTACACCATTCTCTGTATTTTCAGAAACTAATTTTTTTGGGTGTTCAAATTTTATATAACCTTTTTCGACCAAATCATCTAAAAGTGCTTTTACATCAACGCTTTCAAATAAATTATTGACAGGAAAAAACGACTGAATTTGGCTTAAAGTTAAAGGCATTCCGTCCATCCAATCAATACCAATTTCACTTGCCCATTGCTTTTTTCTACGTTCTTTAAAAAGTCTATTCAATAAATTTATTTGGTCTTTTGAACATTCGCCTTTTATACCAATATCCCAACTATGAATATTATTTTCGCCACCACGTTTGTCTTTTATTGACTTTCCATAAAGTTCCTCAACCGTAAAATGTGAAAGTAATTTTTTAGTAAAATCGGTATTCATTGTTGGCTTACCACTTTCTAAAACATCTTTCAAAATTTTAAATGTAGGCTCAAAGTTATCCAATGATACTTTTGCGTTTTTTGTGCCGACAATAAAAACACGTTTCCTTGACTGTGGAACACCAAAATTCACACTATCCAAAACTTTCCAAGACACTTGATAATCCATCTCATTTTCAATTTTATATAAAATAGTTTTTAAAGTTCTGCCTATTTCATCGTGTTTGTTTTCTAAATCGTGTTTTACCAAACCTTCAACATTTTCAAGGATAAATCCTTTTGGTTGGTGGTGTTTAATAATTCGTTCTATTTCAAAAAACAAAGTTCCTCTTGTATCGGCAAAACCATTTCGTTTTCCACTTGCACTAAACGGCTGACAAGGAAAACCACCAAATAAAAAATCAAATGGCGGAATATCCTCATTTTTAACTTGAAAAATATCGCCAACAAAATTTTCGTGATGATGATTATGTTTTAGTGTTTGAATTGCATAAGGTTTGATTTCAGAAGTCAAAACACATTCTGTTTCAATTCCTCTATCTTGACAGGCTTGCTCAAAACCCAAACGAATACCTCCAAGACCAGCGAATAAGTCAATAAATTTTAATTTAGTTCTCATCTTTCACAGTTTTATAATCAACATTAGGGTCTGCAACCATCAAAACAGACTGTTCCGAAATCATAGAAGTAGAGCGATATTCTTCAATTTCAATTTTTGTACAACCTATGACATACAGACATTGCATAAAAAAAGAAGCACTAAAAGTACCACGACTAATTTTACTATCAACGCTTGACTTCGTTTCTGTACAACCGTTTTCGTTTAACAAAGTGGTTAAATCTTCGGTGGACAAACCACGTTTTACTAACTCTGATTTGAGCATTCGTTTGACTTTATTATTCCATTCAGACATAACTTGAATTTATTTTACTTGCAAATATGAGAATAAAAATTAAAATACGCAAAAATAAATGCAAAAATGAAAAGAATATACCCAAAAGGGTTTTGTGAAATTGGGTCATTTGTGCTATATATGAATTTTGGTAATTTAAATCCCTAACTTCATAAAGCCTCAAAACGATATGTGAATAACTTGATATTAATACACACTAAATTATTAGAATAGGAAACATTAATTATTACATTTGTAAATACAATAATATAACAATTTTTTTAAATGAAAGACAATTCAGAGTACTTTAAAATCAACAAGTTATTAGTAGCAAACAGAGGAGAAATAGCTATTAGGATTTTGCGAGCAGCCTCCGAATTGGGTATAAGAACAGTTGCTGTTTTTACCTACGAAGATAGATATTCATTACATAAATTTAAAGCAGATGAAGCGTATCAAATAGGAAAAGATAATGAAGCCTTAAAACCCTATTTAGATATAGAAACAATTGTTCAGTTAGCAAAAGAAAAAGGAGTTGATGCCATACATCCAGGATATGGTTTTTTATCTGAAAATGTAACATTTGCAATTAGATGTAGGGAAGAAGGAATAAAATTCATCGGGCCAACACCGGAGGCAATGGCTTTGTTAGGCGATAAAATTGCAGCAAAAAAAATAGCCATAGAAACAGGCATTCCTGTTATTCAGGGAAACAGTCGAGATGTTATTTCAGAAAAAATTGCGATAGAAGAAGCAGAACGAATAGGTTATCCCATTATGCTTAAAGCGGCTTCAGGAGGAGGCGGAAGAGGTATGCGAATTATAAGAAGCAAGGATGAAATAAGTAAAGCTTTTAATGAAGCTAGAAATGAAGCACTAAGGGCTTTTGGAGACAATACTGTGTTTATTGAAAAATTTGTTGAAAATCCTAAACACATTGAAGTTCAAATAATGGGAGACGAGCATGGTAACATTGTTCATCTTTACGAAAGAGATTGTTCGGTGCAACGTAGGTTTCAAAAGGTTGTTGAAGTAGCTCCTTGTTCGTCCATAAAGCAAGAAACAAAAGAAACATTATATAAATTTGCATTAGACATTGCTAAAAAAGTGAATTACAGTAATGTAGGTACTGTTGAGTTTTTGGTAGATAAAAATGAAAACATTTATTTTATTGAAGTAAATCCCCGCATACAAGTAGAGCATACCATAACAGAAGAAATTACTAGCATAGATATTGTTCGTTCTCAAATTGTAATAGCAACAGGGCGAAAACTAAGTCACCCTCAAATTTTTATTAAAAATCAAGAAGATATTAAATGCAATGGCTTTGCTATTCAATGTAGAATAACAACAGAAGATCCATCATCAGATTTTAAACCAGATTATGGAACCATAATAGCATATAGGAATGCAGCCGGTTTTGGTATTCGGTTAGATGAGGGAAGCTCATCTCCAGGAACACAAATTAGCCCTTTTTTCGATTCTATGCTTTGTAAGGTAAGTGCCTCTGGAAGAACATTAAAAGGAGCGGCTCAAAGATTAAATAGAGCTTTATCAGAATTTAGGATTAGAGGTGTGAAAACAAATATTAAGTTTTTACAAAATGTTATTACCAATGAAACTTTCCAAAATGGAAATGCAACAGTTCAGTTTATTGAAAATCATCCTGAACTGTTTGTATTTAAAAGAACAAGAGACAGAGGAACAAAATTATTAAACTATTTAGGTGAAACTATTGTAAATGGTAATCCTGATGTTAAATATGTGGACAAGAATAAAATATTAATAGAACCTATTCTTCCTGATTTTGATCGATTTGCTCCTTTTCCTGATGGAACAAAGCAGAAATTAGATGAATTAGGTCCTGAAAAATTTGCTCAGTGGGTTAGAGCAGATAAAAAAATTCATTACACAGATACAACATTTAGAGATGCCCACCAATCATTATTAGCAACAAGAATGAGGACGTTAGATATGCTAAATGTAGCTGATCGTTTTGTGAAAAACAATCCGGAAGTTTTTTCAATGGAAGTTTGGGGAGGTGCCACATTTGATGTTTCTTATCGTTTTTTAAAAGAATGTCCGTGGAAACGCTTGCAACTTTTTAGAGAACACATGCCAAACACTTTGTTGCAAATGCTTATTAGAGGTTCTAATGCCGTTGGATATACAGCATATCCAGATAATTTGATAGAAAAATTCATAGAAAAATCGGCTGAAAATGGAATAGATGTTTTTCGAATTTTCGATTCTTTAAATTGGCTGGATGGGATGAAAACAAGCATTAAAGCTGTTAAAGAACGAACTAATTCTATAGCAGAAGGTTGTATATGTTATACAGGAGATATTTTAGATCCCAATCAAAAAAAATATACCCTGAATTATTATGTAGATTTAGCAAAACGCTTAAGAGATGAAGGAATTCATATCTTAGCTATCAAGGATATGGCAGGATTATTAAAACCTTATTCGGCAGAGCTTTTAGTTACTAAACTAAAAGAAGAATTAGATATCCCAATTCATTTACATACGCACGACACATCGGGCTTGCAAGTTGCTACCTACCTAAAAGCTGTAGAAGCTGGTGTTGATATTATTGATGTAGCCTTAGCATCAATGAGTGGATTAACTTCGCAACCTAATTTTAATTCCATTGTAGCTATGTTGGATGGAACTAAACGAGCAAGAAAAATGAATTTGAACTCCTTAAATGAATTTTCTAACTATTGGGAAGCAGTAAGGGAAGTTTACTATCCTTTTGAGTCGGGACTTAAAGCAGGAACTGCTCAGGTTTTTGATCATGAAATACCAGGTGGGCAATATTCAAATTTAAGACCTCAAGCTAGAGGTTTAGGGTTGGAAAATAAATTTGAAATTATTAAAAAGAATTATCAAGAAGTAAATAAAATGTTTGGAGATTTAGTTAAAGTAACGCCTTCAAGTAAAGTTGTAGGTGATATGGCTATGTTTATGACATCCAATAATTTAAATGCAGAAGATGTGGTGAAAAAAGGCAATGAACTTTCATTTCCTGATTCTGTTAAATCGTTGTTTAGAGGAGATTTAGGACAAGCTTATGGAGGCTTTCCTGAGGAACTTTCAAAAATGATATTGAAAGATGAAAAACCATATACAAACAAACCAAATGAGCATTTAGTACCAATAGATTTTGAAACTGAATTTGCTATTTTTCAACAACAATTTACAAAACATTGCAATGAGTTAGATTTCTTGAGTTATAAATTCTATCCACAAGTATTTAAAACCTATCATGCTGAATTTGAAAAATATGATGACTTATTTCCTCTTCCAACAAAAGCATTTTTCTTTGGTTTGGAAAATAATGAGGAGATATTAATAAAACTTGGTAAAGGACAATCTGTTTTAATAAAATTATTATATGTAACTACTCCAAATGAAGATGGAATTCGTAATGTATTTTTTAAATTTAATGGTACAACACGAGTTATTGAAGTGAAAGACAATAATTTTAAATCTAATAAAGTTGCTCATAAAAAAGCTGTTACCGATAAGGAGATTGGAGCTCCTTTACAAGGTAATTTAAGTACTATACACGTAAAAGTGGGTGATGTTATTAAAAAGAACTCACCATTATTTATTATTGAAGCAATGAAAATGGAAAGTACTATTACCGCACCTTTTGAAGGAAAAATTAAACAAATTCATTTAAACGGAGGTGTTATGGTTGAACAAGATGATTTAGTAATTGAGTTCGATTGAGTTTATCCGATTAATAAACCTAACTTTGCAGCTTATAATAACCATGCATGACATTTAAAGAACTCCAAGTAATAGAACCAATTCTAAAAGCATTAGAAGAAAAGGGATACACCATTCCAACTCCAATTCAAACACAAGCGATACCAATCCTACTAAATGGCAAAGATTTATTAGGATGTGCCCAAACAGGAACAGGGAAAACTGCTGCTTTTGCCATTCCCATTCTTCAACATTTATTTTTAGATAAAACCCGAAATAGAAACCAACGTCAAATAAAAGCATTGATAGTAACGCCAACCAGAGAATTGGCTATTCAAATTGCAGACAATTTTACTGAATACGGTCAATATACAGACATTCGGAATACTGTAATTTTTGGAGGTATAAAACAAGGCTCTCAAACCAATGCACTCCAAAGGGGTATTGACATTTTAGTAGCGACACCAGGTCGTTTGTTAGATTTAATGAATCAAGGATTTATTTCACTTAAAAATATTGAATATTTTGTATTAGACGAAGCTGATCAAATGCTCGACATGGGGTTTGTTCACGACATAAAAAAACTTATTGCAAAACTCCCAGAAAAGCGACAATCGTTGTTTTTTTCTGCAACCATGCCAAAAAGTATCGTTGAACTTTCTACTAAAATATTAGGAAATTATGAAGAGGTAACAGTAAAACCAGAACAAGCAACAGCAGAAAGAGTAGGGCAAGCGGTTTATTTTGTAAGTAAAGCAGATAAACCAAAACTGTTGGTACATGTGTTGAAAGAAGAAAACGTAGCTTCAACTTTAGTTTTTTCAAGAACAAAACATGGTGCGGACAAAGTGGTTAAAATATTATCGAAATCAAACATTACGGCTGATGCAATTCATGGAAATAAATCGCAAAATGCAAGACAACGAGCATTAAGCAATTTTAAAGAAGGAAAAACAAAAGTGTTAGTTGCTACTGATATTGCTGCACGAGGAATTGATATTTCTGATTTGGCATTAGTAATAAACTACGATATTCCCAATATACCTGAAACTTACGTACATCGAATTGGTAGAACAGGAAGAGCAAGTGCCAGTGGAATTTCTATTTCTTTTTGCGATGTTGAAGAAAGAGCTTATTTGAGAGATATTGAAAAATTAATTAGGCAAAAAGTTCCTGTAATTGCCAACCATCCTTTTTTAGACGAAAGTAAAGAAGAATCAACTCAAACTAAAAAACCACAAAGCAATAACAGACCGAAACAAGCTGAATCGAACACTAAGGGTCTGTAATGAAATAAGTTTGGTAACTACTCAGCTGCTCATTTTGCCACAGATTGCACTAATTTGCACAGATTAATAAACGCTTTTAGCGTTTATTTTGTGAGAACTTAATCACCACGAAGCATCAACACATAATAAAAAAAATAAACAAGTCATTGATAAATCTGTGTGAATATACGTAATCAGTGGCAAAGAGAAAAAAATAAGCGGCTGAGTAGTAACAATTTTATCAGATCTATAATATTAAGTTGGCGGTCATTACAAAAAAAATGGAACGAACTTTTTTATCAAAAATAATGAATTTTTAACGGCTTAGTAATACCCCATTTTTTAACGAAAAAAGCAGCAATAAAGAGGCTCTATTAACCAATAAGAAAAATTCAGAAGAAGCTCTAAGAGCCTATTTACAACTTCATTCGAGCATCAGGAATGCTTTGCTGGGTAGAAAATTGATGTTGTAGGAATTTAAAATACCCTGTAATGGCTATCATGGCTGCATTATCGGTGCAAAATTCAAACTTTGGAATAAAAACATCGCATCCTTCATTTTTTAAATCTTCTAATTTTTTTCTAAGCTCAGAATTTGCAGAAACACCTCCTGCAATGGCTATTTGATTGATATTTGTTTGTTTAACAGCGTTTTTAAGTTTAATAATTAAAATATCAACAATGGTCTTTTGAACCGAAGCACAAATATCATTTAAGTTTTCTGTAATAAAAGTTGGATTTTTTGCAAGTTCTTTTTGTAAGAAATAAAGTACAGAAGTTTTTAAGCCACTAAAACTAAAATTAAGGGCGTCCACTTTTGGGTGTGGAAAAACAAATCGATTAGGATTCCCTAATTGAGCATATTTATCTACTAATGGGCCACCCGGATAGGGCAATTGAAGCATTTTAGCAACCTTGTCAAACGCTTCTCCAGCGGCATCATCAATGGTTTCTCCAATAATTTCCATTTTAAAAAAATCATCTACACGAACAATTTGAGTGTGTCCACCACTTACTGTTAGGCATAGAAAAGGAAATGAGGGAATTTTTTTTTGCTCATCGGGAGTTGAAATAAAATGAGCTAAAATGTGTCCTTGCATGTGATTTACCTCAATAAGAGGAATTTTTAACCCCAACGCAACTGATTTTGCAAAAGAACTACCCACAAGCAACGAACCTAACAAACCAGGCCCATTTGTATAGGCAATTGCCGAAAGTTCACTTTTTGAAACACCTGCTTTTTTTAATGCAGCATCTACAACAGGAACAATGTTTTGTTGATGAGCTCTCGATGCCAACTCAGGAACAACGCCTCCATAAGCAATGTGAACATCTTGATTAGCAACAATATTGGCAAGGATTTTGCCATCTTTGATGATTGCAGCTGCGGTATCATCACAAGAAGATTCTATTCCTAAAATTATTATGGAAGATTGCTGCATTAAATGTAATTTTGACTTTCGTTTAAACATTCAAAACTATCAAAAAAAGAAATAAAATAGCCATACTTGCAGTGAGTTTTGTTCTGCTGATAAGCAGTTTATTGATGCTCACTGTTTACAATGCTTCATTTCAGACCTTTATAGTCAAAAAATACCTCAATTATCTTTCTAAAGAATTAAAAACCACTATTGCAGTGGAAAGTGTTGATATATCCTTTCTAAATAAAATAACAATAAAAAATCTATTTGTTCAAGATTTGAATAAAGATACCTTGGCTAACATAAAAGAAATTACTGTTAATTTAAGTGTTTCGCTTGATGCAAAGTATGTTGGTTTGAAAAATGTAAAACTGTATCAACCTTATTTTAATTTACAACATCAAAAAGATTCAACTCATAATAATTTATTCTTTATAATTGATTATTTCTCATCAGATGACACTACTTCCACAAAAAGTAATTGGCAAGTGGAATTTAACCAAGTTAAAATTACCAAAGGACGTTTTGTGTATGATAATTTCAATTATATAGAACAATTAGCAGGAATAGATTATAATCATGTTGACATCTCTTATTTAACAACAGTTTTAAACGATGTTGAATTTCTTTCTGACGGAGTTGCTTGTGGAATAGAACAACTCAAGTTTCATGAAAAAAGAGGTTTTCAGTTAGATAATTTAGTAACACAATTTAAAATTTCAGGAAAAGGAATAGAAGCGGAACAATTAGTTTTAAAAACGCCTAATTCATTAATTAACGGCTCTGTAATTTTTGCTACAGATAGTTTTTCAAATTTAGCTAATTTCATTACAGAAGTGAATATTACATCAAACTTTGATTCATCGTTAGTTAGCTTTAGAGATATCTGCCATTTTGCTTCAGCATTAGACTGTTTAGACAAATCAGTCATTTTTAATGGAGAAGTGAAAGGAACTCTTGCTGGTATGAAAGGTAGAAAATTGGAAATTACAACAGATGATGGCACCTATTTTAAAGGAAATGCAGATATTTCGGGATTACCTAACCCTGATGATTTATTTTTATACATTACCATAAAAGAACTTAACACCTCTAAAGAAAAATTAGAACAAATACCGTTATATCCTTTTATTAAGGAAACTTTTATATCATTACCAAAAAACATAGCCCATTTAGGTGATATGAATTTTAAAGGAACATTGTCGGGGTTTACTCATGATTTTGTTGCTTATGGAACACTTAAAACCGATTTAGGAGTAATAAATACAGATATCTCATTAAAATTTAAAGAAGACAATACCTACTACCAAGGAAAAGTTAGAACAAAACGATTCCAATTAGGTAAGTTTTTAGAAATTCCAAGTCAAATAGGAACAATAGCTCTAAATTCTGAAGTAAAGGGAAGCGGATTTTCAATTGAAGATATTAATGCAACATTAACTGGAGAAATAGAACATATAATGATAAGAGATTATGAATATTCTCATATAAATGTGGATGGTAATTTCAAAAATCAAATTTTTAGTGGAAAATTGGCTGTTGAAGATGAGAACATTGCGTTTGATTTTGATGGAGCAGTTGATTTATCGAAAAAAATACCTGAATTCAAATTTATTGCGAATATTAAAGAAGCTAAGTTAGGTAAATTGAATTTGGTAAAAACAAAAGAAAAAATGCAAACACGTTTTTCCACTATCCTGATGGTTGAGATGAAAGGCAACAACATTGATAATATTGAAGGTGAAATTCTATTAAAAAATGCTACATACACAGATAAAATAGATTCTATTTTTATTCCTTCAACCCAATTAACATCTTACATTGAAAATAACATTAAAAAGTTAAGTGTAAATGCAGACTTTGCCAATGTTAACATTGAAGGAAACTATCAAATTAATGATTTTATTGCAGTTATCAATAATATTATTTATACCTACTTACCATCGCAAAATAGTCAAAGCTATCAAACTCAAAACATAACCAACAATTTCAGTTTTGATGCTACAATTTACAATACTGATATCCTAACCAAATTGTTTTTCAACAACATAAGGTTTAGTCCAAACACGCAACTCAACGGACTTTATAACTCCTCCGAAAACAAACTATCCATTAATGGAAATGCAGATGAAATTGAAGTATATGGTTCTATTTTAAAAAACTTTAGTTTTAATGGAAACGCAACAAATGAATCGCTAACTATAGAATCAAAAATTAATGATGTATATCTTTTTGGACTGGATAGCTTGCATTTAGAAGCGTTTGAGCTAACAAGCATGATGAAAAACGATTCGCTTTTAACTAATTTTCATTGGAAAAAAGATACCTCTGATTTATCAGGTTCGGGTTTCATCACTAATATTATACATTTTCAGCCAAAATTAATTCAAAGCCAATTTTTAAATTCCTACATAGTACTTAATGATACAGTGTGGAACATTTCCGAAAACAATTTGATGGTGTTAGATTCAAGCTCAATACACATTTCAAATTTTAAACTTTCTAACGAAACTCAAAAATTATTAGTAGATGGAGTAATTGATGACAACAACGCTAATAATCAATTGGACATTTATTTTGAAAAATTCAATCTTTCTCTATTTAAAAAACTAATACCCAAAGATGTGGCTCAAATAGATGGTATTTTTAATGGAGTAGCATCTATAAAAAAAGTAAATAATGACTTTTTATTTACCTCAGATTTAAAAATTAACCAACTTAAAATAAATGATTATCTAATAGGAGAGGGCGATATCAAGTCGAAATGGAACTCCGAAGATGAGTTTTTATCATTAGATTCTAAATTTTATATTGATAGGATTCCTTCCATATTATTGGTTGGAAAATATTACCCTAAAAAAGAAGCGAACAATATCAATTTCACATTAACACTAAATCAAACTGAACTCAGCATATTTGATACTTATGTTAATGATTTTGTTTCTGATTTAAGCGGAAAAGCAAATGCTTCTATTACTATAAAAGGAAACCTTAAACAACCCGAATTAAAAGGAAAAATAAACTTAACCGATACAAAATTTACGGTTAATTATTTAAAAACAGCTTATTCTTTTCCTACACTACCTATAAATGTTGTGTCCGATATGATTTCTTTTGACCATGTTACGCTATTTGATGAAAAGAAAAACAAAGCACATACTTCAGGAACACTCTTGCATACTAATTTTAAAAATTTCAATTTAGATTTAGGAGTACAATTTAAAGAGTTCATGGTGTTGAATACCAAACAAATTGACAATGGAGATTTTTTTGGAAGAGCATTCGGAACAGGGCATGTTGATATTGCTTATGACCAACAATATGCAAAAACCAATATTGATGTAAGTTTAAAAACTACTAAAGGAACCGTATTTAGTGTTCCTTTAGGAGGTGGAGAAGAAATTCAGGAAAATAGTTTTGTTAGTTTTGTTACGAAAGACTCATCGAGTTTAATTATTAACAAAGAAGAAAAAATAGATTTATCAAAAATAGATATGCAATTTGACCTAGACGTAACGGATGCAGCTGAAATTAGATTGATTTTTGATGAGAAAGTAGGTGATATCATGAAAAGTACAGGAAATGGTAATCTTAAGTTAGAAATTAATTCAGAAGGAGATTTTAATATATTTGGAAACTACATTATTAAAAGTGGTGATTACCTTTTTACGCTTCAAAATGTAATTAATAAACGATTTAATTTATTAGAAGGAGGTTCAATTAAATGGAATGGAAGCCCTCTTGATGCGATAATAGATATAAGTGCAACTTATAGAACCAGAACAAGACTTTATGATTTATTATTAGCTATAGATACCTCAGATGTGCTTAAAAAAAGAATTCCTGTGGATTTAACTCTTCGGTTAAGAAATTCCTTATTAACTCCCGAAATTTCATTTGATATTTCATTACCAACAGCCGATGAAGCCACAAAAAGTAAAGTAAAAAGTATTTTATATGTGAGTAATCAAGAAGAAAACATACAGGAATTGAATAAACAAGTATTTTCATTATTGGTGTTAAATCGGTTTTTACCCCCCCTAGGTGTTGATGGCGTAGCAGGGAATGCGAGTTTAGAAAAAACAGCCACAAGTGAACTACTATCTAACCAATTAAGTAACTGGCTCTCTAAAATTAGTAATGAATTTGACATAGGTGTAAACTACAGACCAGGTGATGAGATTTCGAGTCAGGAATTAGAATTAGCACTCTCAACTCAATTGTTTAACGACAGGTTAGTTATTGATTCTAATTTTGGGTTGTCAGACAGACAAAATTCTCCTTCCGGACAAAATAACAATAATTTAATTGGAGATGTTACCATTGAATATAAAATTTCAAAAGATGGAAAATTAAGAGCAAAAGTGTTTAATAAATCCAATCAATTTTCATTGTTAGAAATAAATAGTCCTTATACGCAAGGTGTTGGACTTTCATACAAAGAAGAATATGATACTTTTGGGGAACTTGTTGATTCCTTTTTTAGCCTTTTTAGAAGAAAATCAAAAAAACAAAAAAATGTTGATGATGATGATTTGTAATTCAACCAAATAGTTATATTTGTAAGAAATAAATAACACCAAAAGGTGCACATATCTACCCAAATAGGCTGAATATCCACCACAAAGGTGTGCATATATATAAGTTGTGCGTCATGCTAAAAGAAAAGACAGCGCTGAAAATTAACATTAAAGGATAGACAAGAAAAATGCTTTTTAACTCAATTGATTTTGCGATTTTTTTACCGATAGTTTTTTTACTCTATTGGTTTGTGACGAATAAAAATCTAAAACTTCAAAACTTGCTTATTGTAGTAGCAAGTTATGTTTTTTATGGATGGTGGGATTGGAGATTTTTATCGTTAATTGTTTTTAGTACGGTAGTCGACTACACTGTTGGACGAAAATTAAGGAATGAAGAAAAACAACTTAAACGTAAAATTCTACTCTGGACAAGTATTTTAGTTAATCTTGGATTTTTAGGGTTCTTCAAATACTACAATTTCTTTCTCGACAACTTTATAACTGCCTTTTCATTTTTTGGTCAAGAAATTCAAGGTAATTCCCTAAATATTATTTTACCTGTTGGTATTAGCTTTTATACATTCCAAACCTTGAGTTACACGATTGATGTCTACAAGCGAAAACTTGAACCAACAAAAGACTTTATTGCATTTTCAGCTTTTGTAAGCTTCTTTCCACAATTAGTAGCAGGTCCGATAGAAAGAGCAACTAATTTATTGCCCCAATTCTACAACAAACGGACTTTTGATTATTCAAAAGCAGTTGACGGAATGCGACAAATACTTTGGGGTTTGTTCAAGAAAATAGTAATTGCAGACAATTGTGCTGAGTTTGCAAATCAGATTTTTAATAACTCAGCAGATATGAACGGAAGTACTCTTGTTTTAGGAGCGTTGTTTTTTACCTTCCAAATTTATGGAGACTTTTCAGGTTATTCCGATATTGCGATTGGCACTTCTAGACTCTTCGGGTTTGACTTAATGCGGAACTTTAATTTCCCATATTTTTCAAGAGATATTGCGGAATTTTGGAGACGTTGGCATATTTCACTTTCAACTTGGTTTAGAGATTATCTTTATATTCCTTTAGGTGGAAGTCGCGGCGGAACTTTGATGAAAGTTAGAAACACTTTTATCATTTTTATTGTCAGTGGTTTTTGGCACGGTCCGAATTGGACATTCATTGTTTGGGGAGCATTGAATGCTATCTACTTTTTACCTCTTTTATTAACTAATAACAATCGAAATAATTTAGAAACTGTCGCTCAAGGTAAATTACTTCCAAGTATTAAGGAGCTATCATTTATGATACTAACTTTTGGGTTGACTGTTTTTGCTTGGATATTTTTCAGAGCTGAAAATATCGGACACGCTATAAGTTATATTTCTGAAATATTATCTCTGTCTCTTTTTTCAATACCAAAATTTGCGGGCATGTCAAGAGCCTTAACAACAATAATTCTTGTTGCAATTTTTGTGTTAGTTGAATGGAAAGGAAGAGAAGGTCAATATGCAATTTCGCATTTTGGCATTAAATGGAAACGCCCGATAAGATATGCAATGTACTATGCTATTATCATTGCAATTTTTTGGTTTGGCGGAAAAGAACAACAATTTATTTACTTTCAGTTTTGAGAAATACTATGAAGCAATTTCTAACAAAAGTTATTATAATCTCTCTACCTATTTTGTTTGGTGCTATTTTTATGGAATTTCTATTAAGGAATACACCAAATGACTATTTATTCAAAAAGCAATATTTAGATAAAAATTCTTCTGAAATTGAGACTTTAATTTTAGGTAGTTCGCATTCTTTTTATGGATTTAATCCTGAATATTTTAGCAGTAATACATTTAACGCTAGCCATATTTCTCAATCGCTTAATTATGATTTCGAAATACTAAAAAAATATCAAGACCAATTTAAGAATCTAAAAACTATTATTTTACCAATCTCATATTTTACGCTTTTCGGAAAACTTGAAGCTGGTTCTGAATCTTGGCGAGTAAAAAATTACATAATCTACTATGGCCTGAATTCGTCAAAATCATTGATTGATTATTCTGAAGTTCTTAGCAATCGGATAAATGTAAATATTAAGAGAATTGCTTCGTATTATGTACTCGGTAATTCAACTATATCTTGTACAGATTTGGGTTGGGGAACGAGCTACAATTCAAAAAATGCAAGAGATTTAGCTGAAACTGGTAAAACTGCTTCAAAACGTCATACTAGAGAAGATATTAATTCAGACAAGTATCAACTAATATTTCAAGAGAATATATTCATTTTAGAATCAATCATACAATGGAGTAATAAAAATAATGTTAAAATATTGCTTTTTACACCACCTGCTTTTAAAACATATCGTCAAAATCTAAATCAAGAACAATTGAAAATAACCATAAACACTTCAAGCGATATTTGTTCAAAATATGACAATTGTATTTATGACAATTTGCTGAGTGATACAAATTTCGTAGCAACAGATTTCTATGATGCAGACCACTTGTCAGAAATCGGAGCAAAAAAATTATCGGTATTAATAAATGAGAGAATAAATAAATGGAAATAAAGCACGAACGCACAATCGAGTAGATGGCTCCGCCAGATAAACTGACGGAGTGCACCTCTCACACCACTAAGCGTACGGGTCACGTACTTAGCGGTTCGTAAAATGATGGGTTAAGTTGTAAGTAAACGTCCAACATAGCTTGGTACTTTCGTTGTTTTAGCCTTTTGAGTGTTATCGTTGTTCCCAAAATAGGGCTTTGAGCAATTGCCCATCCGCCTTTCCTCGTTCTGCTCCATGCGTAGGCGTGGTCTTGGTCAACTCCTAATCGTATAAGGTTTTTCCTCTTTCTTTCGGGCTTTTTCCAATCTGTCCATATGCAGTAGCGTAAACGGTTACGTAACCATCCGTCTAAATTGCGAAGTTTACCGTATATACTTGTTCCTCGAAAATAGTTTAACCATCCTCGTTGTACTTCGTTTATTTTGGCTATTCGCTCTTCAAAACTTGCTGGTGTTGTTTTTCGGGTTATCGATTTTACTCTTGTTTTCAATCGCTTCCATGCTTTTT
>JAHYJH010000001.1 GCA_019429185.1 Vicingaceae bacterium
AAGTTATTTTGTTTGCTAATAAGACGAAAAACACAGACATAGCAACGCTATGGCGAGTATTTTCAACGCAATTAGCGAGCAAAAGAGCAAGGCTAAATGTATAGTTTATTTCATTACAGACCCTAAGTAAAAAATAGTAGTAAAAAATCTGCGTAAATCTGCGTTATCTGCGGGAAAAAAATGTTAAAAACAATAAAATGAACCACCATCATATCAATAAAAACTGGATAGATTTAACAGTAGTTAATGAAATCATTAATCAACAGAAAAAATTACAACTTTCTGAAGATGCAGCAACAGCTATAGAAAAATGCAGAACTTATTTAGATGAAAAGCTAAGCAGACACGATAAGCCAATTTATGGTATTAACACAGGTTTTGGTTCATTGTGTGACACACCTATTTCTAACAACAAATTGGAGCAATTGCAACGAAACTTAGTAATGTCGCACGCTTGCGGATTGGGTGAAGAAGTGCCTCAAGAAGTGGTACAGCTCATGTTGTTACTCAAAATTCAAGGGTTAAGTTATGGTAATTCAGGTGTTCAGTTAGCAACCGTTCAGCGATTAATCGATTTTTATAACAATGGCGTTTATCCAGTAGTTTATCAGCAAGGTTCGTTAGGTGCTTCGGGCGATTTAGCTCCCTTGGCTCATTTGTCCTTACCTTTATTAGGTTTAGGTGAAGTTAATTTTGAGGGCAAAAAATATCCAGCAACTGAAATCAACAAAAAATTTAATTGGGAGCCTATTCAATTGAAATCTAAAGAAGGATTGGCTTTGCTTAACGGAACACAGTTTATGAGTGCTTATGGTGTTTATTCGTTGCTGAAAGCTAAAAAAATGTCCACTTTTATGGATGTGGTTGCCGCCATTTCGTTAGAAGCGTATGATGGCAGAATAGAACCCTTTAATGCGTTAATTCATAAAGTAAGACCACACAATGGGCAATTTATTACTTCAAGAAACATATTAAAAATTATTGAAGGAAGTGAAATTGCTGCTCAAGATAAAAAACACGTGCAAGATCCTTATTCTTTCAGGTGTATTCCGCAAGTGCATGGAGCTTCAAAAGATGTAATTACGCACGTTCAAAAAGTGTTTGAAACAGAAATTAACTCCGTAACCGATAATCCAACTATTTTTCCTGAAGAAGATGAAATTATTTCAGCAGGGAATTTTCACGGACAACCGTTGGCTATGGCGTTAGATTATTTAGGAATTGCCATAGCAGAGTTAGGAAGTATTTCGGAAAGAAGAATTTATAAACTCATTAGCGGAACGAGGAGTTTACCTCCATTTTTAGTAGCCAATCCTGGGTTAAACAGTGGTTTTATGATTCCTCAATATGCAGCAGCATCAGTAGTAAGTCAGAATAAACAATTGGCTACACCTTGTTCTGTAGATACGATAGATTCTTCCAACGGACAAGAAGATCACGTAAGTATGGGAGCTAATGCAGCTACAAAAGTTGCCCGAATGATGGATAATTTAGAAAAAATTGTAGGTATAGAATTGCTAAATGCAGCCCAAGCCTTAACATTTAGAAAACCATTAAAATCATCTGATTACATAGAAAATTTAATTTCCGAATACCGAAAAGAAGTGCCATTTGTTGAGCAAGATATAGAAATGCAACCAGTTATTCAAAAAAGTATCGCTTTTGTGAAAGCAAAATGTGCTGAAATGACTATGAAAGATTTTGTTTAAAGCAATGAAAAATACCATTTATATTTTATTAATTTTCTTAACGATGGCTTGTACCCAACAATTTGAAGAGAAAGAAGCTATTTTACAAGTGATGAGCCAACAAGAGCAAGATTGGAACAATGGAAATATTGATGCTTTTATGCAAGGCTATTGGCAGTCGGATTCGCTGATGTTTGTTGGTAAAAACGGTATTAAATATGGTTGGCAAACTACTTTAGAAAACTACAAAAAATCCTATCCTGACAAATCTACCATGGGCAACCTTTCTTTTGCAATAGAAAAATTGGAAGTGGAAAACCAAACCGCTTTTATGCTAGGTAAATGGAACATTACAAGAGAAAGTGATAATATTGGTGGTTATTTCACGCTTTATTGGAAAAAAATAGATGGAAAGTGGGTTATTGTATTGGATCATACCAGCTGATATAAAAATAAAGACATTCATTTAGCTACTTATTTTATGTTTTTGACAATCAATTGTTTGATGTATAAAATAGTTGCATTAAGATTTTTCTTTTATTTGTGATGACACAAACAAAGGCAACAAAGTTAAAAATCCCTCGAAAGAGGGATTTTTTTTATACATTAACATTCTAACCGATTGCATTTTTAAATGTTGTACAAATGCACACCAATCTATTCTTTCAACCTATCGAAAAAGTTTTTTATTTTACCACTTTCTTTTATCGTGTCAATTTGTCAGAAGCATACTTATTTTTAATTAATTTTGTTGCCTTAATAAAATAAATAATGGAATTTCAAAACAAAGTAATTGATGAAGCTGTGCAAGGCACAGCAACTGTTTTAGAAAGCAAAAACAACGAGGGAAGAAAAGTTTACATTGAAAGTTATGGTTGTCAAATGAATTTCTCTGACAGTGAAATTGTTGCTTCTATTTTAACTGGAAAAGGATACCAAACTACTCAACATTTAGAAGAAGCTGACGTTGTCCTAGTAAATACGTGTTCGATTAGAGATAAAGCTGAACAAACTATTCGCCAACGATTAACCGTTTTTAATAAAGAAAAAAAGAAAAAGCCTGAATTGATTATTGGCGTATTGGGTTGTATGGCAGAACGCTTAAAAACGCAATTGCTTGAAGAAGAAAAAATTGTGGATATTGTTGCCGGACCAGATGCTTACCGAGATTTACCCAATTTAGTGGCTCAAGTAGATGAAGGAAAACGAGCAGTAAATGTGATTCTTTCAAAAGAAGAAACCTATGCCGACATTAGTCCTGTTCGGTTATTGAGTAATGGTGTAACTGCTTTTATTTCCATAACAAGAGGTTGTGATAATATGTGTACGTTTTGCGTAGTTCCTTTTACTAGAGGTAGAGAACGAAGCAGAAATCCAGAAAGTATTTTAGCCGAAGCACAAGATTTATTCAACAAAGGTTTTAGAGAAGTTACCCTTTTAGGACAAAATGTAGATTCCTACTTATGGTATGGAGAAGATGGGTTGAAAAAAAATTATGAAACCCTTTCGGAAGAAGAAAAAGCCCAAAGCACAACTTTTGCTAAATTGATGGAAAAAGTAGCACTAATTAGCCCTCAACTTAGAGTACGTTTTTCCACCTCGCACCCTAAAGACATTACCGATGAATTTTTAGAAGTAATGGCAAAATATGACAACATTTGCAAATACATTCATTTGCCTGTGCAAAGTGGAAGTAATTGCATATTGGAGTTGATGAACAGAGGCTATACCCGAGAATGGTACATGAACCGAATTGATAAAATAAAAGAAATAATGCCCGATTGTGCTATTTCATCGGATATTATTGCTGGATTTTGCACCGAAACCGAAGAAGATCATCAAGATACATTAGCAATGATGGATTATGTAAAGTATGATTTTGGCTATATGTTTAACTATTCCGAAAGACCAAACACCTTGGCTCAACGCAAATTTAAAGATGATGTTCCACAAGAAGTAAAAAGCCGCAGGTTAGCCGAAATAATTGCCAAACAAAACCAACATTCATTGGAGCGAAACAAAGCGTATGTTGGTAAAACTTTTGAAGTGTTGGTAGAAAAAACATCAAAACGCTCCGAAAATGAATTAGCAGGAAGAACATCACAAAATACCGTAGTTGTTTTTCCAAAAGAAAACTACAACATTGGCGACTATGTTACTGTTTTTATCACAGATTGCACAGGAGGAACATTGTTAGGAAAAGCGGTGGGTTGATGTGCTGATGTGCTGATGTGCAAATGTGTGAATGTGTTGATGTATGAATTAGTAGTTATGTGTTAGTGTCATTCTGAACAAAATTTTATAAACTGAGGCACGAAGTTTAATAAAATGAAGTGATGACCACGAAGTAGCATTAATACCGATTAAAAACAATAAAAATGATATTAATAATCTTTTAATTACTTAAAAAACGAAAATGAATTTTTATAATAGTTTAAAAACATTAAACTTAAATTTTAATTTATGCAATTATTTATTATAGCATTATTAAAGTAGAAAACAATATGAAGAGAAATAGAATAACTATATTGTCTATACTTATATTCATCTACTCCTGTTCAAATAATGTGGAGAAAGCTGAAAAAGATACCGAATTATTAAACTTAATTGGAGATGTAAAGTCGATAACATCAAAAACAATTAGTGATTCTATTATAACTGAACAAACAAAAGTATATTTTGATAAATATGGTTACGTGCTATCTAAAGAGTACTATCAAGAAGATACAATTGTAAAGATTGAATCAAACAAAAGAGACAAGAATCATAAAATAATTTCCAAAAAGACTGAATTGGCAAACGGAACTTCCCAAGTACAGACTTATGATTACGGTAATAATGGTTTAAAAATGATAATTCAAAAATTGAATGGTACTCAAAACACAATTTGGAGATATGAAAATGATGACAATGGCAGGAAAGTAAAAGAAACAATTATCATTGATGATAAAATTGTCCGTGTAATCAAATATCAACATATAAATGATTCATTATCCAGAACTGTCATATATAATGAAGATGGTAAAAAAGAAAATATGATTGAATATATCGTAACGGAAGACAAGGTAGAAACTACTTTCCAAACATATTTCTCAAAAAATATTACAGCGACTTCAAAAATTGTAATGTTATTAGACAGCTTAAGTAACCCAATCAAAGAAGTACATTACAGAGAAGATGAAAAATCTGATTTGCTTACCTATTGGTATAACTTTGATGAAAAAATGAACTGGAATAAAAAATTTACTTATTCAAATGAAGAGCTTATTCAGTCTATACAGAGAGAAATTGAATATTATGAATAAAATACTTTTACCAACAACAGCTAAGAAACCATAGGGCAGATTGGGCTTTCCGAAAGATTCGTTCTTTTCTTAGCCGAGCTCTTTGAGAACTAGATACAAAGACAAAAAAATGTTGAAATTATAACCTCAAACCTGAAACCAAAAAATGGATACCCAACAAATAAAACAACGCTTCGGCATCATTGGTAGTTCACCAATGTTAGACAGAGCCATAAACATTGCAGCTCAAGTTGCATTGACTGATTTATCGGTATTAATTACTGGTGAAAGCGGTGTAGGAAAAGAAGTAATGCCGCAAATTATTCATCAATTGGGAAGTCGGAAACACAACAAATACATTCCCGTTAATTGTGGAGCTATTCCAGAAGGAACAATAGATTCAGAGCTTTTTGGACACGAAAAAGGAGCTTTTACTGGAGCTCACGAAGCACGAAAAGGTTATTTTGAAGTTGCTGATGGAGGAACTATTTTTTTAGATGAAGTTGGAGAACTTCCTTTATCAACTCAAGCTCGATTATTACGGATACTTGAAACAGGTGAATTTATTAAAGTAGGTTCATCAAAAGTACAAAAAACCGATGTGCGTATCGTTGCTGCAACGAATGTAAAACTTGCTGAAGCAGTTAAGAAAAATAAATTCCGTGAAGATTTATTTTATCGGTTAAATACCGTTCCTATTGTTTTACCATCATTGCGCGAACGCAAAGAAGACATTCATTTGTTGTTTAGAAAATTTGCTTCTGATTTTGCTTCAAAATACAGAATGCCTTCCATTCAACTTACTCCAGAAGCAACGGAAATGCTTATCAAATACCCTTGGCCTGGAAATATCCGTCAGTTAAAAAATGTAGCCGAACAGATTTCTGTTATAGAAAATAACCGAGAAATTTCTGCATCCATACTTTCTCATTATTTACCAATTGATTCTACCCAAACACTACCAGCACTTTATAAAGGAGCTGAAAATTCAGACTTATCGGAAAGAGAAATTTTATATAAAGTACTTTTTGATTTGAAAGACGATGTAAATGAATTGAAAAAACTAGTTTTTGGAATTTTGAACAGTAATAAATCTAATCTTACTGAAAATGATGGGAGTGATTCCCTTATAAAAAGTATTCAACATTTATATGCAAAATCAACAACAGAAACGGAAGAAAATGCAAAATCAGAAGTATATAAGCCTAAAATCATCACTCCTGAAGAAGCTTTTGATGCACACGAAGAGATAGAAGAAGAATCCTTATCTTTGGCTGATAAAGAAAAGGAAATGATTTTGAAATCCTTACAAAAACACAACAACAGAAGACGAAAAGCAGCTGAAGAATTAGGAATTTCTGAACGTACTTTATACAGAAAAATAAAAGAATACGACATCAATGAATAAACAAAGCCTATCTCTGATTTTTCTTTTTGCACTAATTTTTTCTTGCAAAATAGATTATTCATTTACTGGTGCATCTATTGCTCCTGATGTGAAAACATTTTCTATTAAAACATTTCAAAATTTTGCTCCGTTGGCAAGTGCCAATTTAAGCCAAACTTTTACAGAAGCACTAAAAGATGTTTTTATATCGCAAACCAGTTTAAAATTATTGCCTTCAAATGGCGATTTAACATTAGAGGGAAGTATTACAGGATATACCATTACTCCTAATGCGATTCAAGGCGACCAAACTGCTGCCACCAACCGACTTACAATTACTGTTGATGTAAAATTTATCAATACTAAAAACGAAAAACAAAATTTTGAAAGTAGTTTTTCTCGCTTTGCCGACTATGAAACTAACCTTAATTTAACAAGCATTGAAGACAATCTTATAAAAACTATCAACGAACAACTTACACAAGATATTTTCAATAGAGCAGTTAGTAATTGGTAATCAAATTATCCTTTCAACTTTATGTCTTTCAACTAAGATTCTATCTAACACTATCGCAATAAGGTAACCAATTACTGTAAGAACAAGAACAAACGCTACTACTTTCCAAGCATCGGTTGACATGGTTGATGGTTGAACAAATCCACCAAAAATAAGTTGGTAAAAATAAAGTGAAATGGGCATAGATAATCCAAAAAATAATCCATGCCTAAAGAAAAAATCCTTCCAAACACGTTTGAATTCCCAATTATGTTTTTTCCATCTAAATAAGCAAGCCAACAATATTAAACCTCCTAAAACCAATGAAATATAAGGGCTATCGCCTTCAATTACCCCTATAGATCGCTCTAAACCATGTAGCATTCCTGTAAAAATGGCTATTTTTCCTGCATGTGTTCTATCAAGCCTATCAAAAACAATAAACCATGCAAAAAGCATAAAAAAGAAACTAAATTGAATCCAATGGCTTAATTGCTCATCAACCCAGTAAACTTGTTCGTATAAAGCACCTGATGTAATACCTAATTCTTCTCTTGAATATATTTCTATCGTATTGGTGAAATGAATTCCTATTCCATAAATGTACATTGCTAACATGAATAGTGCAATAGTTTTTAAATTTCTTACACGTTTACCCAATATTTCATTTTCGGAAGGACCGAATACAATTACAGTTACTTTATATAAGGCATACCAAAGTATTGGAGCATAAACTAACTGTTCAAACCAATGGTTAGTTGTAACTCCATGTATGGTTGTGAAACATATCCATTCAAAACCCAATATTTTACCAATAAACCCACAAAAAACTACTTTATAATGATAGGCAAAACAAATATAAATTAACCAGCCCACTAATGTCTTATTTTCAGATGCTTGGGTTGAAGTGGTAGAAATAATTTTAATGTTTTCGAGTTGCATGGAATACTAGTTTGGGAATACTAGTTAGAGTTTATAAGATTAATACAAATGAATGCTTTTAAATTAATAAAAGTTGTATAAAATACGACAAAGTTGAACTTAAAAACAGCATAATAACCTTTAGGTAAAAGCGTTTTAGGTAAATTATCCTTTCAACTGAAAAGAAATACTATCTAATACTCGAAAAATTTCAGCAGGATTCATTTCTGTAACGAGTTTTATTTTGTATTCTTTAAGATGAGGAATTCCTTTAAAATAGTTGGAATAATGCCTACGCATTTCTACTACACCTAACTTTTCTCCTTTCCATTGCAACGACATTTTCAAGTGTTTTTTTGCTGCTTCCACACGCATTGCTATTGTTGGAGGAGGCAAATGTTCGCCTGTTTTCATGTAATGTTTAATCTCATTAAAAATCCATGGATAGCCTATACTTGCTCTTCCTATCATTACCCCATCTACTCCAAAACGATTTTTATTTTCTAATGCTTTTTCAGGTGTATCCACATCCCCATTTCCAAAAATGGGAATATGCATTCGTGCATTGTTTTTTACATCTGCAATTAAACTCCAATCGGCTTCACCCTTATACATTTGTTTTCGGGTTCGTCCATGAATTGAAATGGCTTTAATACCAACATCTTGTAATCTTTCGGCAACTTCAACAATGTATTTGGTGCTTTCATCCCAACCTAAGCGTGTTTTTACTGTAACAGGCAAATGAGTGGATTTCACAATTTCGGCAGTCATGCTAACCATTTTAGGAATATCTTGTAAAATTCCTGCGCCAGAACCTTTGCACGCTACTTTTTTAACAGGGCAACCGTAGTTAATATCAATAATATCAGGATTGGCTTGTGTTGTAACTTCTGTTGCCAAACGCATAGACTCAATGTCATTTCCAAAAATTTGAATTCCTATGGGGCGTTCGTATTCAAAAATATCTAACTTTTGAATACTTTTGGCTGCATCTCTAATTAATCCTTCGGACGAAATAAATTCGGTGTACATTAAATCGGCTCCATTTTCTTTGCATAACGCTCTGAAAGGAGGATCACTAACATCTTCCATAGGAGCTAACAACAAAGGAAATTCGCCTAATTCTATATCACCAATTTTTACCATATCCTAAAAAAGTGATGCAAAATTACGTAAAGAATAAACTAAAATTGATTTAATTTTTGCCACAAAGACACAAAAACACACCAACGAAGTTAGCAGCGAAACAATTAAAAAAATAAAAAAAAGAGCTAAAGTTTCACTAAGTTTTTTTTGTGTTTCTTAGTAACTTTGAGCCTTAGTGGCAAATTTTTGTTTTTTACAATCAATGCTGAATAGTTAAAAAAATCTAAATGTGTTTGCCCTGTTTAAAACCCTGATTTTTTCATATAAATCCTAATTTTTTCGTATTCTGGCGAGTATTTTCTGTAAAAATCCAGTGGAACTTCAAAAAAATTTTCATTTGCTTGATGTTCCTTGATAAAAGAAGTTAATTCATTAACTGTAAGAGAATCGGAGGTTATTTTTTGTTCTGCAAAATCATTTTCAATAAATCGAACAGAAAATTCATTTTTACTGTCCCAGTTTAATTTAGCGAACATAAAAAATCCATCTTTGCTTTCAAGATTATAAATAACATCTTCTCCGATTGCTGCTCCAAAGACTCTAAAATCAGATGCATCTTTTACTCTATTGGTTTTGTCGTAAGATTTTATATTTACCTGCACCACTTTATTATTTAATTTACTGATTATAAGCTCGTCTCTGTTTCCATCCTCATGAAATGCGACCCATTCTCCCACCATATTTTTATCGTATTTTATGGCGTTTTCATAATCGGTTAAGGCAATTTTTGTTTGGTAAGGACATGCCATCAATAGTAATGGTAATAAAAAAAATAAAAAGTAGCGTTTAGTTAATTTAATCATCGTGCAAGTTTTAAAAGTTTTTAGAAACAAAGTTAATTCTAAAAAAGTTCCTTTGATTGTTAATGGGTTACAATTTGAAAGGATAAATGTATCACTTTTTTTTTAGTTTAAAAAGATGAAAGATAAAAATTTAAGTAATACTATTTACTATCTTTGTTGCGTTTGAAAATCGCACCTAAATTATCCTATTTTGAATTTTGAAGATATAAGAGCTTACAACGATGAAGAATACCAATCTGTAATAAAAAAACTTACACAGATTGACTTGTTGATGAAAGCTATTCAATTTTATTTACCCGAATTAACGCTCGCACAAATAAAAGAAACCCTACTCTCCTTTAAAACCATACAAGATTTTCAGAGTGAAATGGTATGTATGGTTATCGGAAAGATGGTAAATCACTCGGCTAAATCACTTACTTTTAAAGGAATAAAAGATATTGATTCAAAAAAAAATTACTTATTTATTTCTAATCATAGAGATATAGTGTTGGATTCGGCTTTAATTAATTATGGGCTAAACCTCAACAATTATAACACTAGTGAAATTGCAATTGGAAGTAATTTATTATCGATGCCTTGGATAAAAGATTTAGTTCGACTAAACAAAAGTTTCATCGTAAAAAGAAACATTCCCAAACAAGAAATTTTAGAAGCATCAAAAGCACTTTCTGCTTATATTAATTACACGCTCAAAGAAAAAAAACAATCCATTTGGATAGCTCAGCGAGAAGGAAGAGCTAAAGATGGTTTTGATAAAACCAATCCAGGTTTATTAAAAATGTTTGGTTTATGTTCTTCCGAAGATTTATTAACCCATTTAATGGGATTAAACATAACGCCTGTTGCAATTTCTTATGAATATGACCCTTGCGACTACCTTAAAATCAATGAACTGATTAAAAAGCACAATGGAGAAAGTTATATCAAATCTGAAAATGAAGACAATCAACACATGGTATTGGGAATGAAAGGTTATAAAGGAAATATAAACATTCATTTTGCAGCACCCATCAACGATAAAATAGCTTCACTTTCTTACATTAAAAATAGAAATGATTTATTGAAAGAAATTGCTGATATTATTGATAATGAAATTTACAATAATTACTATTTATTTGCTTCTCACTATGTTGCGTATGATTTATTGCATCATTCAACTAAATTTGAAAACGAATATACAGCAGAAGAAAAACAAACATTTGTTGATTATGTTGAAAAAAGAACAGCCGATTTTAAAGGAAGTGAGTTGGCGAAAGAAATTTTCTTAAAGATGTATGCAAATCCAGTGATTAATAAGTTGAAGGTCAGAAATCAGAAATCAGAAGTTGGAAGTTAAATAAACAATAGGCAAATAGAATTAAAAAATCTGCGGAATCTGCGGGAAACAAACAAAACAATTAACAGATAATAAATACATACATTATGAAAAACATAGCAGTAATAGGTGCAGGAACTATGGGAAATGGAATCGCTCATACCTTTGCACAATCAGGATTCAAGGTAAATTTAATAGATATTTCTCAAACAGCATTAGACAAAGCAATAGCAACCATATCAAAGAACTTAGATAGGATGGTGGCGAAAGAAAAAATTACAGAAAGTGATAAAACAAACACATTAAGTAATATTTCTACATTTACCGATATTGCAACAGGAGTCAAAAATGTTGAATTAGTTGTTGAAGCAGCAACCGAAAACATTGATTTAAAGCTTAAAATTTTTAAAACCATTGATGAAGCAACAAGTTCTGAGGTAATATTGGCATCAAACACTTCTTCCATTTCAATTACAAAAATAGCATCAGTAACATCTCGTCCCGACAAGGTAATTGGTATGCACTTTATGAACCCAGTTCCTGTAATGAAATTGGTAGAAATAATTAGAGGATATTCTACTTCTGATGAAGTAACCTCAATCGTTATGGAGCTTTCTAAAAAATTAGGTAAAGAACCTGTAGAAGTGAATGATTACCCCGGTTTTGTAGCTAACCGAATTTTAATGCCTATGATTAATGAAGCCATCATTACACTACATGAAAGCGTTGCTGGTGTGGAAGAAATTGACACTGTTATGAAATTAGGTATGGCTCACCCAATGGGACCGCTTCAACTGGCTGATTTTATTGGTTTAGACGTATGTTTATCTATCCTAAACGTGCTTTACGAAGGTTTTGGAAATCCGAAATATGCACCTTGTCCGTTATTGGTAAATATGGTTACTGCTGGAAAATTAGGCGTAAAATCGGGAGAAGGTTTTTATTCTTGGACGCACGGAACAAAAGATTTAATTGTATCTTCACAGTTTAAATAACATATATTATACATAATTGATTGGAAATTTTGAATTAACTTTCTAAATTTCCAATTATTTTAATGTCTCGGCAATAAAAATTGCTAAAATGAAAAAAGCATACAAATTCATATTGTTTTCTTTTATCGGTCCGCTGGTAATGACTTTTTTCATTGCTGTTTTTGTGTTGGTAATGCAATTTATTTGGCTCTACATTGACGAAATGTTAGGCAAAGGATTAGAGTGGTACGTGCTTGCTGAACTTTTTTTCTATGCTACGGCAAATGTTGTTCCTATGGCAATGCCGTTGGCAATTCTGTTGGCTTCCATTATGACATTTGGAAACTTAGGCGAACATTTTGAGCTGGTAGCTTTTAAATCGGCTGGAATTTCATTACAACAAATAATGAAACCTCTTATTTTCTTTGTAATCATTATTAGTATTGGAGCATTCTATTTTGCTAATAATGTAATTCCAGTAGCCAATCTGAAATTTTACTCACTTTTGTATGATATTAGAAGTCAAAAACCAGCCATCAACATCATGCCCAATGTTTTTTATAACGAAATTGATGGTTACACCATTCGTGTAAAAAGCAAAAAAGCAATGGATGATGGCAGAGAAATGCTAAAAGATGTGATGATTTATAATCATACAGACAACAATGGAAATTTACAAGTAACTGTTGCTGATTCTGGAATTATGAGTCTATCGAAAGATAAAACATATTTTTCAATTAAACTTTTTAATGGTGTTGATTATCAAGACAAACCCGATGGAAAAGCAACTAAAATTTATCCACTATCCCGATTTTATTTTGAAGAAAATGAAATGCAAATTGATTTAAGCGGATTTCAATTTAAACGAACAGATGAAGATGCTTTTAAACACGACTACAGACTTCTAAATCTTAGACAGTTAGAAAACCAAACTGACACCTTACTTAAATTTACTAATCAAGAAATTACTGCTCTACACAACTATACTTTTAATAACTTTTTAATTAATGACACCTTACCAAAAAAAGTAGTTGAAACTGATAGTGTCATTGCTTTTTCTCCTATTGATTTAAAAAAATTAACCAACATAGAAATTAGCCAAGTGTTTGGAGTTGCTATTAACAATGCACGCACAATGAGAGGAAGAGCTGCTTCAACCAAAATGGAAGTAGATATGATGAAAGATACATTGGCAAGAGTTAAAATTGAATGGCATCGAAAATTTACCTTTTCTATAGCTTGTTTAATTATGTTCTTTATAGGAGCCCCCTTGGGAGCTATTGTTAGAAAAGGTGGATTAGGTATGCCTGTTGTAATTTCTATTATTTTCTTTTTAATTTATTATGTCTTGTCTATTACTGGTGAAAAAATGGCAAAAGAATTAGTGATTTTACCAGTTTATGGAATGTGGTTTGCGTCAGTAGTATTGTTTCCGTTGGGCTTCTTTTTTACCTACAAAGCCACAACAGATTCTGCTTTGTTTAATATTGATGCTTATTTCGGATTTTTTAAAACTATTTTTAACAGGAAGAAAACTACTTAATATGACCAATCAAAACATTAAATTATTTGAAAGTAAAAAAGTAAGAAGTCATTGGGATGCCGAAAAAGAAATATGGTATTTTTCAATCATTGATGTAGTTGAAATATTAACCAATAGTATTAATCCAAGAGATTATTGGTTTAAAATGAAAGTAAGGGTAAAAACTGAAGACGGACTTGAACTGTCGACAATTTGTCGACAGTTGAAACTACAAGCAACAGATGGAAAAATGCGAGAAACAGATGTGGCAGATACTGAAATCTTACTCCGTATTATCCAATCCATTCCATCGCCTAAAGCCGAACCCTTTAAACAATGGTTGGCAAAAGAAAAAGCTGAAGTAATTAAAAATTAATTAGATAAGAAAAAATCTATATGAAAATCCTTCAAATCTGTCATAAACCTCCACTTCCCGCTCTTGATGGCGGATGCAAGGCTATGCACGCTTTAACAGAAGGTTTTTTGGCTAATGCTATTTCCGTTAAAATCTTAACCATTTCCACTAAAAAACATCCTTTTCAGCCCGAGTTTTTTCCAACAGCTTATTTAGAGCAAACCAACATAGCACACGTTTTTATTGATACTGCCATTAAGAAAAAAAATGCCTTGGCTAACTTGTTTAGCGATAAATCATACAATATCAGTCGGTTTTACAATAAAAATTTTGAAGCATTGATAACTGCAACACTTCAAAAAGAAAAATTTGATGTCATTTTATTAGAAAGCCTTTATACCACGCCCTACATTGCTGCTATTCGTAAAAACAGTAATGCCAACATTATTTATCGTTCGCACAACATTGAGTTTGAAATTTGGCAGCGAACAGGCAATCAGGAAAATAATGCTATCAAAAAAAAGTACCTGCATTTTTTAGCCAAACGCCTCAAAAAATACGAACAATCCATGCTCAATTTAGTTGACGGTATTGCTGCTATTACCAAAAAAGATGAAGAACAATTAGTAGCATTGGGTTGCAACAAACCAATCACTACTGTACCTTTTGGCATCAATCTTCATGATTATCAGCTAAAAGAAAATCCACAAGAAAAAAAACTTTTTCATATTGGCAGTATGGATTGGATGCCTAATCAAGAAGCCATAAAATGGTTTTTGAATGAAGTTTGGTCGGCAATTATTACCAAAGAACCAACGGCTACTTTTCACCTTGCTGGAAAAAATATGCCTGATGAAATTATAAATTTAGCTGCCTCCATGCAAGGAATAATTAATGAAGGAGAAGTGGAAAATGCCAATGATTTCATCAATAATAATAACATTATGGTTGTTCCCTTGTTTTCAGGCAGTGGCATGCGAATTAAAATTATTGAAGCAATGGCAATGGGGAAATTGGTAATCGGAACATCCATCGCATTTGAAGGAATTGCTGTTCAACATAATAAAAATGGCATTATTGCTAATACAGCCAATGAATTTAAAGAAGCCATTTTAATGTGTTTACAACATCCCGAAGTTGTAGTTAGCATTGGACAAAAAGCAAGAAAAACAATTGAAGAACAGTATAACAATACCGTTATCGTAAAGCAATTAATTAATTTTATAAAAAATTAGAAATGAAACAAAACCTTGAAGGTTTAATAAACTGATAGGTTATAAACCTTCAAGGTTTAAATAACTAAAAAATAATCTAAGCTCCAACGGAGCGAAATTTAAAAGCGATGACTATAGGTCATCGCAAAGGAAAAGAGCCAAAACCTTCAAGGTTTGATGACATAATTTGATATAAACCTTGAAGGTTTAAACAAAAAATAAAATAATGAAACTATTTGTACTACTTTCTCGCTTTCCGTATCCTCTAGAAAAGGGAGATAAGTTACGTGCATTTCATCAAATAAAAGAATTAGCTAAACACCACGAAATAGTTTTATGTGCATTGTCCGACCAAAAAGTGGAGCAAAGGGCTATTGACAAACTTCAAGAATATTGTAAAGCCATTCACATTATTAGACTTCCTAAGTGGAAAATCTATTGGAATTTGTTTTGGCAGTTATTATTTACTGAAAAATCCTTACAAGTAGTTTATTTTTATAATAAATCGGCTCAAAAAAAGATTAACCGCATTATAGCAGAACATCAACCCGACCATATTTATTGTCAATTAATTAGAGTTGCCGAATACATTAAAAATATTCCCATTCCAAAAACATTAGATTATATGGATGCCTTGGCTCGTGGAATGGAAAGAAGAATAGCACTATCACCTTTTTACATCAAGTGGTTTTTAACTACCGAAACTACCCGATTAAAACGCTACGAACACCAAATTTTTGATGCTTTTGATAACCTAATTATAATTTCTGAGCAAGATAAAAATTTAATCGTCCACATAAAAAATGATGCGATACAAATAATCCCTAATGGTGTAGATTATGAGCTATTTAAATTTCAGGAAAATACCGAAAAAAAATACGACCTTATATTTACAGGCAATATGGCTTACCCACCCAACATTGACAGTGTGATTTATTTGGTAAATGAAATTATGCCGTTGGTTTGGGAGAAATATCCGAATATAAAATTAGTGATTGCAGGTGCCGAACCAGACAAAAAAGTATTGCAATTAGCTTCCAAAAATGTGGAAGTAACAGGTTGGGTAAAAGATATTACCACTTATTATGCAGCGGCTAAAATATTTGTAGCTCCAATGCAAATTGGTACAGGTTTACAAAATAAACTTTTGGAAGCGATGGCTATGAAACTACCTTGTGTAACTTCTCAGTTGGCTAATAATGCGTTGGGAGCAGCACATCAAAACTCCATATTAATTGGAAATGAACCCGAAGAATATTACGAACATATTATATCTTTGTTGGAAAATAAAAACTTATATAATAACATTGCAACTTCAGGTTATGATTTTGTGAAAAAGAATTATACTTGGGATGGGACAACACAAAAATTGAATGAATTGATTATAAATACTAAAAAACAATGAGCGAATTACAACAACAAATAGAAGCAGCTTGGGAAAATAGAGATTTATTGAAAGATGAGGCGACAAAAATTGCTATCCGACAAGTAATAGAACATTTGGACAAAGGAACATTGAGAGTTGCCGAACCAAAAGGTAATGATTGGCAAGTAAACGAATGGGTTAAAAAAGCGGTAGTACTTTATTTTCCTATTCAGCAAATGAAAACCATAGCCATTGGCCCATTTGAGTTTCATGATAAAATGGAGTTGAAAAAAGATTACGAAGCGTTGGGAGTTCGTGTGGTTCCTCATGCTGTAGCTCGTTATGGAGCTTTTTTAGCCAAAGGGGTAATAATGATGCCTTCTTATGTAAATATTGGTGCTTTTGTAGATAGTGGGACAATGGTTGACACATGGGCTACTGTTGGTTCTTGTGCTCAAATTGGCAAAGATGTACATTTAAGTGGTGGAGTTGGTATTGGTGGTGTGTTGGAACCTTTGCAAGCTGCTCCAGTAGTAATAGAAGATGGTTGTTTTATAGGTTCCAGATGTATAGTGGTAGAAGGCGTTAGAGTAAGAAAAGAAGCAGTTTTAGGGGCAAACGTAGTACTCACAAAATCAACAAAAATTATTGATGTAAGCGGAGATACTCCTATTGAATATAAAGGCGAAGTACCAGAAAGGGCTGTGGTAATTCCAGGATCTTACACCAAAGAATTTCCTGCCGGAAAATTTAACGTACCTTGTGCCTTAATTATAGGGCAACGAAAAGCCAGTACAGATTTAAAAACATCTTTGAACAATGCGTTGAGAGAATACGATGTAGCAGTTTAGTCTTTGCAAGAAAACGCCAAATACTGCGTTACTCTCGTTTTTGAAACAGTCATTTACTATAAGTAAACTCCTTAATTTCAAAAACTTCGAAAGCCTTGTCTTTGACTTTTTCTTATCAAAGACTCTGAAAAAAGCGGTTTTCTTACAATGATTTTTGAATAGTTTAATTGAATAAAACATTGATATTTTGAAAAAATTTTTAATTATACAAACCGCTTTTTTAGGAGATGTTATTTTAGCTACTTCCATAGTAGAAAAATTGCACCAAGCGTTGCCTGATAGTCAAATAGATTTTTTGTTACGTAAAGGCAATGAAAGTTTATTAAGCAATCATCCTATTATCAACGAAGTAATTGTTTGGAACAAACACGATAAAAAATACGATAGCCTGAAAAGAATAACCAAGCAGATTCATCAGCATAAATACGATGTAGTTATTAATTTACAACGATTTGCTTCTAGCGGATTAATTACTGCTTTTTCGGGAGCTAAACTTAAAATAGGTTTTGCTAAAAATCCGTTGTCTTTTTCTTTTAGTCAAAAATTTCCGCATAAAATTGGTGATGGTACCCACGAAATTGAGCGTAATCATCAATTGATAAAAGCTTTTACGAATAATACTCCAGCTATGCCCAAACTTTATCCGAGCAATAATGATTATTTGGCAGTAGAGGATTATAAAAAAGAAAAGTACGTTTGCATGTCACCAACTTCGGTGTGGTTTACAAAACAATTACCAAAAGAAAAATGGGCAGAATTAATAAACAGTATTTCAGATAATCACCAAATTTATTTGTTAGGAAGTCCTGCCGATGCAGCAGCTTGCGAAGAAATAAAAACACTATCCAACAACAAAAAAGTAGTGAATTTAGCAGGTAAACTTTCGTTGTTAGCATCTGCCGCCTTGATGCAAAACGCTCAAATGAATTATGTAAACGATTCTGCACCGTTGCATATTGCTTCAGCTATGAATGCCCCTACTACGGCTTTTTTCTGTTCTACTATTCCTGCTTTTGGATTTGGTCCTTTAGCCAAAAATGCAAAAATTATTGAGGTAAAAGAAAAACTCCCTTGCCGACCTTGTGGTTTACACGGTAAAATTGAATGTCCCGAAAAGCATTTTAAATGTGGTTATGATATTGAAATAAAAAAACCTTGAAAATTTTTAAATTTAGATACTAAAACTCAAAAAAAATCGAGTGAAGCGAACTCATAAGTTCATTAATTTAATTAAAACATAAAAGAATGAATAATAAATCGGACATTATGGACAAACTTTAATCAAATTATTATTACTCAGTAGATATAAAGCATAAAAATACAACTACTTGCCACATAATCAATGATTAAACTATAAAATTTTATTAGATTTTCACTAATAAACAACCTTTGATTGTTTTAATCTGTGAATCTGTGGCTATTTTATTGAGTGGCTATTTTATTGATAAATTAATTGCTGAGTAGTTATATCAAATTCTGTCTATCCAATTATGTGTATCAGCAACTCTTCCTCTTTTAATGTTTTGAATAAGTGTTGAAATTTGGTTGGAAACGGTTCTTTGCTCTAAAGGAGCTAATTCAAAACGCTCATCATTAAAAGTAATTGAGGCTATTTGAGCAATAGTTGCCGCAGTTCCAGTTCCAAAAGCATCTTGAAGTAGATTTTTACGAGCTGCATCAACCACTTCTTTAACAGAAACCCTTCGTTCTTCCACTGTTATTCCCATTTCTTTAGCCAAGGTTAAAATACTATCTCTTGTAATTCCAGCTAAAGTAGTATAAAGTGAAATTGAAGGTGTAATTAAAACATCATTAATTAAAAACATAACATTCATAGTACCAGATTCTTCAATATACTCATGTGTGTTTGCATCCGTCCAAATAAGTTGTTTGTAGCCTTGATCTTGACCTAATTTTGCTGGATATAATGCCGCAGCATAATTTCCTGCTGCTTTAGCAAAACCAACACCGCCTTCAGATGCTCGTGTATAATGCGTTTCAATTTTCACATCCACTGGGCCAGTATAATAAGAAGAAACGGGAGATGTAATAATCATAAATTTATATTCTTCGGCTGGTCTAACACCCAATAGCTCTTCACTTGCAAAAATAAATGGGCGAATATATAGCGAACTATCTTCTGCTTTTGGAACCCAATCGGCATCTAATTCAACTAATTGATGTATTGCATCCATAAATAATGCCTCTGGAATTTCGGGCATACACATTCTTTTGGCTGATATATTTATTCTTTTGGCATTTTCAATAGGACGAAACAACAATACATTTCCATCACTATCTTTATAGGCTTTCATTCCTTCAAAAACAGATTGTCCATAATGAATTGCTGCACATGAAGGACTAATTGAAATGGGAGCGTAAGGAACAATTTTTAAGTTTTTCCATTCACCATTTTTATAATCGGCAACAAACATGTGATCTGAAAACTGTTTCCCAAATTGTATGTTTTTAAAGTCAACCGACTGGATTTTAGAGTTTTTAATTTTTTCGATTTGTATATTGCTAACTGTATCCATCATTATTCTTTTTCTTTTTAATAATGGTATCAAATTTACAATTATTTATGGTAAAGTAAAATGATTTTGATGTCTTTATGATGACTTTTGATAACCTATTAAAGGTTAAAAAGTTAGAATTGTTTGGCTATGATTTTAATTTTTCATTAACCAAATTCATCACTATAAGAAATTGTTCTTCCTGATTAATGTTGGAATTATCAAGAACAACAGCATCAGGTGCTTTTATTAATGGGTTTTCTGTTCTGCTGGTATCATCATCATCTCTCGAAACAATATTTTTTAAAACGGCTTCATAGGAAGTGTTGTCGCCTTTAGCTTTGAGTTCTTCAAATCTTCGTTTTGCTCTAATTTCAAAAGCTGCGGTCATAAAAATTTTTAATTCAGCATCAGGAAAAACTACTGAACCAATATCTCTTCCGTCCATAACTAACCCTTTTTTCTTGCCCATTTCTCGTTGAAGCTCTACCATTTTAGCACGTACTTCTTTTATTTTTGCTATTTTGCTTACTAAATTGGAAATAATAATTCCTCTAATTTCTTTTTCTATGTTTTTTCCATTCAAAAAAGTTTCAGAAGTATTAAGTTCTGCATTGAATGAGAAGGATACATTTATTTTATCTAAGTGTTGAATCAGTGCTTTTTCATCAAAAAAATCGACATCAATAAATCCATTTTGCAATGCAAATAGTGCAACGGCTCTATACATTGCGCCTGTATCGATATAAACATAATTAAGTTTTTTAGCCAATTGTTTTGCTAAGGTGCTTTTTCCACAAGACGAATATCCATCAATTGCAATTATTATTTTTTTCATTCTGTGGAAGTTTTTTTGTTTCGGATTTTTCTTTCTTTTTTAGGTTTTTCGGCAATCACTTGATTTTTCTTATAATAATCCGAAATATTGGTTGTAATTGTAAAATGATTGGAAGAACCTGCTAAATGATAACTTGCACTTCCATAACTGATGTGAATTTTTTTAATTCGAAAACCTACTCCCCAACTAAACCCGACCAATTTCCCTCTATTATCAAAAGCAAGTTCTGAACGTCTTTTGAAATTATAGCCAAATCGTATCATAAAATTTTTTGATGGTAAAAATTCCACTCCGGCAACAATATGTCTAAAAAACTCGCTTGTAATTCCTGTTTTGTTTCGTTCGTTTTTTTCTTCTTGAGTTAAATCCGTGTTTTGATTAGTGACAATGGTAGAATCATTAAAAGCTAAGTTCCAATTTTGTAAGTGAATAAAATCAACATTAAGACGAATGGGTGTGTGTGCTAATTTTTTTGAAATTCCTGCTTGGATTTGAAAGGGTAAGGCTTCTCTTTTAGCATCTTCGGTATAAGTTGTTAGTTGCCTGCCTATGTTTTTGATTAATAGTGATGTGGTAAAGTTTTTTTTAGCATTATGATAGGTACCAACTACATCAAGAGCTAAGGCTACGGATGAATTAAAATAAAGTCTCGAATAAATGGGTTTTAAATTTGCTCCAACCGAAAAAGAGGAGTCTATGTTTTTTCCCCAACCGAGAATAAATGCATATTCCGCTGCCGAAAAACTTCCTAATTCATTACCTCCTTCGTCTGTTTCCAAAAATTTTCCATAATCAATGTATTTAATTCCAGCTGAAAATGTTCCATATTTTTTAAAATCATTGATGTAGGAAAAATATCCATAATTAATATCTGAAAAATAGTTTAAGTAAGTAAATGTAAGTGAACTGTGCATGTCAGCAGTTAGTAAGGATGGGGTGTCTATGGATAAGTTTGGGTCATCATCTTTTATGGCAATAACACTTCCGCCAAGAGCTCCTTGCCTGGCTGAAACAGGTATATCGAGAAAGTTAAATACTTTTTCTCCTCCTATTTGAGCATTTATAATGCTATAGGTAAATAAAAAAAACAGAAATATTACTATTCTCATTTAGTTCGATGTGCTTTAGTCTTTCAATGGTTGGCTAAATTACGTAATAATAGAATAAATATTGTACGCACTACTAATTTCTGTCTGTAATGCTTCAAGTTGGATGTACGACACCACGAAGCACCGTAGGTAAATTTCCTTTTTACTATTTTTCATCAATGAATAGGAACAGCGAGGCTTTAAACTTTTTCTTTTTGCTTAATCAAAAAGAAACAAAAAAAATCAAGACTGCTGATAAATTTCTTGTTTAATTCGTTCTATGTTCTAATACTTCTTTTGCATATGACTGATTTGCCAACGATGGGAGTTATGCTTCGTTGGCAAATCAGTCATATACAAAAGAAAAAGGTGTCGCAAATATTGTGTTCAACAAAATTGTCGGTAGCCTGCAAAATATAGTTAGCAGCAAAAACATGGAAACCAGACTAAAAAAGTGGCGTAGTGGTGCAGAAGCAATAATATCCAACATAAAACGGGGCTTCAACTTGGTACGCTGCACATGGAAAGGTTGGAACCGTTTTGTAGCAAAAGTACTATGGAGCGTGATTGCATACAATATCAGGGTAATGACAGCCCATATAGTGAAACTGGTTTAAATATACCAGTTCACATAAACCATATACAAGCGTGTATGGTATGGGAAAGATATGTTCAATAATTTTAAAATGAGAGAAAAAAACAGATAAAAATGATAAAAACAAAAAAAATGGACTAATAGAAAAAAATTACAGAAATTAGCCCCAAAAAACTGGCTGGAATAAAATTCCAAAAGGAAAAAATTGAAAAAAAATCGGACTTTACAGACTCACTCTAATTAGAGTCTTCTATGTTGTAATCCAAGTTTCAGGACACTTTTTTTAATAATTATTTTTAACTTTACCATTGTAAATCTGAAGAGGAATTGAGCTCTGCTGGAGAGCAACTCAACAGCAATAAGGTTTATGACGTGGAATGTTTAGATAAAGCCCTTTAATCGGGGCTTTATTTTTTTAAACATTCTATGTCAAATATGGCTAATAAAAACTCATTCCTCTTTCAAAGATTTACTATACTATTGTAATGTAATGTAATGAACCAAATCTATAAAAACATCCTTCTATCAGCAGAACCGTATTAATTGCGGGCTGCATTGCCGTGCTTTAATTTTTATAGTAAGTGAGCTGCGGCCTGTCAGAAGCAGATTCCAAAATAGTTGGAACTGCAAGACACTAATAGCAGTCTCACTTTTGAAGGTGTTTTTTATAGAGGTTCATTTTATTTAACCACTGCGGATACATAATTTTTTTTATTTTTTAATACATATCTAACTCTATTCAGTAATTTTTTTGCTATCCTTACTATTGCTTTAGTGGGTTCCATTCGTTTACAATAATCATGATAGCTTTTTGTTAATGCCGGATCAAGACGTGCTGCTATCCAAGCACTTTCAATAATTGCACCACGCAAAACACTGTGACCTCTGCGTGTGATATTGCCCACAACATCGTTCTCCCCACTTGAATGGATCGATGGAATTAAACCGATAAACCCACATAGTTTGTCAAAACTTTCAAAACGATTTATTGTTTCAAGTTCTGTTAATATTATCATTGCTGTCAATAAACCAATTCCTGGAACACTTCGTAATAATGTTACTTGCTCCAAATATTCTTTTGTTTTTGACAATGCTGTAATTTGTTTTGTAACACGTAAAACAGATGCTCTTAAATCTATACTCGCTCCAACTATTGCATTCAGAGCGTCTTTTCCACTTTGCTCAGTCATTTCAATAGCGTTCAGCCAGTTTATAAATTTCTTTGACCAAACAGTTTGTTTTGAAAAAGATTCAGGTATCTCAATTCCATGAAAGTATAAAAAAGATTTTGTGCGGTTTTTATTTCGAACTAAATCCTTTACCAACGCTGACCTTGTTCGCAGTAAACTCCTATCATCAAGTGTCTTTAGGCATGGAACGTGAATAGCAACCAAATCTCCACTCCTTAATGATCTTGCTATTTTCCTACTATCTCTAGCATCTTCTTTTTGAACCTTTTCCTTATCCGTTGTTGGTATATCTGCCGGGTTCACTACGATGGAATTAATCCCATAAGATTTTAATTTATTATGTATCCAATAACCACAAAAGCCTGCCTCATAAGCTGAATGATAAGTCCCTCCGGGAAAATTTTTTACCAAATAGTCCTTTAACAATTCCGGTTTAGGAGATTGTGAAAATGTTTTATGAGTAAGTTTTTCTGTCATAATTGTTACTTTCCAACTTTTCAAATGTACGTCAAAACCTACATAAATGTTTTGTCCTTTAAAATCTAATTTGTTACTTTGTGTTTGCATAAGTTTCTAGTTTTTATAGTTTATAGAATTGATATCATAAAACTAATAATTTCCTGAAACTTGTGCTTTATTTTACAAACATACGGCCTGTATGGAAGTCACTGGAGTATATCACGAAAATTGTGCCTTATTTCTTTATCAGCAAGGTTTTTCTGTGTCTATTATTCTTGCGAATAAAGCAAAAAGATATTTACAATCTTTAGGGCTTAAATCAAAAACTGATTCGATTGATGCAAAAGGACTTGCACAAATGGGAGCGGAACAATGTCTTAAAAAGTGGCAACCATTAGGGGCGTTTTTTTACAAACTTCGTTCTTTAACTAGACAGCACCAAAATTTGCAAGAAATGAAAACCTCTGTAAGAAATCAAATTCACGCACTCGAACACGGAATGTATTTAGAAAAAACCGTTTTAAAGCAGCTAAAAGCAAGTGTAAAATTGATTGAAAAACAATTAACAGAACTAGAAACAGATATAAAAAAAGCACTACATTCAGAGCCGTCTATATTTCAAAAAGTAGAGCATATTTGTAAAATTAAAGGCGTAGGCATCTTAACTGTAGCTACTATTTTAGTTGAAACCAATGGGTTTGAATTGTTTGAGAACAATAAACAATTAGTGAGTTATGCAGGATATGACGTAGTAGCAAATCAATCGGGAAAACATACTGGCAAAACAAGAATATCTAAAAAAGGAAACAGCAGAATTAGACGTTGTTTATTTATGCCTGCTTTTTGTGTTGTAACTGCTAAAACAAAAGTGTTTTTTAACTTATATCAAAGAACATTTGAAAAACACGGCATAAAAATGAAAAGTTATGTTGCTGTACAAAAAAAATTACTAACAACCATTTATGCTTTATGGAAAAAGAACGAAGCCTTTGACGAAAATTATTGTCAAAAAGAAAAAGTTAATATCCAAGTGAAGGAACAGGAGCTTACCTCTCTGCTCGGCTCTGAAAGAGCCGAAAAAAATAGCCAAACTAAAAGTCTGGCTACACAAGGTAAACATCCAGTGAGTGATCACAGTTTGCTTCCTCTCTGCAAGGGCAAAGATAAGAAAAAAATAAAAATTAAGGTACTTGAAAAAAATTGAATTTTTAATGTTCTTATAAAATCAATTTTTTTCTAAAATTTATTATTACTTTTCGGAAATGAAACGAGCCATGAGTAAAAATTTCTCACACAGGGAGATGATTATAGGCTTTGTGTGATGGAAATTCTCCCCCTTTTGGGGAGTTAGAGGGGGTTAACAATAAATATAAACACGTGAAAATGAGATTATTATTTTTCCTTTTATTTGTAGTTCAATTTGCTTTTTCCCAAAAGCTACATTACGAATTACCTGAAAATGCAAGCAAAATGTATAACAATGGTAATTTCCTCAAAGCAAAAGAATTATACAGAGAATTATACAAAAAAAATCAAAAAAATTTAGAATATAAATTTCGTTTTGGAGTGAGTTTAATCAATACCTATGAATGGGATGATGGAGTTGCGATGTTAGAACAAGTTTCTAAAAAAGTGGAAGCTCCAAAAGAAGTTTGGTTTCATTTAGGAAGAGGTTATCACCTAACCAATAGATATGATTTAGCCATAAAAACATTAAAGAAATACATACAATTCAAAGATAATTCTTCTTTAACAGCACAAAGCAACAAAATAATCGAAATGTGCGAAAATGCTAAAGAACTGGTTAAGAAACCATTGAATGTGTCTTTTGAAAACCTTGGTAAAAGTGTAAATTCGAAAGGAAAAGAATATTTGCCCTTTGTTTCACCAAATGAAGATCAGGTTATTTTTTCAACACGAAGAGAAGGCACAACAGGGAAAATTTATGACTTAGAAGGGTATTACACCGCTGATATTTATGTTTCATCTTTTAAAAGTACAAAATGGAGTAAAACTAGGAGTTATGGTTATCCCAATTCTTATGGAAATGAGCAAGTAGCTGGTTATTCTGAAAATGGAAAATATATTTTCTTTTATTTAGATAATCCTAAAGATAAAAACCAATTACATTTGGCTGAAAGAGGGAAAAAGTCCTTTGGAAAATCACAGAAAATAGAAAACAAACACATTAATGAAAAAAGTTCAAAACAACCAACAGCAACAATTTCTAATGATGGTATGGCAATGATTTTTACAAGCGATAGAAGCGGAGGAAAAGGAGGCTTTGATTTATACCTTGTAAAAAAACTACCTAATGGAAAATGGGCAGAGCCTACTAATTTAGGTGATGAAATTAATACCTCAGAAGATGAAAACTATCCTTATCTTACTGATGATGGAAATACGCTCTATTTTGCATCAAAAGGGCATAAAAGCATTGGTGGATATGATATTTTTAAATCAGAATGGAATGAAGATAGTCAAAAATGGTCAACTCCTAAAAACTTAGGTTACCCAATAAATACTCCAGATGATAATATGAGTATATGCTTCACCGACAACAAAAAAATAGCCTATGTTTCTGCTTATAGGAAAGATTCTGAAGGCGATTTAGACATTTATAGAGTGCATTTTAAAGATGATGATGAACAACTAACTACTGTAAAAGGAATTGTTTTTAGTAAAGACTCAACGGTTGTAAATTTTCCATTAACCATTGAAGCATTCAATGAAACAACAGGTGATTTACAAGGAATTTTTGAAGTTAATAAAACAAAAGGTTCTTATATCATGATATTACCTCCAAATAAATATGTGTTGAAAATTGCAACACCAACGGGAGAAACTATTGAAAGAAAAATTTGGATAAAAGATGATAAAAGCTATAAAAATGAAATAGAACAAAATTTTATAATTGAAAAACTGAAACTACTAAATGAAAAATAACGCAACCCAACATATTGAAATACTATTTGAAGACAACCACATTATAGCCGTTAATAAAAAATCGGGAGATATTGTTCAAGGAGATAAAACAGGCGATAAACCATTGAGTGATTATGTGAAAGCATACATCAAAGAAGTTTACAATAAACCCAGTGAAGTATTTTTGGGGACAGTTCATAGAATTGACAGACCAACAAGCGGCATTGTGCTTTTTGCAAAAACAAGCAAAGCATTAGCTCGATTAAATCAACTATTTCAGGATAAAGAAGTGCAGAAAACCTATTGGGCAATAGTTAAAAACAAACCAGCAAAAAATGAAGATACTCTTGTTCATTTTTTAATTAAAAATGAACAAAAAAATAAAGCAACAGCTAAATTAACTGATTTTAATGGAGCAAAAAGGGCTGAATTAACCTATAAAGTGATTCATCAATTTGAAAATTATTTTTTATTAGAAATTCATCCAAAAACAGGCAGACATCATCAAATTAGAGTGCAGTTAGCATCAATAGGATGTCCAATTAAAGGAGATTTAAAATATGGTTCTCCTCGTTCAAACCCCGATGCATCCATAAGTTTACACGCTCGAAAAATAAATTTCATCCATCCAGTTAAAAATGAACCAGTAGAAATTATTGCTCCTGCTCCAAATGCCGATGGATTATGGCGAGAAGCTAATGAACTATTTGCTATAAAATAATTTATCTTAGGAAATCAATTTTAAACAGTATTATTTTAGTTAAAATTTTATTGTATTAACACTATTAATTGTATCTTTAAACTTAATTATTAATTAAAAAATTATTTTATGAAAAAAATTTACCTTCTATTGGGTTTGATATCCATAATATCTATTCAGTTAATGGCTCAATGCAACAGCCGATATCAAACCAATATTTTTACTAATGTTGATGTAACTACCGTTCAATATGGCAGTAATATGAACTTAAATAATGCAAATGTTGATTTGTATATGGATATTTATCAACCTCAAGGTGATGTTGAAACCAATCGTCCGTTAGTTATTTTTGCACATGGAGGCTCTTTTTCTGGAGGCTCAAGAAATTCACCTGAAATTGTTTTTATGGCAACTGAATTAGCCAAAAAGGGATATGTATGTGCTTCTATATCTTATCGATTGGCTCCAAGTGCCTTTTCATTGATAGCAGAAGAAACAACCATTAAAGTTGTTTTTATGGCAATTCAAGATGGCAAAGCTGCAATTCGATTTTTTAAACAAGATGCAGCTAATGCAAATACATATAAAATTAATCCTGAACAAATTTTTATGGGAGGAACTTCTGCAGGAGGTATTTTAGCTTATAATTTAGCTTATGGAGATACAATCACTAAATTAAGTTCACAATGGCAAACATGGGTAAACCAAGTTGGTGGAATTGAAGGCAATAGTGGTAATCCAGGATATTGTTCAAGAGTAAATGGAACTTTTGGATTTGCTGGGGGCGTTGCAGATACAGTTTGGATAAATGACAACGATGTACCTTTATATGCCACTCATTCTTATGATGATCAAACTGTTAAATTTGGATATGGAAAACCATTAAATGGATTTACTCCTGTTTTTCTTTATGGAAGTGGTCCTATTAATATTCGTATGGACAATTTAAATACGTATAATGAATTAGATGATTATGCTGGTTCAGACCATCCTCCTTTTGTTAATTCTACTCCAATTCTTAATACAACTAACGATAATTTAACAACCTTTCTTTTTAATATTTTAGATTGCAATCCATCCAATTTCAAAAAACCGAATCAAAAAGATTGTAGCACATTTACAGTAGGAATAGCTGAAAATAAATTAACTTCTACTTTTTCTGCTTATCCAAATCCAGCAGAAGATTTTATAACGATTGATTTATCAGAAAATCTAACAGAAATTGTAAAGATTTCAGTAATTAATTCTGTTGGTCAGCTTGTTATTTCTGAGCAAACTCAAAACCGTTTTCATAAGTTAGACTTGCTTCATCTTCCAAAAGGAGCTTATGTTGTTCAGGTAATAGGTTCAAAAAAATACACGAATAAATTGATTATTAAGAAGTAATACCATTTTAACTTTTTAATGCCGCTTAGGTATTTCCTAAAGTATAATGCCGATGTAGATTTTAAGGAGCTTTTATGCTACATTTAAAATCACATCGATATAAGAAATTTAGATAAAAAAAGCCTTGAATTTTTAATTTCAAGGCTTTTTTATTAAGTTAGGATGAGTTAGTAAAATTTCTATAAACTTCCTAAACCTTACTTTTTCACCATTTTTTTGGTAGCAATGAGTTTGCCATCAGCAATAAGCGAATAAGTATAAATCCCTTTTTCAAGGTTTTCGCCATATACAGTAAGTGTTCCATTACCACGCTCGTTGATGTTTACTTCATTGATGATACGTCCGTTCATATCATAGAACAACATTTTAGCATTCAACACATCCTCAGGTAGCACATAGTTAATTTGTGTACTTTCCGCAAAAGGATTTGGAAGATTTTGCTGAAGAATGATTGCGTTTATGTTTTCTAATTTAACGCTTTGGGTTGTTCTGTCATTATTGGACTCGTTATTCATTGTTCTATTGTTTCCAGTACAAATATTGGCACTTTCTATACAAGCTTCTAAATAAGCCAATCTTGCTTCAAGGTTATTGATAATAGAATCTTTTGCTATAATTTTATCATCCAATTCTTTCACACTTTCAACCAAAAGAGGAGCAACACGATCATAATTTACGTGTACTAAATTAGAATCATCAACAAAAGTTAACAAAGGTTCTACGGCAGCAACTTCCTGAGCAATAAAACCAATGTGTTCTAAACTATCCAACTCCATGTTGTTTTGAGCAGAAGTACTCCAAGCGTAAGAAACGCCACGCATTTGTTTTACTTTTGCCAACGAACCATTTAATGTTTGCACGTTGGTTTTTACTGTTTGGTCGGATAAAGTAGATTTATCAATTTTTGCATTAATTTCATTCACAGCCTGAACTGTAATAGGAATTAACGAGTTGTAGTTTAATGATTTATAATCAACAGCAGGATAAATGATGTTTCCTAAACTATCTAATTTTTCAGGCATATGTGATTGATGTATTAATTCGGGCAATACCTGTTCTACTTCTTGAGCGATAAAACCATATTGCAATCTTTCTTCAAAATTAAATTGAGGGAAATTGGCAGTATCCATTTGGTAAGTATGTGGTCTTAGTTTTCTTAAAATATCTGTTGCACCTTTAATATTTTCAACATCGGTTTTAAACATTTGGTCGGAGATTAGAACACCATTAATAATTTCTACATTACCGTTAAAAAAACCAGCTCTATTTGTAGCAGAACCTCCAGAAGCACTAGCATAGATTCCATAACTATTAACAGTAGTACCTGCTGACATAAACAAACCTGCAATGTTTTGATTAGATGGTGTAAAAGCTGAAAAAGCGATGCCTTGAACTCCAGTATTTGTAGAAGTGGCATTACTTGCCTGAGAGATGATGCCTTGATTTGCACCAGAAGGACCGTTAGCAAGAAAATCACCAGCAGTTGAACTAGCAGAAATGTTTGATATGGAGTTAATAACTCTTGCCCTAACACCAATATTAATTGTTGAGTTTCTAGCTCTAAATTCACCACCGATATTTGTTGTTTTTAATGTGGGATCCTGAATACCTATCGCTTCAGCAAAAATTCCACGAAAAGTTAAGAAAGGTACACTAGCAACATCTTCGTTTGAAAAACCACCAGCAATGGTATTTACTCCAACGAGAGCTCCTGCATTTTGATAACTATTAAATTTAGCAGGTAATATAGTTGAACAAGGTGTACCTACAGAAACACTATTCGTATTAGGCAAGCCATTTCCACTAAAATAATAGTTAAAGTTGTTTAAAGGTACTTCATAACTACCTATTAAAGGATTTTGAGGGTCGGAACAATAATTACCAACACCACCACCAAAATCACTAATAGACCTCCAATGCACCCGATTATGGTCGTTGCTGTCAATAACCAATACTTGCAATAAGGTAGTATCTTCGGTTACGTGTCTGATTCTCAAATCTCCATCAATATCTAATTTAGCATCTACCACATCGGCAGGAGCGGTGTTGGGTCCCGTAGGAGAGAAATTACCTATGCCCATCATACCATAATTTGGAGTTGGAAGTGTGCTGGCTTTTTTTGGGTCGAAACGAGCTACTTCTAACCCACTGGCTACAGCTCCACCATTCGGATTAGATGAGGCTAAATTTTCAGTAAAAATAAATCGTAGGTTATCAAGTGAGTCGCTACCCCAGTTTACAACAGCATCTTGAGTTGATCCTTCATTTTTTAAGCCAACATATATGTTGTCGATATCATCACTTGTAAAAGTACCTACATTCATCCAATCCCTCCAACCATCGTTGTTTGTATTTACGGTATTATGCCCCAAATGCAATAAACTTAATGGGCGAGTAATTGGATTGTTAGGGTCAAGGCTAATGGCTACTCGAGTAATCTCGCCATTTAAACCAGCAGGATTGTTTACACCATAACCACCACTTGCCAAATTGGTTGGTGCCGAAATGGAGGTAATACGCATACGCTCTAAGGTGTTACCTGTTGCAATGTTTATGTTGTTGGTGTTGACATCGGTAGAAAACAATAAATGTCTGGTTTCTTGGTTATACATCAAGGCATTTCCATTCATAAAAGGATTTTGTTCACCTCTAATTCCTATTCTTAATCCATCATTAACTGTTTCTTCTGTTCCTGTGTTTATTAAATCATCTCTATTGGTATATTGCGTATAAACCGAGCGTAATTTCATTAAACTAAGATGTTGTAAAGAAGCTGGTCTTACATAGTTGGGATTGGATTGAACTACACCAAATACGGGTCCTAAACCAAAATCTCCTGAACCAGTAAACCGAGCAAGATGACGACCATCTAAATCGTTATAAACATCAAAATCATCGTCAATAGTTGTGTTCCCATTTCCAGTAACTGTAAAACGAAAAACAATATCATCTGGACCAAAACTTGCTAGAGGGTCATTGCTCATATTAATAACCATCTCGTTGATGTTTCCAGGTGGAAAAACAGAGCGTAGCCCAACATAACCCAAATCTATTTGGTCGCTAAAAGTTATCCCTGTTCGCATCCACGGACGATAACCTCCTGCAAATACAAAAGAATTGAAACCAGTTCTACCGTTTAAGTGTAACAAAGAGAAAGGACCTCTTTGATCCCAAAGACCAGGGTTTAAACCTCCTTGGGAGGGATTTCCAATTCCTACAAAACCATTTGTTGGCACATTATATCCATCAAGAGTAACAGTTCGGTCAGCATTAACATGGATGCGTTCTCTGTTTGTAGTAAAAAACTTCATAGGGGTATTTTCTCTGTTTCGAAGCTGAGCAAATGTTGAAAACGGAATAGTGGAACTGGAAGAGTAGCCTACTTCAAAACCATCATTGGCATTAAAACCTGTTGAAAGGTCGGTGTATTTAGTTGTAGTATTAACCAACCCTAATGTTGGCTCTGTTTGATGTAAATGTAGGCGAGCTGTTGGCGTGAAACCAAGAGGTAGGTCATTTCCCATAGCTATTCTTCCATCGGTATTTAGTGGTCCATTTCCGAAAACGGTCATTCTGTTTATCCCATTCGTATAAGTATAAATTGGGCTGTTCCACATTGTGCCGAAGATGTTGTTGGTACCAGCAAAACCAATGGGATTATTGCCACCTCTATACCATGCACTCTGTGAAGTTTGACTTGTATTGTTAATATTTGGAGGAGGTGTTCCTGTTGGAGGTTGAGCATAAGAATAACTACTTATAAGTAGTAAACCTAAAAGAATTTTTAAATTTTTCATGTTGTTAAAGTTTAATTACCTTAACAATTGTATAAAACCTTTATATGTATTTTCTTTTGTTGTGATAATGTAATAGTAAGTTCCTTCTGAGGCTATATTTCCACTTGTGGTTTTACCATCCCAAAAAGATTCATTATTGTTGCTTTCAAATAGTTTTTGCCCCCAACGATTATATATTTCTACTTTCTCATAAGGGAAATTCAATACAAATAAGTCATTCATCCCATCAGCATTTGGAGTAAAAATATTTGGAATTATTACTTCAAATTCTACTTCAACTAATTCAACTCCATCTACATAATAATAACTCATCGGAGCTACAAGAATGCTGTCAGGTGAAGTGTTTAGTGTATCATTCGTAAAAAGAAATGTGGTATCTACAAAATAGCCAATAGTTAAAAATTGTTCATTTCCATCAGCTACAAATTCTCCCTCAATTTTTATCCAATTTAAGGTGTCTGTTAAAAATCCACTAGTATTAATAACTTGTGGTTGGTCAACAATAGCAGCATACGTATTGGAATTAAAATCATTTGCACTAAATAATGCACCAATTTTTGAAACAGTGTATCCCACAAAAGGTGTTACTACGTAAAAAGATAAACGATAATTTTTGCCTGTTTCTAATGGATTTATTAACTTAGTTTGTAAGTATTCTCTATAATGAGTTCCAAAAGTTGCATCAAATGCCAAAAAACCACAATACCCATTTCCATTTAAAGGTTGTTGATAACCTAATAGATTTTGAGGTACACCAGCAAATTGCCAAGTTGTAGCATTATTGCACACATTAAAATAGTCAGAAGTCCCCAACTTAGTTGGAGCAGTCCAACCCGTGCAATGTTCTATTTGTAAATCACCAGGGGTAGATATATTTGTCGGACACGTATCATAAATTTCAAAATCGCCATTAAAAACGAGGTTTTGGGCGGAGGAAATGTTAAATGTTAAATTTTGAATTATAAATAAAAGAAAAAATTTAATAAAAGGTTTATACTCCCGAGTTTTCGGGAACTGAACACATAACAATATGTTTTTAAAGTTCAGCAATTGTTAAAAGTTTGGTTTAAATAATTAAAGTTAGTTACGCTTATTATTTATAAACTCAAAAATAAGCAAAAAAGTTGCTTTTGGTTTTGCTTGGCAAAAGGATAAAGCAATAAAAGGTTGGACTATCTAATCATAGGCAGCCCTCCTAAACTTATTAAATGAACTAATAAAAAGTGTGTAAGATTTACTCTCTCTCTCTCTCTCTCTCTCTCTCTACGGCTGTAAGAGTTGTAGCGTTTTGGTGGGTGTTATGAATTAAAAGTTGAAACATAAGAAAAGTAATTTTAATGTGGCTAAGATAAAAACAAAAAATTAAAAAACAAAATTAATTTACTGGTAATTAGTGGTCTAGGTGCTTTTACTTAGGTGTGCTACGTAGTTTTACGCAAAGGGTATTTTTTGTCAGTTCGAGTAGGTTCAACGGAGCTTTAGCGGAGTTGAATCGTATCGAGAACAGTTATTTAGTTATAAAACTATCAACTTCTCGATACGCCCTCATGCTTCGGACTACTCGAAGTGACAGTTTTTTTGAGTTTTTAGTTTACTTACTTTATCTAACCAATGTAACGGTTCCAAGCATTTCTCCATAAGTTTTCAGCACATCTTTATAGGTTACTTTCCAAACATACACATCGTTTTTAACCAAAGTACCTTTGTATAAACCATCCCAGCCATTTTTCATATCGTTTGAATAGAATATTTTTTCACCCCATCGGTCAAAAATATACATTTCAAATTCAATAATATCAACACCATAAGCAAAAAAGATATCATTTATACCATCACCATCAGGAGTGAATGAATTAGGAACATAAATAGCTCCATCGAAAAAAATTGAAATTGTATCGTAATTATAACAGCCATTTTTTCCTAAAACAGTTACCATAAAAGTGGATGATTGGTTTACATTAACTATTGGGTTAGGGCAGTCGGAACAGCTTAATCCTTGAGTTGGCGACCAACTAAAAACAAGTCCGTTGGAAACGGCATTTAATTGAACAGGGCTACCCCAATTGGTTTTTATATCTAAACCTAAATCAATCAATGGTTTGGTAAGTGTATCTACAAAAACGGAAAGCATAGTTGTGCAACTGTTGGTGTCTGTAATTGCAACACTAAAAGTAATTGGGGCGAATATAGTTGCAGAAGGATTACTGATGTTCGGATTATTCATTCCAACTGTCGGAGACCATAAATAGGTTTCACCTCCTGTTGCCCATAAATTAACTCTATCGCCAACGCAAACACTGGTATCATCAACAATGGTTGCATACACTTCAAAAATAGAAACAAGTATGGTGTCAAAATCAGACCCACATCCGTTTATTACTTCCATAATATAAGTGGTATTTTGAGATGGAAATGCGAATGGATTAGAATCGGTAGGATTAATTAATGTGGCTGTTGGAGTCCAATTATAAGTTCTTCCCCATGTTCCTGATCCATAAATTTGAATGGTATCACCTTTGCAAATAGTTGTGTCGTTCATAGTTATAGCTATAGGAACAATGCTGTCAACAGAAACAGTAACAGAGGTATCCCAAACACAGGAATTGGCATCCGTTATTTCAACTGTGTACGTTGTGCTAGTTGTTGGAGATGCAATAGGGTTAGCAATAGTAGCATTATTGAGTGATGCAGCAGGTTGCCAAGCATAAGAAACTCCACTAGAAGCGGTGAGTTGCGTGCTTTGTCCTAAGCAAATTACAGTGTCGGGAGAAATGGAAATGTTTTTTTGAAAAACGGTTACTAATAGTTGAGCAGTGTCTGTTCCACAAGTATCAAAAACAATAACGGTATAAAGTGTTGTGGTATCTGGAAAAACAAAAGGGTTATCAATACTATCGTTAGTAATGTTGTAATTTGGACTCCAAACATAAGAAGTGCCACCTGAAGCATTAAGTTGAACAGAATCACCCCTACAAATACCATTAACAGGATTAGTTATGGCTATTGGTGGACCACCAACAATAATATCTACATAATCAGAATCTACTAACATGCAGAAAATGGAGTCGATAGCAATGAGCAAAACTTGGTAAGTGCCAATAGAATCAAAAATATGGGAAGGTTGAAAGTTGGTGGAGGTGTTGCCATCCTGAAAATCCCAAAAATAGGAAAAAGCGTTAGTACTTAAATTTTGAAAATGAATAGTATCACCTAAACAAATAATAGTGTCATTCATTGTTAAAGCTATAGGAACGATAGTGTCAACAGAAACAGTAACAGAGGTATCCCAAACACAGGAATTGGCATCCGTTATTTCAACTGTGTACGTTGTGCTGGTTGTTGGAGATGCAATAGGGTTAGCAATAGTAGTGTCGTTGAGTGATGTTGCTGGTTGCCAAGTGTAGGCAACTCCACCAGAAGCACTTATTTGTATGCTTAGACCAATACAGATTAATGTATCAGGAGAAATGGAAATGTTTTTTTGAAAAACGGTTACTAATAGTTGAGAAGTGTCAATTCCACAACTATCAAAAACAATAACGGTATAGAGTGTTGTGGTATCTGGAAAAACGAAAGGGTTATCAATACTATCGTTAGTAATATTATAATTTGGACTCCAAAAATAAGAAGTGCCGCCTGATGCATTGAGCTGAACGGAATCACCTCTACAAATAGCATTAACAGGGTTAGTTATGGCTGTAGGTGGACCACCAACAAAAACATCTACATAATCGGTATCCACTAATATACAAGAGATAGAATCAAGGGCAATTAACATCACATGATATACTCCAACAGAGTCAAAAACATGGGAAGGCTGAAAGTCGGTGGAGGTATTTCCGTCTTGAAAATCCCAAAAATAGGAAACACCGCCATTACTTAGGTTTTGAAAATGAACGGTATCACCAATACAGTAAAAAGGTGTAGTAAATACTTCAGCATCGGCAGTTAAATTGGTTAAATCCATTTTAAAAACACCCAAATTACAATTTGGACCATTGTCTGTGTTTGACCAAGCTCCAGGAGTAGTAGGAAAATCGGAAGTTGCACCAAAGCAAGAAGCACAAACCGCTTGATAAACAATCCCTCTTTTATCGAACCTGCTTGTTCCTCCATCCACATGGTCGAAACTGGCATTTCCTCCAAAAAAGGTGGCATATATAATGGTGTTGGCATCTTCAGAAAACATAACTAAATAATAATCACTTCCATCGGTTGTCGGTTGAATTGCTCCAAGAGTAATAGGTAATCCATTGGTCGTACTATTTGTTGCTAAAGCACTTCCATTTACAGCTCCTCCCCAACCAGAAATAAGAATATAATTACACTCATTCACTAAGAATGCAGAAAGAGCAATATCAATTTGTCCAGAACTTGTTCCGAAAGTAGTTGAGAAAACGGTGGTTGATAAATCGGGAGTGAGTTTATGGATAAACTGACCACTATTAGGATTGTTGTAAACTGTTGCAGGAAATATGGGATAACCACCAACTGTTTGCCCAACAACAAAAACATTATCTGCTGTGTCTAATTGGACAAAATAGCATTGGTTGTAAGAGCTTGCTGTTCCTATGTAAGTGGAAGCAATAAGGTTGGTAGCTGAGTTATTTATTTTGGCAACCCAACCGTCAGTATTTCCTAAACTTGTCGGGTTTAATGTTGTTGGAGTTGTCGGAAAATTAGAACTTGTTGTTCCTCCTGCAACTAAAATATCGCCCGTAGTAGAAAATTGAAGGGAATAGGCAGCATCTAAGCCAGTACCACCAATGTAAGTAGAAAAAAGTAATGTATTTAAATTGGGTGATAATTTGAATACGCAACCATCACTAGATCCAGCATTGTTTGTTTGAATAACTCCAGCAGTTACAGGAAAATCGGTTGAATTAGTTACAGTAGCAACATATACATTGTCATTTGCATCTACAATAATTTCTCCTCTGTGGTCATCTGCATAATTGTATTTTAGAGGTGCAGCACTGTTAAGTCCGTCATTTGAGGATCCTCCAACAAAAGTGGAAGCCAACAAGACTTGTCCGTTAGCACTAAATTTGGAAACATAAATATCATAACCACTATTTTTAACGGTGGAATAAGCTCCAGCAGTTGTTGGAAAATTGGGAGAATTGGTTGTACCAAAAACAAGCAATTCATCGTTGCTGTTCACAATTAAACTATGAGGATAATCGGCACCAGCCCCTCCTAAGTAGGTTGAATATTCCAAAAGAGAACCATTGGTTGAAAATTTACTTATAGAAATATCGGTATAACCTCCTCCAAAGAGTACTTGAATGGCTCCTAAAGTTAGCGGATAACCAGTACCGAAACTTACTCCTCCACCAAATAAGTTTCCAGCATCGTTAAATGTGGAAGTAAATCCCCAATTATCAACTGTTGCCCCAGAGTAGGAAGCAAAAATAAGTGCAGGATCAATAATTAACGGATATGCTTTGTTATATCCTTTTGGAAACTTGAAGGAGAGTGTTTTATTTTCTAATACGAAACTGCATTTAACTTCTTTTTCGATGCCATTAATGAGTTGATAAGCGTAAGGTTTTTGTTCAATAATTTCATTTACAGATGTTTTTATATGTAAGTTTCCGTTTTTTAAAAATAATTCATCAACACCTTTATAGTCTAATTGAATTTGATTAGGATTCCCTTCAGGGAGAACAATAAAATCATATTTTAAAATTCCTTTATTTAGATAGAATTTTAAATCAATGTTTTTGTAGAGTTCTTGATAAGCAACTTCTTCATATTTTTTCACATTGGAAGCCCATTTTGATTGGTCATTTCCTACAAAATAATTTTCATAATCGGGACGAACTTTTGATGTTTTAAAGGTAGGAGTGAGGGCATTTTTAAATTCTACTTTAAAAGCGTGCATATTAATAATAGAATCTTGATGTGTTGGATTTTTGATAAATTGATGGTGTAATTCATCAATTCTATTCAAATCTTCTTCCTTATAAAAACGGTAGGTTAGGGCATTTTCTTCAATAAATAAATCACCAGCAGGTATTCGGGCACGAAACATTACATTTTCTTCCCATTGTCCTTTATTTTCACGAAACTCTATATAAGGTCGCTGAGCAAGAGCTAACATACTTACTAATAAAAACAATATGAGTATGAGTTTTCTCAAGATTAAGGTTTTTTGTATCTAATTGCAATATACAATATTAAGCAATCATAATTGATTACTTAGACTTAATTTTTTAATATTGGTTGCTTTATTAACAAATTGTTATAATTAAAGAGAATCCAATTATAGTACTAATTTTTACCTTTTAATAGAACTAATGAGTCCAGTCTAAAAAGTTAAAAAAATAAAAAATGCCACAAAGTCATTAAGTCACTAAGATGCACAAAGAACTGAATTTTAATATTTTAAACTTCGTGGTACTTTGAGCCTTTGTGTCTTAGTGGCAAAAAAATGACTTTTTAGACTGCACTCACTAATTAAAAATACGTAGTGTCGCTCCATCAAATGATGTATTGTATTCTCGAAGTGGAAGTACAGCTGGACCATTTAAAACGCTGCCATCTGTAACTAAAAAACGAGATCCACAACAAGCATCTAATCCTGAAATGTTATTGGTTTCAATACTTACTAATGCACACGTATTTTGAGGCTGAAAGGTACAATGTCTGTCAAAAGCTCTAAATTGGTCGTTAGATACTTTATAAACAATAATTCCTCTTGAACCGCCAACTATGTAAATCCAACTGTTAACGGCATTTAAACCAATAAACTGAGGGTCTGTGGTTTGCATAAAAATATTTACATGCACAAAAGGAATATTACTATTATCGTCTTTGTTGCATCCTAAAATAAGTAAGAGTATAATAATAAATAATTTATTTTTTTTCACGTGTTTATATTTTTATAGTTACACACCCCTGCCTCTCTCATCCCGATTCCGATAGCTATCGGAACTATTGGGAGGGGAATCCAACGCACAAAGCCAGTAATCATTCTCCTGTGTGTTAAACTTTTTAGCGTGGTTTTCTAAGTATGTTACTACAAAGTTAACAATATATACTTATTTATACTCAACACAGATAGCTTTTCGGTTTTTTCACTTTTTCTTTTTCTCTGCGTTAAAATTTTAAACCGTAACTAAGTTATGCTTACAGCTTACACGTAAACTCACTCATTTAACTCCTATACAACTAATTTTTAACTTACTTATTATCAATATTTTAAAAATATTGATGTAGAAAATTTAAAGGATCACGCACACCCCTAATCCCTAAAGGGAGTCTACGCACGTGGTAGTGTTGGCACTCTCCACCTCAGGCGGATTCGGGGATAGCGGAGGGAGTAAATCCTTAATTTCCTTACCGTCTCCTATATAATTAGAGTTTGTCCATAATGTCCGATTTATTCAAAGTATCTATTGTTTTTAAAGGTTTTACTCATTGTTGTTTATTTTTTTTATAGGTATTACTCACTTTTGCTTATTTTTTTTATAAGTGTGAGTGAACTCACTTTGTTCGGTTCGTGAGCTCACTTCGCTCGGTTCTTCGTTATTCTCGTTTTTTAAATCAGTCATTTACACAAGTAAACTCCTGAATTTAAAAAACTTCGAAACCTCGAACTCGAACATTACTCACAATATTAAATTGTTTTTTAGTTGTGTTCGTGAGTTCGCTTCGCTCAGTTCTGAACCAAACTCTCGACTTTATGGACAGGCACTAATTAATTTTAATACAATGCATTTTCCAAATTATCTATTTTGAGGTTGGAATTTTTCCATTCCCGCTAACTACTAGCTAAATGCCATGTCTTGATAAAGAAAAAAAGGGACTACAGGATTAAGATTGAAGTTCTTTTATAAAAACAAATATGCTTTTAAACATAAATTGACATAAAAAATCACTACATACATACTAATGTGACTAAAACCATAGGAGTTGATTACGATTTATAGCCCCGACCTTAAGGTTGGGGCTATTAAAAACAAATAACAAAAGGGCTTTAGCCACATTGTATTATTTTATTCTATTATTAGTAAAAAAAATGTTCACAATAAATCCTGTAATGCCGAAAAAAATAAATTCGTCAAAACTCCCAAAAAGTATTACTTATCTTCTAAAATAGCAATAATTTTTTGTTCTAATTCATCCATTAATTCCGGGTTGTCTTGGATTAATGTTTTTACTGCATCTCTTCCTTGTCCGAGTTTGGTATCGCCATAGCTAAACCAACTACCAGATTTTTTAATGATTTCGTGATCCACTGCTAAATCAATAATTTCGCCTACTTTAGAAATTCCTTGACCATACATAATGTCAAATTCGGCTTTACGGAAAGGAGGAGCCACTTTATTTTTTACGATTTTCACCTTTGTTCGGTTTCCAGTAATTTCTTCACCGTCTTTAATTTGCGTAGCTCTTCGAATATCAATTCTGATAGAAGCATAAAATTTAAGGGCATTTCCACCTGAGGTAGTTTCTGGGTTTCCGAACATTACTCCAATTTTTTCTCTCAATTGATTGATGAAGATGGTACAGCAATTGGCTTTTTGGATAGAAGAAGTTAATTTACGCAATGCCTTAGACATCAAACGTGCTTGTAAACCCATTTGAGAATCGCCCATTTCGCCTTCAATTTCTGCTTTTGGTGTAAGTGCAGCTACAGAGTCAATAATTAACAAATCAACAGCTCCCGAACGAATAAGGTTGTCTGCAATTTCCAAAGCTTGTTCGCCATTGTCGGGCTGAGAGATGATTAAATCATCAATGTTTACACCTAAAGCCGTAGCATACGTAGGATCAAAAGCGTGTTCAGCATCAATAAAAGCAGCAATTCCACCTTGTTTCTGACATTCGGCAATAGCATGAATGGTAAGGGTAGTTTTCCCAGATGATTCTGGTCCATAAATTTCAACTACTCGTCCTTTTGGATAGCCTTTAATTCCAAGGGCTAAGTCGAGTGTTAATGAACCTGTAGGGATAACATCTACATTTTGAGCGGGAGAATCTCCTAATTTCATTACGATGCCTTTTCCATACGACTTTTCAAGTCTGTCCATGGTTAATTGAAGGGCTTTTAATTTTTCTGCATTTACTTCTTTTACTGCTGCCATTGTTCTATATTTTTGGAGTTTAGTTATTTATTATTTGATTGGTGTGATCTTTAGTTTTTACATCGGTTATTATTTTTTCAATTATTCCTTTCTCATCAATAACAAAAGTTGTTCGGTGAATTCCATTGTAGGTTTTACCCATAAATTTTTTTTCACCCCAAACGCCATAACGGTTTAGTACTTCTTTGGTTACATCTGCCAACAACGTAAAATTTAGCTGTTTCTTTTCAATAAATTTTTGATGTGATTTTTCGCTATCTGCACTAATGCCTATTACTTCATATCCTTGTTTTTGTAAGGTGCTATAATTATCTCTTAAATTACATGCTTGAACCGTACAACCTGGGGTAGCATCTTTTGGATAAAAATAAATGATTACTTTTTTACCTAAATAATCTGCAATAGCATGGGGCTTTCCGTTTTGGTCGTTGATGTTTAATTCTGGCGCTTTATCGCCTTCTTTTAGGTGTGTCATACTTACTTTTTTTTCAGATTTACAAAGTATAGGAATCTTTTGTGTTTTGACAAGGGAAGGAGGATAAATTTATTAACAAAATTGAGGATTAGTTAATGGTTAATTGTTATTCTTTAATTGCGGTGTACGACAAATTTCTCTTTTACTATTTTTCATCGGTTAACAGGAAGTGTGAGGATTTTAACTTTTTCTTTTTGCTTAATCAAAAAGAAACAAAAAATCAAGACTGCTGATAAAACTCTTGTTTTTTTACTGATAAAATTGCCGCACAACCCAAGCCCTATTGCATTTGTTCTTCGTTGTTGATTTATCAAAGGAATATGCCTACTCTCTCTTTTGTTTATAAGCAGTTCAAGGATTGCTTTCTTTTGCCATCGCTAATTTTAACAGTTAAAAAAACTAACGAATTTTATCAGAGGTCGCTCCCTTACTTAATTCTTGTAATGTTCCAAAACTTTCATTATAATTTTTTTACTGAAAGTGAAATTTGTCGTACACCCGTTAATGGTTATTAATTATTGGTTTGTTTCGGTTTTGTTGAATCACATAAAATGCACCGACAACTCCAATTAAAAATAATATTATAGCTATAATTTCTGCTTGTGTGGCTTTCATACCAAAAATGTTATAATCGGGATTTATTCTTATTTTTTCAATAAAAAACCGTTCTATTCCATTAAAAATAAGATAAATAGAAAACATTAAACCGGGAATGGTTATTTTTTTTCTAAAAAGCCACAGTCCACCAAAAATGATGAATGCCATGATGGTTTCATAAAAAGGAGTGGGCCAAACGGGTTTTTCTAAGGCATAGCAATAGCCTTTTCTACATAGTTCTTCGCAATAATTTTCTTCACAAGCAGCAATTAAAATTCCATCTGCATTTACATTGTGCGGATAGGTAAAAGACCACATCCATTCGGGTAAAAAACTTAATGCTTCGGGCATGGGCAGTTCGTTAGTTGTCCCCCAATCTCCATCGCCCGAAAGCTGACAACCTATCCTGCCAATTCCGTAAGCCAACATCAATCCCGGTGCACAAGCATCAATAACATGAACTAATTTTAATCCTTTTTTGTAAGCATAATAAATCACAGCTCCACCGCCAATAATTAAACCTCCATAAATACTTAGTCCTGATCCAGAAAAAAGCACCCCAATTGGATCTGCAAGAAAGCGTTCTAAATCTTCTATGGCATCAAAAAGTTTTGCTCCTAAAATACCTCCAACGGCAGCAATAAAAGTCATGTTGCCCACATGTTGGTAAGGGTGCATTTTTTCTTCTACTTCTTTGGGTTCGGGCAAACGCTGTTTTTCGGCATCTCTATATTTTAAATAAGCAAGTGCAATTGCTCCAACAATTCCTGCAATTAAATTTCCTTTTAAAGAAAGCACAAAATCGGGTAAATCGGCTGTAGCTTCAGCATAATTAAATAGTATTCCTCCAATTTTGTAGCCTACCACAAATCCAAAAATTCCGTTACCAATCAATTCATTTATACTGGCTTTTTCTCCTTTCACAACTTTTATAATGGAGTAGGAGAGAAGTCCTTCGTTTTCTTTTCGTTTCATTTCACGAACAAAAAGTAAGTTGGCTGCAATAAATGCCAACGCTACCATAAATCCAAACATAGGTAATGGAAAGGAAAAAGAAATTCCAAATAAATAGTTCAATAAATCAGATAGAAATGGGAACATGAAATAAGTTGTTTGTTAATTGTTAATTGTTATTAGCCCCACCCAACCTCCCCTAAGGGGAGGGGTTTCCAACACGCAAAGCCTTTACTATTTGTTATTTGTTATTTGTTAATTGTCATTTGTAAGTATTCCATCTTTCCACTTCCAACTTCCAGCTTCTGTATTCCATCTACCAACTCCCCAATCATTGTATTTTCATTATCAATAGCAATTAATTTTATGGATTGTATGGTATTTTCAAGGGTTGAATCATAAGGTACTTTCACTTTTATATAATTTTCCGTAAATCCACTTAAAAAGCCTTCATGTTGTTCCGTTTCGAGCAATACATTGAATTTTTTATGGAGGTGTTGTTCGTAGAAAAAGCGTTTTTTCTTTTCGGAAAGGATGTGCAGCATTTTGCTTCTGTCGCTACGTACTTCTTTAGGAACAGGATTTTCTAATTTAACGGCAGTGGTATTTTGTCTTTCAGAGTAGGTAAAAACGTGCAAATAGGAGATGGGAAGCTCATTTAGAAATTGATAGGTTTCTAAAAAATCATCGTTTGTTTCGTCAGGAAAACCTACAATAACATCAACTCCTATGCACGCATGAGGCATTTTTTCTTTGATGCGATATACCCGGTCTGCAAAAAGTTCTTTTTCATATTTTCTTCGCATCATTTTCAATAATTTGTTTGAGCCAGATTGCAAAGGAATGTGAAAGTGCGGCATAAATTTAGTTGATTGTGCTACAAAATCTATGGTTGCATTTGTTAGTAAGTTGGGTTCGATGGATGATATTCTATAGCGATTAATTTTTTGAATTTTATTGAGTTCAATAACCAATTGATGAAAGCTTTCATTGTCATTTCCTTGTCCGAAATCGCCAATGTTTACACCTGTTAGCACAACTTCATTCACGTTGGTTAACGCAATTTCTTGAGCTACTTTTATGGTTTCGGCTATGGAATTGTTTCTGCTTTTCCCACGAGCCAACGGAATGGTGCAGAACGAACAAAAATAATCGCAACCATCTTGTATTTTCAGAAAAGAACGAGTTCGGTCTCCCTGCGAAAAAGAAGGAATAAATTGGTTTACTTCTTTGATTTTAGATGCAAAAATTTGAGCGGTTTCGTTCTTTTCAATTTGAGTTAGATGTTCAATGATTTTAAACTTTTCGGAAGCACCCAACACCAAATCAACACCATAAATTTTTGCAATTTCTTCGGGTTTCAATTGAGCATAACAACCAATAATGGCAACAAATGCATTAGGATTTATTTTTAATGCTTTATTTACAAGTTGCTTACATTTTTTATCTGCATTTTCGGTAACGGAACAGGTGTTTATCACATACACATCGGGTGTATCATCAAAATCAACACGAGCAAATCCTTCATCCTCAAACATACGTGCTATGGAAGATGTTTCTGAAAAATTCAGTTTACAACCAAGTGTATATAAAGAGACTTTTTTATTTGGATTCATAAGGTTGCAAAAGTACTAAATATACTTTATAACAGATGTAGAACAAATATCCCTTTTATTATTTTTGTTAGGCATTTTATTCAAAAGAAAAATTTGTCATTATCACAGCAAGACCTTCAAGGTCTAAATAAGAGAAATTTACCTACGGTGCTTCGTGGTGTCGTTACGCCTTTTTTTAGAAAAGAAGGTTTTTAATAGCGGCTGATTTTTGCATCACACTCTCTTTTTGGGAGTTTATTTTAATCAAATAAATTCCTTTTGGATGGGTGGATAAATTTACTATTAGCTTTGAGCTATTCATTTTGGTTGCATAAACCAATTCTCCTAAAAGACTAAATACTTCAATTTCAAAATAGGATTTATTGGTGTTGAATTCAATGTTAATAAGACTGTTAGTTGGATTGGGGTATATCGAAAAGTTAGAGAATGAAGTTAGATGATTAATATTTACTATACATGGATTTGAGCAATTGGTACTAAATGTGACTGATGGATCTATATCTGTCCAATTTGTGGCAGACCACGAAGCATTATCTACTTCTATACAAGTTAAGTTGGGATTATTTGTAGCATAAAAAGATTGCATATTGGTATTGTTTCCATTTTTAATATTTAAACAAGTGAGTTGATTATTTTCACAATCCAAATACTCTAAATTACTGTTTTGAGATAGATCTAAACTAGTTAATTGATTATCAAAACAAAACAAAGCATTCAAATTAGTATTAACTATAAGATTGATAAGTTGATTACCACCGCACCATAAACCAGTTAATACTGCATTTTGCGAAACATCTAAGTTTACTAAACTGTTGTCTGTACAATACAATTGAACTAATGCTCCATTTTGTGAAACATTCAAATTGGTTAAATTATTATCAGAGCAATACAATACCGTTAATGCACTAAAATCTTCTATTCCAGTTAAATCACTGATGTTTTTTTGGTTAAGATAGATAGAACTAATGGTATCAATATTAGCGGTTGAAATAGTTCCGTCAGGTACACCCAAATCATATCCTAAATTAATTAATGCCTGTTCAAAATTTACATCAGGAATTAAGGTGTTTTGTCCTAAGAAACTAGTTAAAAAAATAAACTTTAATAGAACTAAGAGAAGTATTTTCATAGGTGATATGCTTTTTAGTTAATGCAAGTACTCTTAACTCCTAAGTACTTTTTCCTACTCTACAACTACTTTTTGCACCACACTTTCTTTTTGGGAGTTTATTCTTACCAAATAAATTCCTTTGGGTTGATTAGCAAGGTTGATATTTAGTGTTGACACATTAATTTGTTGCTCCAACACCACTTGCCCCATAAGGTTTGTAATTGTGATGTTGCCACCAGCAAATTGTTCTAATTGGGTAATGGTAAAATTGCCTGAGGTGGGGTTGGGGAAGATATGTACTTTATCATTTATGGGTGCAATAGAATTTTCATCTATAACTTCAAACTCTTTATCAGATTGATAATATAAAGAGTTGTTAGATATACCTTTTGAATAGGTTTCATTATTTGGAACGTCAACTCTCAAAAAGCTATTACAATTTAATCCTTCATCAATTCTATATGTGCCTAAATTTAAAGTTGAATTAGGTAAAATTACAATAGATTCACTTGCTACAACTTCTATGGGTTGGCTTACTGTAGAATTTGATATAGTGATGTTTTTACCATATACATTGCTTGTGATATTCTGCCCAGTAATAGTTCGGTTATTAGTAAAAAAATGAATATAATTAGTATATTCAGACCATCCATTAAAATCAGAATTAGCAATTTTTATTCTGTAGGTTTGTCCACTTTGAAAAATAATATAAGGTGAAGGGAGATAATTTCTTAAATCAATAGGATTTAAGTAAAATTCTCCATTTATTCCACCCACATTAATTAAATCGGGGCTTTTAAAATTTTGCCATTTTGTAAATTCAGGACCAACAGGAGTTAAGTTGTCATTAACTAATGTAACAGATATAAAAAGACTTGAAAACCAACAAATGCATGATATAATATTTGAATTACACTGAAACGCATCATTATCACTGCAACTCCCAAAAATAGACCTATTTTCAGGATGTATATTTGGAGAAATTAATTGAGGGCAAGATGGATTAGGATGAACTCCTGATAATATAATAGGATCGTTTAAGCAAATTTCTATAACTTTATCTCTTTTGCCATTAATTAAAAAACCGTTAGCTAATTTCCTAGTATTAGGCACTAAACATGGAGGAGTTTGCACAGGTTCTTGACGCCAATAACGAACATAATCTATTTCGAAAACACCTGGAAATGTTTGTGAATTAGGAGGGTTGCCTGTTTTACTTGTTTCAATAGCCATATTTAGTACAATATTCATATAAGATCTTGGCCATGCTACTTGCTCCATTGCTTGAGTTTGATAAGTGTTTGATTTACATAATTTATATTCAGCATTTGTATTAATATATCTGAATTTACGATGAATAAAAATATTGTCAATATAAAAATCAATTCTATCACTTGTGAAATAACAAGTAAAAGTGTGCCAATTGTTAAGATCGTTTCTCGCCATCTCGAAAGAACATTTTTCATTTGTAGTATTTCCATCATTATTTAAATCAAAATGAATATTATTTGTATATTTAAAGCTATTATGGTATGAATCTTTATCATAATATAATTCAAAAAAATCAAGTTCACTCCAATGAGAACCACCTGGAGAACTATCTCCGTCAAATAACCAAAATGCAGGCCATAAGCCCTTTCCCTTAGTAACTCTACATTTTATTTCATACTTACCCTCTCTATAAAAATTGTGAGACCAAATGGCAGAAGAAGAATATTGATATGTTCTTAGGTTAGGTAGCCCATCTTCTAATATCTGATTATGAGGTTTGTAAGGAATGGCAGGTCTGGTCTTAGCAGTATTATTAGCAATTATTTTTAATGTGCCTCCAGAAACTTCAACATTATCAGATTCAAGAGTATATATTTGGTATGAATCACCTCCAATTAAAGCCCCTGGTTGATTGGTTAATCGCCATTCATTTAAATCTAATGAATTTCCATTAAAATTATCTTCAAAAGTAAGGATATATGGATTAGGGTTACACATGGGAATACCAATAATGTATGGGGGAATTAAAGAACATTGGGAATATAAATTGACGTAACTTATATAATAAAAAATAAGCAGAAGTAAGATATTCTTTGTTTTCATAATATTACTAATATATTGTTTTTGATAACTTTAATTAAACCTAATTCCTAAAATTAATCTAAGTGTGTTTATCCGAAAAAAATCATCATAAATATTAACTCCACTAAAACTATATTTATATTCAACTTTCATAATAAACTTAATATTTTTAATTAGCAAGTTGATTCCAATTCCAAATTTTCCTCCATGGTATAAATCACTTTCGAAACTATCTTTATTGTAATAACTATAATATTGTTGTGTAAGATTGTTATAAGTTACTATTTCACCTTTAGACTGACCTTTAAAAATTGATGTGATAAAAAATCCTGTTTCAATAAAAACTTTTGAACTTCTACTAATATTAAATCGTAAATTAATGGGGAGAGATAGAGAATGTGATTTAAGAGCAACATCATTATAGCTGGAAAATCTATCTATAAATATTTTATCTTTAATAAAATTAATATTATTATATTCCATTCCTGACAAAAATTCAAAATGTTGCTTACTATAAAGTAGATATAACAAACTGATGCCAAAACCATATTGATTTTTAATACCTTTTTGCGATAAGATTGCTTTATTTAAATTAAAATTTATTTCGTAAGAAGGAGGTTTTTTTATATTTTGAGAGTTATTATTCCTAATTAAATCCAACTGATTATTATTGAAATTATCTTCAAATTCTAATATCCATGGGTTGGGGTTACAGATTTGGTTATCGTTAAATTGGACAGTAGTCACTTCACAGTCATTACAACAACCTTTGCAAGTACAGTCTATCTGTGCATTTAATACTATATGCATAATTAAAAATGATATCAATAAAATTTTCTTAATATGTATCATAGGTTTTTTTAAATTTAGTCAAACGAATAAATAAATTTTAAGAGGATTAAGCTATCATAATATTTCTTGGGAATTTCTTCTGATGATGATGAGTGGTAATAACGAATTTCATTGTATACACCTGTAATCCCATTATTTTTTTGATACATTAATCCTACTCTTTTATTAGATGAAATTTTCACATTCAATCCGAGATTGTACTCGAAAAGTAAACTGTAATTTTTCTTTGTTTCCTTATAATCGCTAGATGTTACATCATCTGCCAACGTGAATACATTAAGTAAGCCAAAACCAGCCATGAATTGAACTTTTTTACCAAAAAAGAAATCACCTCCAATAGGAACAGTAAGACTTGTTGTTTTAAAATGTGAAGCAGAGCGTTGTATATTTCTATGGTTTATTTCAATTCCTGTTTTGAATCTGGTAATGGCATATTTTGGGGTATAGTAATAATCGAAACTTGCTAATAAATGTTGTTTGTTTTTTATGTTAAAGGGATTCATCCATGTAGTTTGTTCATCAAGATTTTGATTAATTAGGACTTGCCCAAATCCAATACTTCCACCTATTTCATGTCGCTGAGCTTTTAACTTAACTGCCGAAACACTCAAAATAAAAATAATGCTATATTTTAGTATTTTATTCATACTTATTTACCTTCCAACTCGTTAATTCTTTTATCTTGTTCTATAATATAAAGTGTCAATTCCTCTATTTTTTGTAATAAAATAGCATCCATTTGAGCAAGGTCTATGCCTTTTTCTTTCACTTCAGTAGCAGAAGGCACATCGGGTAAGTGTTTGTTTTTAACTATGAAATTTTCTAATTGAATTAAAGACATTAAATTATAATTGGGTTCAAAAACAAAGTCAGACCAAACAATACTTGCAGCATCTACATTTACTCTCCTTGCTCTAATAACTCCTTCCACCGAAAGTTTAGCACCATTAACTGCGGTTGTGCCTATGCCTACATTTCCATTGCCCAACACTACGAAACTTTCTTCTTGTGTTTCAGCATTATAAACAGCAAATGCTTTGGTTTTATTTTTTGCTACCATACTTCGTATTCCATATCCGTAATCTCCTGTATGATTAGTTGCAACTGTTAAACCTGTTTCATTTTGTGCAACAACATTTAATTTTGAGAAATTCAGGTTATCCGTTCCTATGCCTACACTTCCATCTCCTTTTACTACAAACACATCTTGATTGGTACTGTGATTGGTTACCGAATAGGCAATTATATTTGTTGTAATAACCCTATTTTGAAAAGCATATTTTGTTGATGATGTTGCTGTAGAAGGAATAGTGAGTAATCGAAATCCGACTTCTTTTCCTACGCTTCGCATATTTAGCTGAATTTCATTATCAGCAGCAACGCCTATTGCTGTGGTGTTTAACCTAGTTATTCCTCCTATGGTTAAATCTCCTGCTATGGTTACGCTTTTAAAATTTGGGCATAATGCGATATCATCATCAGTAGTAGTGCCATTAGCAAATACCCATGGGGTAACATAACTACAAACATAAGTGTCATCTTGGGGGATTGTTAAATTTGAAAGTGCTATTCGACCAACAGGATTAATGGTTAATATTCTTGCTTCCTGAATCGGTCCAGAGGAAGGAGGAGGTGTTGGGTGAATCCTAAATTTATCTAAATACACATTTCCAAAAAACTTGGCAGCCGTATCTTCCAACAATCTAAAACTTTCAACATTGTTTCGTTTAAAAACTAAGTCAACATTATTGATAGTACCAACAAACTGAGTGGTATCGACTTGACTACCGTTTAATTTCCATGGTGCTTGTGCATTGGGGTTGCTATTCGGATTTTGGGCTATAGCTATAGAACTCAGCCAACCCATACTAAAAATTAAAATTGAAAATTTGACGATTGACGATTGACGATTGACGATTGACGATTGACGATTGACGATTGACGATTGACGATTGACGATTGACGATTGAATTCATAATTAAAAATTTATAAATGAGAAACAAATGTAAAACAGTTTTTTGAGAGAAGCAAATTTATTTTCAATTATTCTTCCTAAGCAAGAGTAATTAACTACTTGATTGGTTATGAATTACCTTTTAATTCCTTAACAAAGCAACGCCAACGTATTTTTTATGCGTTTTATGGCTTCTGTTAATACTTCTTCTGAAGCGGCATAGGATAAACGAATACACTCAGGATTTCCAAAAGCATCACCACTAACTAAGGCAATTAAACCTTCATCGAGCAAAAACATACATAAATCACTAGAATTAGTGATGGTGGTATTTTTATAGGATTTTCCAACATAGGCAGACACATCAGGGAAAAAATAAAAAGCTCCTTTTGGTTCATTTAAAACAAGACCAGGGATTTCGCTTAATAAGGAAAAAACTAAGTTTCTTCTTTTTTCAAAGGCAATAACCATTTCACTAACCACAGAGGCATCGGCTTCAAGGGCTGCTTGAGCTGCCTTTTGGGCAATGCTGCAAGTTCCAGAAGTAAATTGTCCTTGCATTTTTGTGCAGGCATCAGCAATCCATTTGGGAGCACCAATGTAGCCAATTCTCCAACCCGTCATGGCAAATCCTTTAGAAACGCCATTTACAGTTACTACCTGCTCATTTATAAAGTCAAATTGAGCAATGCTTTCATGTTTTCCAATAAAGTTGATGTGTTCGTAAATTTCGTCAGAAACAATAATGATATCAGGGTAATTTTTAAGCAGTTGAGCAATTTCAAAAAGTTCTTCTTTGGTATAAACAGAACCACTCGGATTGCAAGGAGAGCTAAACCAAAGCATTCTGGTTTTAGGAGTAATGGCAGCTTCTATTTGAGCAGGAGTAACTTTAAAATCGGTTGAAATGGAAGAAGCAATTAACACAGGGGTTGCTTCAGCAATTTTTATCATTTCAATGTAACTTACCCAATATGGAGCTAACAATATGACTTCATCACCAGGGTTTAATATGCTTAATGCTAAATTGGTAAGGGCGTGTTTTGCTCCAGTGGAAACAACAATTTGCTCAGGGGAATAATCTAAATTATTATCTCGTTTAAATTTTTTTGAAATGGCTTGTCTTAACTCTAAATAACCGGGAACGGGTGTGTAGTGTGTATAATTTTCATCCAACGCTTTTTTTGCAGCATTTTTAATGAAATCGGGGGTGTTAAAATCGGGTTCTCCAATGCTAAGGCTAATAACGTCTTTTCCTTCGGCTTGTAATTCTCTACTTAACCTTGCCATAGCTAATGTTTGTGATTCGCTAAGGTTGTTAATTCTGTTAGATAATGTTTTGTTCATGCAATGAAATTGTATATATAAAAGGCGAAGTTAATAAAATTGATATTCCAATTGATAGATATATAAAGATTTATTCTTTGAAAGATTTATGGTTTATAATTCATGCAAAATAGCAGATTGTAGCATATTAACAATCATTTTATATTAAATACTAAGTTTTGAAATTTGTGTATGAATTAGATGTGAAAATATAGACTAAATAGAGTTTGTCCATAATGTCCGATTTCTTCGTTATTCTCGTTTTTTAAATCAGTCATTTACACAAGTAAACTCCTGAATTTAAAAAACTTCGAAACCTCGAACTCGAACATTCTGAATCAAACTCTCGACTAAATGGACAGATACTAAATAGACTAACATATAAATATAAGGACATGAAAACAAAATTAAAAAAAATCGGACTGCTTTTATTGGTTTGCTTTCTATTTTTTGGAAAAACCATAAATGCTCAAATTACAAAACTACCTGAATGTAATAATGGTGTGCCTCATTTTAACATTGACTTGTCTGCCAAACCAGATAGTATGTATATAACTCCTGAAGTTACAAGGGCGGAGCAATGTTGTGGTAATCCTAATGGAAACCAAAATTATGTTTCTTTCTATGTAAAAGCTCATCCACAAGTAGCCATGATAGAAGTGGATATTTTTACAGGAGCAAATCCTCCTGGAGATGCTGCCAAATACAATGTTGTTACTGGTGGAGATTCTATTGTTCCAGGTACTTGCGGAGGTCTTATTGATGCTGGGTTTCCTACCTGTGTTACATTAGATCCATCAGGTTATTTAAAAGTAACTTATTATAAACCAGGAAAAAATAAAAACACCTATTATTTTAAGCAAATCCCAAAACCTATTTTCCCTGCTGATGATACAACCAGATCAGGTTGTTCACTTCCTCTGAATATTTATGGATTAAATTCAATAGTTATAACATCAATAAATTCATCCACTGGTAATACCACTCCTGGAGCATATAACTCACTGTTAAGTTGTACCAATTGTGATGAACCTATTTTTTCGCCAGGTTTAAGTACTCCTGCATGGATAGACTATCAAATTAGTGGAACTCCTCAAGCATCTTCTTGTGGAGCTTATACTTCTGTAGATACAGTTCGGTTATATACTTTTGGAGAGTTAACACTTTCAGTTAATCCTAACCCTGCTTCATTTTGTGTGGGAGGAAGTGGTGTAACTCTAACAGCTACTGCAAATGGTGGAGATGGAAATTTTTCTTACCAATGGAAAAATAGTATAGGCACAGTAGTTTCTTCATCAAACACTTATTTGGCAACTGCAGCAGGTACATATACTGCTTTTGTTACTGATGGATTAACAACTCCTTACTGTCCAGGTGAATATGTTTCAGTATCTGTTACAGTTGGTAACCCACCTGTTGTTGATGCAGGAATAGACCAAACGGTATGTGCAACTAATCCTTCAGTTTTGTTAAGCGGTTCTGTTCAATATGCTACTGGTGGTCAATGGAGTGGTGGAGCAGGCTCATATAATCCTTCAGCAGACTCTTTGCTAACAACATATACACCTACTGCTGTAGAAATTAGTAGTGGCTCTATTACATTAACTTTGACAAGCGTAGGAGCTGGAGGCGGTTGTGTGAATGCTAATGCACAAGTTGTTATTGGCTTTTCAGATACTATATTTGTAAATCCAGTTGCTCCACCAATTGTCTGTTATGGTGATGTTACAACTATACAAGCAAATGCTACAGGCGGCACACCTCCATTAAATTATCAGTGGAGTAACAATTCAACAAGTTCATCCATTTCAACATCAGCAGGAACATACAGTGTAATGGTAAGAGATATATATGGTTGTGCTTCAGCTTCAACAATTACGATTTCAAATCCAGCACCTTTAGCATTAGTAATGTCTAGCACCAGTATTAGTGCAGACCCACTATGTGATGGAAGTGCTTCTGTAAGCATAATAGGAGGGAATCCTCCTTATTCAATTCTCTGGAGCAATTCAGAAACAACATTAACAACATCAAATACATTGTGTTATGGAATAGCATCTGTAAATGTTACAGATGCTAATGGTTGCACTGTTAGTGGTAGTGTTGTAGTAAATAAACCAACATGCTCTGCGTTTGATGTAACAACAACTTCTACAGATGTTGATTGTTATGGGGGAAGTAATGGAACAGCTGCATCTTTTCCAGCGGGTGGTATTCCTCCTTATTTGTATGTTTGGAATTCAATTCCTGCACAAACTACTCAAAATGCTACAAATTTATCAGCAGGAAATTATACAGTTACAGTAACTGATAGTGTGGATTGTATCCATGTTGCAAGTACAACAATTTTTCAACCTACAATAATGACAAACACAATTGTACATACTGATGTAACTACTATTGGTGGTTCTGATGGAAGTGCAACAGCGAACCCTTTAGGAGGAACTCCTAATTATCAATATCTATGGACACCAGGAGGACAAACAACACAATCTGCTACTAATTTAAATTCTGCTGTTGGAGGATTAGTATATTATTTAACGATTACAGATGATAATTCATGTACACTCAATGATAGTGTGTTAATTAATCAACCTCCTTGTAATAATTTTATTTTAGCTGTAAATACTAGAGATATTTCTTGCAATGGATTAAATAACGGTAGTGCATATATAGTTATAGCTCATGGAACTCCTCCATACAATATCGTATGGTCACATGGACCAACAAATGTAACAAGCGTTTCTGGACTAGCTCAAGGTATTTATACAGTTACTGTTACAGATGCATCTAATTGTACTACATTTAAAACATTTACAATTACAGAACCTAATCCTCTTTCTTTAGCATTAGTTCCTACAAATATATCATGTTTTGGTGCAGGTGATGGTACCATAGATTTAACTGTTTCTGGAGGAACTTTTCCTTTCAGTTATACTTGGGTTACAGGTTCAACTACAATTGCTAATCATGAAGATATAGTAGGTCTTTTACCAGGGACATATTCCGTAACTGTTATGGATGAAAATAAATGTCTGGCTTCTGGGAGTGTAGGAATCACACAACCCAATAAACTAAATGCAACTTATACTTATGTTGATAATTCTTGTAATGGGTCTAATGATGGATCAATAGATATTACACCAACGGGAGGGGTCTTACCTTATTATTATTCATGGACTGGACCCTCAGGCTTTGTTAGTTTTTCTCAAGATATTTCAGGATTAATGCCAGGGCTTTATGAGTTAATTATTAGCGATGGAAGTGCTTGTCAATCATCACTTATTCAGATATTTATAGGTAATCCAAGTGTGGTTTCTATTGAAAATATTAAAGTGCCATGTCCTTCTCCTGGAGCTTCATCAGTAATTGTTAATGTCGATTCTATTATTGGAGGTACAGGCGGACCATATCAAGTTTCTTTTGACAATCAAGTAACTTTTCAACCAATTGGAATTTATACATTTAGTTTAAATGTTGGAGCTTCTTATCAAATTTGGGCAAAAGATACAAACGGCTGTACGTCTCTTTCTCCTTATGTTTTAACTATTGATACCAATGTTACAGTCGCATCTGTTTCTTTCAATCCTTGCATCTCTTTAGGAGCAACAACTATTCCTGTCACTGTTAATCCAATTGGAGGAGATGGAGGTCCTTATCAGGTTTCTACTGACGGAGGTTTAACATGGAATGCTTCGGGTACTTATGTGATTAACTTACCTGTTAACAACAATTATTCTATTTCTATCAAAGATGCTAAAGGATGTATTTCAACAAACTATCCTATTACAATCCCAGCTGAGATAACTTCAAGTATTGTGATGACAAATGAGGTAAGTTGTTTAGGAGCAAATGATGGAACTTTGAATTTAACTGTAAATGGTGGTTCACCAACCTATCTTTATGCATGGACTGGTTCTTCATCTTTTACTTCATCAAATGAAGATTTATCCAATCTTTATGCTGGAACTTATTATATTACTATCACTGATAATGAAGGTTGTATTAAATTAGATTCTATAGATATAACAACTGTTTTAGATACAACTAAACCTGTTATTTCTTGTGTGGCTAATCAAACAGTAAACACAACATCTTTAACTTGTGATTATATTGTGTCAGGAACTGCATGGGATGCTGTCGCTACTGATAATTGTGTTATTACTTCTGTTTCGTATGTATTATCTGGTGCTACATCAGGAACAGGAACTTCATTAAATAATGTTGCCTTTAATTCAGGTATCACATTTATAACTTGGACTGCTATTGATAGTTTAGGCAACACCGAAACATGTACTTACACCATAACCGTAATAGACAACATCAACCCAACTATTGTAGCTTGTGGAGCAGGCAATCAAACAGTGAATGTAGATGCAGGACAATGTAGCTTTACGCAAACAGCGAATGTGTGGGATGCAACAGCTACAGACAACTGTACCGTAGCAAGTATCACAGCAACCTTAACAGGAGTAACTACCGCCACAGGCTTAACCACCTTGAATGGCGTAAGCTTCAACACAGGCGTAACCAATGTAGTATGGACAGTAACCGATACCGTTGGCAACACCGAAACATGTACTTACACCATAACCGTAATAGACAATGAATTTCCAATAGTATATAATTGTCCTTCAGATATTACAGTAAGTAATGATATTAGTATGTGTGGAGCTGTTGTAAATTGGATTCCTCCAACATATACAGATAATTGTGTAGCTTCAATGACAAGCTCTCATAATCCTGGAGATTATTTTGTAGTAGGAACAACAACAGTTACATATACTGTAACAGATTCAGTAAATAATGTATCAACTTGTACTTTTGATGTTACAGTAAATGATACAGAATTACCTGCCATCAGTTGTTCTCCATTAATAGCATCTTGTGATTCGTTGGTTAATTATAATGCACCAACAGCTACAGATAATTGTGGAGTACTTTCAATTACTCAAATAGCAGGTTTACCAAGTGGATCAACCTTTCCTATTGGAACAACTACCAATACATTTGAAGTTGTAGATATTCATAATAATGTTGCACAATGTTCATTTGATGTTGTAATACATCCAACACCAATAATAACATCAGTTTCAACAGATGTAAGTTGTAATGGATTTAATGATGGAAGTATTGATATTACAGTAACAAATGGAACAACACCTTTTGTTTATGTTTGGAGTAATTCGGCAATCACTGAAGATGTTATGAATTTAGCTCCAGGTATATATTCAGTTACAGTTACGGATTCTAATTCTTGCATGTCAACCGCTCAAGATACAATCGTAGAACCTACTTTATTAACCATTTTTGCAAATAATACTCATGTTAGTTGCTACGGAGGTTCTAATGGTGCTATTGATATTACTGTGTCAGGGGGAGTTTTACCATATACTTATAGTTGGAATAATAGTGCAATTTCAGAAGATATAACAAACTTATCAGTTGGATATTATGAGGTAACTGTTACAGATGTTAATGGATGTGCAATTGGCTATTCAACAACGATTACATCTCCTGATTCCATAGCAATACAAACAACAGTGAATAATGCAACATGTTCAGCTGCAAACGGAAGTATTCAAACTCAGGTGGTAGGAGGAGTAATGCCATATACGTTTGCATGGTCTAATAGCGCAACAACTATGAATTTATACAATGTAGTTACAGGCTCTTATACATTAGTAGTAACTGATGCAAATGGTTGTTCATCTGAAGTTACAGATTCTATTGGTTCTGTTTCAAATTTAGTAGCATCTTTAGCAACAACAGATATATCTTGTTATAACAAAGAAGATGGAGAAATTAGGGTAGTGATAAGCAGTGGAAATCCTCCTTATTTGTATGATTGGTCAACAGGTGGTGTAACTTCAGTTGTTTCAGGTTTAGGAATAGGAACATTTTCTGTGCTGCTAACAGATTCATTTGGCTGTCAGGTTAATTTGATTACAACTATTTATCAACCAGATCCTTTGGTGGTTGAATTAGATGCAACAGAGTATCCTTCAGGAACGAATATAAGTGTTTATGGTGGAAATGATGGATATATTAATTCGATAGTATATGGAGGAACTCCATCCTATGTTTACTTATGGTCAAATGGTGAAAATACAATTGATATTAGTGATTTGATAGCTGGAGAATATTCATTGATTGTTACAGATGAAAATGGGTGTACTGGTTATGCAAGAATAACCTTAGTTCAACCTAACATTTTAGAAATGCCTAGTGGTTATTCTCCGAATGGAGATGGAAGTAATGATTATTTTGTAATAAAAGGAGTTGAATCTTATCCAGATAACGAAATTGTAGTGTTTAATCGTTGGGGAAATATTGTTTTTGAAGCCAAAGGATATAAAAACGAATGGAATGGAGAAAATACAAAAGGAGAAGTTTTACCTGAAGGAACTTACTTTGTAATATTCACCGCTTTTTCTGATAAAGATATTACCTTAAAAGGATATGTTGACTTAAGAAGATAATAAAATAATATTAATATACTAAAACCAAAAATCATGAAAAAATTATTAATAATCATAGCTTTTACACTTCTATATAATATAGAATCAAAAGCACAACAAGATCCATTAGTAACACAATACATGTTTAATGGCTTGTTTTTAAATCCAGCTTATGCAGGTTCGCATCCATATTGGTCATCAACTTTAACCTATAGAAATCAATGGGTAGGTCTTGAGGGAGCTCCAGAAACAGCTATAGCATCAGTTGATGGTTCTTTGCCAAATGAAAATATGGGACTTGGTCTTGTTCTTTTTCATGATAGAATTGGAGTTACAAGACAGAACACTATGGTTCTCAATTATTCATACAGTATTAGAATTAATCAAAAATCTAAACTTGCTTTAGGTATTAATGCTGGATTTTCCCAATTCAGTGCACGACTTACTGAATTAACAGTTTGGGATGAAGATGTTGTTTTTGAGAATAATATGTCGGGCAAGGTGTTGCCAAAATTTGGAGCTGGAGCCTATTATTATGGGGAGCGACATTATGTTGGATTTTCTGTGCCAACTTTGTTTGCCTATCAAGATAATATGGATTTTAGTTTTAACTTAACTCAATCATCTTTTTTAAGACGACATTATTTGCTAACTGCTGGTTATGTGTTTAATGTAGGTGCAGATTTCAAATTAAAACCATCATTTTTAGCTAAATATGTTCAAAATGCTCCGTTCGAAGTAGATTTAAATCTAAGCTTACTTTATAAAGATACCTATTGGTTTGGAGTATCATACCGTTCATATGATGCATTAGCATTTATTTTAGAATATCAAACCAACTTAAATTTTAGAATAGGATATTCTTATGATGTTACGTTAACCAAACTGAATGATCACTCACATGGTTCGCATGAAATTATGTTAGGGGTCGATTTAGGTAAAGATTTAGCTAAGGTAAAAACACCACGTTTCTTTTAAACTATTTAAAAACATTTAATTATGAAAACTAATTTAATAATAAACGCAGCAAGTGTTGCAATTTTAATTGGAATGTTAGGATGTTCAACACAATATCATATTAAAAAAGGAGATAATTATTATGATAAAATAGCCTATTCTTCAGCAATAATACATTATGAAAAAGCCTATTCAAAAACGAATGAGGTTGAGGAGAAACTTGCAGAGACGTATTATAAAATGAATAACTTGAATGTTGCTGGTAGTATATATGAAAAAGCAGTTCAACGAGAAAATCATTCTCCCAAAATTTATTTTAATTACGCAAAAATATTAATGAGCAATGGTAACTACGATGAAGCCATAATTTATTTTAAAAAGTATTTAGAAGTCTATAAAGACGATGTTGTTGCTGAAATGCTGTTAAAATCTTGTTTTTCTATTGGAGATAGATACAGGGATACTACTTTATATGAATTACATCCAATTAAATATGATGAATTTACCAATGCATTTAGTGTTTTAGAATATCAAGAAGGAGCTGTTTTTGTTGCCGACAAAGAAGTTTTTTCTGGCAGAAAGAAAAGTCAATGGACAGGCAATAGTTATTTAGATTTATATGAAATTAAAAAAGATGGTGATGGCTCATGGATGGATCCTCAATTGTTAAAAGGAGATATTAATGGACGTTTTCATGAAGGACCAGCTTCGTTTTCTAAGGATGGAAATATGGTTTATTTTACTCGAAGTAATTATCTAAAAAGAAAAATGAAAACAAATCTTAATAAGGAAAATAATCTAAAAATTTTTTCGGCAACATTAGTTGATGATAAGTGGAAAAATTTAAAAGAGTTTCCTTTTAACAGCGATGATTACTCAGTAGGTCATCCTACCTTGTCTGATGATGAGAAAACAATTTATTTTGTTTCAGATATGCCTGGAGGTTATGGCGGAACGGATTTATATTTATCTAGATGGGAAAATGAGGGGTGGTCTAAACCAGAAAATTTAGGTGCAATTGTAAATACTGCTGGAAATGAAATGTTTCCTTATATTCATACGGACGATGCCTTATATTTTTCTTCTGATGCACACAATTCCATGGGAGGGTTAGATGTATTTATTTCTTACTTTAATGGTGAAGTGTGGGCTCAACCAGAAAATTTAAATTATCCACTAAATTCATCAAAAGATGATTTTGGCTTCAACATAAGTAAGAATAATAGCAGTGTAGGTTTTGTATCTTCTTCAAGAGCTGATGCTGATAAAATGTATATCTATGATAAGCACCCTCCAAAGTTTAATTTATTTGGTGTAGCTCGTGAAAAAGGAAAACAAAAACGTGTTCAAGGGGTTACTGTTGAAATAATCAATGCTAAAACAGGAAAAATAATAAGTATGGTAAGTAATAAATATGGTGAATTTAAACTCAGTTTAGAGCCTGAATCAAATTATGACTTGTATTGCACAAAAATAGGTTGTTTTACTCGAACTGATAAAATTTCTACGCTAGGATTAAAGTATTCACAAAATTTTTATGCCGATTTTGAAGTTGAACAAATCGTAATTGATAAACCAATTGTGTTAGAAAATATTTATTATGATTTCGATAAATGGGAAATTAGACCTGATGCAGCTCTTGAATTAGATAAATTAGTGAAATTATTGAAAGACAATCCATCAATAGAAATTGAAATGAGTTCACATACTGATTCTAGAGGGAATGACCAATATAATTTAGTTTTATCAAACAAAAGAGCAATCGCAGCGGTTAAATATTTAATTGCTAGTGGAATCGATGAAAATAGATTGACTTATAAAGGTTATGGCGAAAAACAATTGGTAAATCATTGTGCAAATGATGTTGAGTGTACAAGAAAAGAGCACCAACTGAACAGAAGAACAGAGTTTAAGGTTACTAAAATCAGATGATAATGAAGAAAGGAAGGGAGGAATTGTCAATAAATCTACCAAACAAAAACTAATCATTAATAACCTGAGTTCGGGATAACGACAAAGTTTCTGTATTTTGTCACATTGAGTGATTTTTTGAAAAAAAATTGTATCGAAATGGGCAAAATACTTAGTTTTCGATACAAAATTATTACATAATTTCAAACTGACAGTATTTTGCTTAACCCGAACTCAGGTTAATAGTTTGTATATTACAATTGGCTTTTTTAAGAAAAAAATAAAACCCACTGTTTAGTGGGTTTTTTCATTAGAATAGGTATGAGTTACCCTCCAAAGTCATCAAAACGCACGTTTTCTGGTGGAACGCCCCACTCATCACACATTTTAACAACAGCATTGTTCATCATGGGAGGACCACAGAAATAAAATTCGATGTCTTCTGGCGAATCATGTTTACTTAGGTAATTATCTATAACAACTTGATGAATAAATCCAACAAAACCATCACCAGATTCATCATTAATGTCTTTTTTTATTTTCCAATTGTCAGATTCCATAGGCTCTGAAAGTGCTAAATAAAATTTGAAGTTTGGAAAATCTTTTTCTAAATCTCTGAAATAGTGAATGTAGAACAATTCAGCTTTAGAACGTCCACCATACCAATAAGATACTTTTCTACCTGTTTTAAGTGTTTTAAATAATTCGTATAAGTGTGATCGCATAGGAGCCATTCCAGCACCTCCACCAATGTAAAGCATTTCAGAATCAGACGGATTGATAAAAAACTCACCATAAGGACCTGAAATTTTTACTTTATCACCTACTTTTTGGTTAAAAATAAAAGAAGAAGCAATACCAGGGTTTACATCCATCCATCCACCTTTTACTCTATCAAAAGGAGGTGTTGCACAACGTACATTCAACATAATTCGTCTTCCTTCAGCAGGGTAGGAGGCCATTGAATAGGCTCTTACCACTTCCTCATTATTTTTCATAACTAAGGGCCATAATCCAAATTTATCCCAATCGGGTTTAAATTTATCAGGATCTCCTGGATGGTCTTGAGGATGAGCAGTAATATCCATATCAGCATATTTTACTGTGCATGCTGGTATTTTTATTTGAATATATCCTCCAGCTTTGTAGTTCATGTCTGTTGGGATTTCTACAATAAACTCTTTAATAAAAGTAGCTACATTATAGTTGGAAACAACAGTTGCTTCAAATTCTTTGATACCAAGCACTTCATTCTCCACCTCAATGTGCATATCTTCTTTTACTTTTACTTGACATCCCAAACGCATTCCTTCAGCAATTTCTTTACGAGAAAAATGAGGTTCTTCAGTTGGCAAAATACTTCCACCACCACTTTTTACATGGCATTTACATTGAAGACAAGTTCCACCACCACCACAAGCAGAGGGAAGATAAATTCCAGCATTACCTAATGTTGTTAATAAAGTTGAGCCTGCAGCAACTTCTATTACTTTTTCTTCGTTTATGGTAATTTTTACAGGACCTGAGCTTGTTAATTTAGATTTTGCCCAAAGTAATATTGTTACCAATGATAAAGTAACAATTGCAAAAACAATGATGGCAACTACTATGGTTGCAGTACTTATTGCTAATAACATATTTGTTCGTGTTAGTTTCTATTAATTAATATTGTTTTATTATAGTTTAATCCCCATAAAGCTCATAAAAGCTATTCCCATTAACCCACAAATGATAAATGTGATACCTAAACCTCTTAAAGGAGCAGGAACATGAGAGTATTTAATTTTTTCTCTTATTGCAGCAATAGCAACAATGGCTAACCACCAACCTACACCAGAGCCTAATCCAAATACAGTTGCTTCACCTATGTTTGCATATTGTCTTTCTTGCATAAATAATGCTCCTCCTAAAATTGAACAGTTTACAGCAATAAGCGGTAAGAAAATTCCTAAGGCACCATACAACGCTGGAGCAAATTTTTCTACAGCCATTTCAACAATTTGTACAATAGAAGCTATAACTGCAATAAACATAATAAAGCTTAAAAAACTTAAATCAACGGTTGCATATTCCTCTCCTAACCATGATAAGGCACCTTCTTTTAGTACATAGTTTTCCAATAAATAGTTCATAGGAACAGTTACAACTAATACAAAAATTACAGCCATTCCCAAACCATTGGCAGTTTTTACTGTTTTTGATACTGCAAGGTAAGAACACATACCTAAGAAATAGGCAAAAATCATGTTCTCTATAAAAATACCTTTTACAAATATGTTAATATATTCCATAATGCGTTTAAGTTTAAAGTTTGATGTTTAAAGTTTCAAGTCTATTTATCGTCAATTTAATGATTTTCAATTAGTTTTTTGTTTCTGCTGCGTTGTATCCAAATGTAAATTCCAACGGTTATTAATGCCATTGGAGGCAATATCATTAAACCATTGTGTTGATAACCTGTGTTTTCTGCTAATGATGTTAATATTTCAATTTTTCCAATTACTGGGAAGGTTAATGTTCCTGATCCAAAAAGTTCTCTAAAAACGGCAACAACAATTAAAATAAGTCCATAACCAAAAGCATTACCAACCGCATCTAAAAAAGAAACACCAGGTTTGTTTCCAAGTGCAAAAGCTTCTAAACGTCCCATAATGATGCAGTTTGTAATAATTAAGCCCACAAAAACAGATAATTGTTTACTTACATCATAAACGAACGCTTTAAGAATTTGATCTACTAAAATTACCAAGCTGGCTACTATAACTAATTGTACTATAATTCTTATTCTTGAAGGTATAACTTTTCTGAGTAATGAAACGATAACATTAGCTCCTATCATTACAAATAGTACAGACATAGCCATAACGAAAGCAGTTTCTACTTTAACGGTAATTGCTAATGCTGAACAAATACCTAATACTTGAACTGTAATTGGATTGTCGTCATTAAGCGGATCCTTAATGAGTTTCATGTTCTTTTTTGAAAATAATGCTTCGCTCATATTTTTTCAGATTAAAATAAGTTAATTAAAATATCAAGATTTAAGAAAAGGTTCATATACTTTTAATGTTCTAATAAGCATTTCTGTAACGCCATTACTGGTAATAGTTCCTCCACTAATTGCATCAACCCCGTGTAAATCGCTATCTTTTGCTCCACCTTTTATAACTGTTATTGATTTATACGTTCCTGTTTCATCAAAAACTTTTTTACCAACAAATGGAGCTTGAAACCAACCTTGGTTAATTTCGGCTCCTAAACCTGGTGTTTCTGTTTTATGGTCAAAACTTGCTCCAGCAACTGTGTTTTTATCTTCATCCAAGGCAATATATCCCCAAATTGGTCCCCATAATCCTTTTCCTACCAATGGGATAATAAATTTTCTACTTCCTTTATTTTCATAAACAAAAATGGGAAAGTTTTTTTGTCCTCCTGATTTGTATTCTTTCAATACATCTATATTAAACGCATCTCCTTCAACTTTTTGTCCATTCAAATCTAACACAATTTGTTCGGTAATAAATTGATTAAAATTAGCTTCAGCTTCATCTCGGCTAACACTAACTCCTACCGATTGCAGTATGTTTTGCATTTTTTCAAGTTCTACATTTTTCTTTTGCATGGGTTTTAAACTTTCTGATGTGAAAGCCAAAATTAATGCTACTATTACTACCATTATTAAGGAAAATCCTATGGTATATTTATTGCTATTTACGTCCATTTTTTTATAAAATTAAGCGTTAACACTAACTCGTTTAAGTCGTCTTTTAATATTTGCACTTACCACATAATGATCGATAAGCGGAGCCATAATATTCATAAATAAAATAGCCAACATTACTCCTTCTGGATAAGCAGGATTAAAAACACGTATCATTATGGCAAAAAAGCCAATGAAAAATCCATAAATGTATTTTCCTGTGTTGGTTTGTGAGCCTGTAACTGGGTCGGTAGCCATAAACACGGCTCCAAATGCAAAACCTCCAATTACTAATTGATGCAAAGGAGTAAGTTCCATAAATGGATTTGCTCCCCATAAATTGAACAACATTGCCATAACATAACCACCAACAAAAGTTGAAAGCATAATTCGCCAACTGGCAATTCCTGTTAGTAATAACAACAATGCACCTAAACCTATGGCTAATGTTGATGTTTCGCCAATAGAACCAGGTATAAATCCTATAAAAGATTCCATAACACTGGCGTTCATATTTATAAGTGCTTCTTGTCCGCCTTCTACTGCTTTTGCAAGTGGGGTTGCTCCAGAAAATCCATCAACTATTTTTTGTCCTTCTTCTAAGGAGGTATTTACCCAAACTTCATCTCCCGACATTTTGGTTGGATATGCAAAGAATAAGAATGCTCTTGCTGTTAAAGCTACATTTACAATGTTCATTCCTGTTCCTCCAAAAACTTCTTTACCAATAACAACAGCAAAAATTGTAGCAACGGCAACCATCCAAAGTGGCACATCAACAGGAAGTACTAATGGAATTAACATACCCGATACTAAAAATCCTTCCTGAATAGCGTGTTTATTGAGGGCTGCGAAAATAAATTCAACACCTAATCCAACACCATAAGAAACTATAATAATAGGAAGCACTTTTATTGCTCCAAAAATAAATTTATCCCAAAACAATGTGCAAACATGATCGCCTGTAACTACATCTCCAATGGCTAAAAAATGCTGATGTCCAACATTGTAAATACCAAAAAACAAAGCAGGAATTAAGGCGAAAATTACCATTACCATGGTTCTTTTCAAGTCTATTCCATCGCGAATATGTACGCCTTTGTGATTGGTGTGTCCTGGCACGAAAAGAAAAGTGTACATTCCGTCCCAAACCGTGTAAGCTAATGGAAATTTTCCATCGGCTTTCGGTTTTAATTTTTGCATAATGTCATCTAATGCTTTCATATATTATAAGTTTCAAGTTTTGCCCCCTCCATCTCCCCCAAAAGGGGAGGGTTTCCACCCCTCATTGCTAATGTTGTTTTTATATTTTTTTCTTGCGAAGACGCAAGGTTAATTGTTACATTAAAATTAAGCCATTTCTTTTTTTAGCATATTTAACCCCTCTCTAACGTAGTGTTGTGCGGGTGTTTTTGAAGTGCAAGCGTATTCGCATAAAGCAAAATCTTCGGGAGCTACTTCATAAATACCTAAATTTTCCATTGCTTCTATATCGTTTACCAAAATTGACTTTATTAATTGAACAGGGTAAATATCAAAAGGAAAAACTTTTTCGTATTCGCCAGTTACAACAAAGTTTCGTTCTTCACCATTCATATTGGTATTCAAATCATATTCTTTGTTGGGCATTAGTTTAGAGAAAAAAGTTCCTGATAAACTAAATTTATCAAATCCTGGTGCCATCCAACCAAAAAATTGATTGTTTCCGCCTTCGGGCAACACGGTTAATTGGTAATCATAAAAACCTAAATGTCCATTTTCTGAAATTTGTGTTCCTGTTAGTGGATTCCCTGAAATATATCTTCCGCCTTCCTCTACATTATCTTTTATAATGGCGTTAATGTTTGCTCCTAAAACGGTTTTTACATAAGCAGGTTTTTTTACTTTAGAACCTACAACTGCAACCGAACGAGTAGCATCAAATTTTCCTTCTTTAAAAAGTTTTCCTATCACTAAAACGTCTAACGATTTAAGTGTCCAAACCACTTCGCCTTTGTTAATAGGGTCTATATGATGAATTTGTACACCTACATTTCCTGCTGGATGCGGACCAGAAATTTTATTAATTTGTACGTTTTTAGCATTAGCATAAACGCTATCGGCATTTTCGTTTCCGTTTACGTTTAAGTGTACTTTTCCTGAAGTAAGTTTGGTAAGTGCATTTAATCCTGCCTGAAAAACGGCATCTTTTCCGTGAGCTATAAAACCATAATCGGGTGCTAAAGGATTAGTGTCTAATGCTGTTATATGTATTGCTTTTGGTGTGTCAGATGGATTAGCTATCACATCATAAGGACGTTGGCGAATAAAGGGCCAAACTCCACTTTTGAGTAAATTAGCTATTATATCTTCTTTAGATAAGGTTGATGGATCTGCTTTTACAAAACTTTCGTATTGTGTTTCGGCATCTGCTTTCACTTTCACTTCTAAAATCTTTCTTTTTTCACCTCTCACAATATCAGTTACTTCTCCGCTTATAGGAGAGGTAAACAACATTTTTTCGATTTCTTTATTAAAAAACAATGCTGTTCCTGCTTTTACTTTATCACCAACTTTTACAGAAAGTTTTGGGGTTAAAGTTGGAAAATCTGATGGTTTTAAAACAATTTCGGTAGGAATGAATGTGTTAGTATGTAACTTATCGGCAACACCTTTTAATTTGATATTAGCCCCTTTACTAATCTTAACGTCTTTTGACATAATTTATCGAGATTGAAAATAATGCAGCAAAAGTATAAATTTTGGTTATCCTGCAAAGTAAAATAGGTAAAAAAATTATATTATTTGACAAGTGCTTTACTAAGTCAGTTTAAACCATTAATTTAGCAGACTAAATTAGAGGCTGAACTGTAAAGTCCAACTTCTTCGTTATTCTTGTTTTAAAAACCAGTCATTTACAAAAGTAAACTCCTGATTTTCAAAACTTCGAAAGCCTCGAATTTAAACTTTACAGTTCAGCCTCTCGATTTTATGGACAAACTCTACTTAGTATTGATTATCAGTTAAATATTTAGTTAAAACAAAAATTAAGATGAATAAAATAGGTTTAAATGTATTTTTTTTACTAATAGTTTCAATACTGATTTTTTTTATTACCATCTCGTTTCGTTTTTTTACATCGCCTTTTGGTATGAAAAATATGAAAAATAAAGTATCATTAACTCCCGATGACGATTATTTTAAATCAAATTTTTTGCGTTACGAGGACTTTATTTATAATGAAAACATTAAAACGGTTTTGCTACACAATTCTTCATCTCAGCTAACAAATCCGATAATACCTTTAAATTCGGGTGAAATTTTAAAATTAACTTTTGATGATTTCAGGATTCAACCTAGAGATTATTATTATTCTTTTATTCACTGCAACGCTAATTGGACGCCTTCCGACCTTAAAAACAACGAATTTATTGATGGTTATTTTGAAGATATTATTTTCGATTATCACTATTCAATAAATACGGATATTTCTTATTTGAATTATCAATTGACTTTCCCAAATGAGCATGTAAAATTCACAAAATCGGGCAATTACATCATTAAAGTGTATGAAGTTGGTAAAGAAAATGAACCTGTTTTAACTAAACGATTTATGCTGTATGAAAACCAAGTTTCTATTTCTATTGATACTAAAAGAGCCACCAGTGTTGAATATCAGTATTCTAAACAAGAAGTTGATTTTAAGATAGATCATACGGGTTACCAAATTTTAGATCCTTTTAGAAGTTTGAATGTGGTGGTGATGCAAAATTTTAGGTGGGACAATGCTATTTACAATCTACAACCAAGATTTATAAAAGACAATTTACTTGATTTTGATTATGATGAAGAAAATAATTTTGATGGAAATAACGAATTTAGAGCATTTGATTTAAAAAGCATACGTTATCAAACCATGAATGTGGAACGAATTCAGTACAATAATGAGAAAAAAATAAACGATGTTTTTTTAGTGTTTGATGAAAACCGTTCATACAAAAAATACTATACCCATCCTGATTTGAATGGGAATTTTTTAATTAAAAGAAATGAAGGAGAAAACAGCTCTGTTGAAGCTGATTATGTGAACGTGCATTTTACGTTGGCAAACGTAATGCCTTTTGAAGATGGAAATTTATATCTTTTTGGAAAATTTACCAATTGGAAATTTAAGGAAGAATTTAAAATGCACTATGATTCTATTTCGAGCAGTTATAAAAATGAGGTTTTGCTCAAACAAGGATACTATAATTATGTGTATTGTTTGCTGAAAGATGGTTCTAAAAATGTAGGTGATATTTCTGCTGTAGAAGGCACACACATGCTTACAGAAAATGATTATTCTATTTTAGTGTATCACCGCTTACCCAATCAAATTTATGATAGATTGATAGGCTTTCATACGGCAAATACCAATGTAAAATAGATAGTTATCTCCTTTTAGAAGTATAGTAATGATTGAAAGAGCCTACCTTTTACGTCATCAGCCTAAGACAGACAGGTTTCTGAAATTTTTAAGGTACGAAGAAAAAATATCAGGAAACTCTTTTGTTTGCAATAATAAAGATTCCTGTTTCCGTTGCACTACACAGGAATGACGCACAGAGGAGTTGTAGTTTGTTTTTTTTCACATACCATTCGTGCATTCGCAACTATCAAATTGAAAAATTGTCAGTCATTTTAGAGTGATTTTAGGTTTAATTAGTCAATCTGTCATTAAATAGGTGGTGGCATACGGTTTGACTAATAGGAAAACTGTTAAACTTAAAAAATTAAAGACTATGGCAAAAGGAAAAATTAAAGTTCAAACGGAGAACATCTTTCCCATTATTAAAAAATTCTTATACTCCGATCACGAAATATTTTTAAGAGAACTTATCGCCAATGCTACGGATGCGACTAAAAAGCTACATTCGTTAAGTGCCTTGGGCGAGTTTAAAGGCGAAATTGGTGATGATACCATACAAGTTACCTTAGATAAAAAAGCAAAAACACTTACAATTAGCGATAAAGGTATTGGTATGAGTGAGGAGGAGATTAAAAAATACATCAATCAAATTGCTTTTTCGGGTGCCGAGGAGTTTGTTAGTAAATTCAAAGACAAAACCGATACACAAAACATTATTGGTAAATTCGGTTTAGGGTTTTACTCTTCTTTTATGGTTGCCGAACGAGTGGAAATCATTTCAAAAAATTATAAAGACGAACCTGCTGCTCATTGGGAGTGCGATGGTAGTCCGGAATATAGCTTAAAACAAGCAAAAAAAGAAACCCGAGGAACGGACATTATTTTACACATTGCAGAGGATTCTACCGAGTTTTTGGAAGAACATCGAATAAAAACCTTACTTGGTAAATATTGTAAGTTTATGCCAATAGCTATTCAATTTGGTGAAAAATCAGATTGGGTGGATAATAAAAAAGGCAAAAAAGACAAAGACGGTAACATTGAAAAAGAAGAAATTAAAGTTCCCAATATTATTAACAACCCCGCTCCAGCTTGGACTAAAACACCATCAACTTTAGAGGATAAAGACTATGCTGATTTCTACAGAGAGTTGTACCCAATGAATTTTGAGGAGTCTTTGTTTCACATCCACTTAAATGTAGATTATCCGTTTAACCTTACCGGAATTTTGTATTTTCCAAAAATAAAACCGAACATGGAAGTACAACGAGATAAAATTCAATTGTATTCTCGTCAGGTATTTATTACCGATTCTGTGGAAGGAATTGTGCCTGATTTCTTAATGTTGTTACATGGAGTTATCGATTCTCCTGATATTCCGCTAAATGTTTCTCGTTCATACTTACAAGCGGATGGAGCGGTTAAAAAGATTTCGAGCCACATCTCTAAAAAAGTAGCCGATAAGCTAGAAGAGTTGTTTAAAAACGACAGAGCAGATTTTGAAAAGAAATGGGACGATATTAAAGTATTTATTGAATACGGAATGTTATCGGACGAAAAATTCTTTGAAAGAGCTCAAAAATTTGCTTTATACAAAACTACTGATGGTAAGTATTACACCATGGATGAACTTACTGAAAAAATCAAACCTTTACAAACCGATAAAGACAACAAAATTGTGTTTTTATACACTAGTAATGTGGAAGAACAACATTCGTTTATAGAAGCAGCAACCAATAAAAGTTATGAGGTAATAGTATTAGATACAGCACTTACTGCTCATTTAGTAGGTAAGTTGGAGCAAACACTAAAAGACAGTACTTTTGCTCGTATAGATGCCGATACTATTGATAAATTGGTAAACAAGGATGAAAAAATTCCTTCCAAATTATCTGATAAAGAACAAGAAAAACTAAAACCAATTATTGAGGAAGTAATAAGCAAAGATAAATTTACCGTGCTTTTTGAAAGCATGAATGAAACCGATCAACCTATGACTGTTGTTCAGCCAGAGTTTATGCGAAGAATGAAGGACATGAGTAAAGTTGGTGGAGGAATGAATATGTTTGGAGGTGCTATGCCCGATTCTTATAATTTAGTGGTAAATGCTAATCATCCTATTATTTCTAAAATATTGAATGAGAAAGATGCAACGAAGCAAAAAGAAATTACCAAGCAGACTGCCGATTTAGCCATGCTTTCGCAAAATATGCTGAAAGGAGAGGAGCTGACTAAATTTATCAAACGTAGTTTGGAGTTGATATAAAACCAAACCAAACCTAAACAAACCTTGGAGGTTTTCAAAACCTCCAAGGTTTAAAAAGGTTTATACATGTTAGCGTAAAGTAAACCTTGGAGGTTTTTTTAACTAACAAACCTAACAGGTTTTGGAAACCTGTTGGGTTTAAAATTCATAAAAAGATTGTGAATAAGATTTTGTAAAAAGCGAATTGCAACTCCTTCTCATTTAATACATTTGTATAACAATAATTAAAATTTAAAAACAAAAACATGAAAAAATCAATAATTGTATTAGGTGTCTTAGGATTGCTTATTTTATGGCTAGTGTTCTCAGCAATTGGCTCCTACAACAGTATGGTAACCAAAGATGAAGCTGTTGACGGACAATGGGCACAGGTAGAAAATGTGTATCAACGTAGAGCCGACCTTATTCCTAACTTGGTTAGTACTGTTAAGGGATATGCTGCTCACGAAAAAGAAACCTTAGAAGGAGTTGTTAATGCAAGAGCCAAAGCTACTTCTACTACTATAAATGCTGATAATTTAGATGCAGCGGCATTGCAGAAATTTCAAGCAGCCCAAGACGGTTTAAGCTCTGCGTTATCTCGTTTGATGGTGGTGGTTGAAAAATACCCTGACTTAAAAGCCAACCAAAACTTTTTGGAGTTACAAGCTCAGTTAGAAGGTACAGAAAACAGAATTGCTAACGAACGTATGAAGTTCAATGAATCAGCTAAAGATTTCAATACTTACATCAGAAAATTTCCAAAAAACCTTTATGCAGGAATGTTTGGTTTTGAAAAAAGAGCGTATTTTGAATCTACCGAAGGTGCTGATGTAGCTCCAACTGTAGAATTTTAATAAGATTAATTTTTATATCTACACCTGACAGGTTTTCAAAACCTGTCAGGTGTTAACCTCAAACCCATGCCACAAGATTTATTTACCATAACCCAACAACAAGAAATAGTTGCTGCCATAAAACATGCAGAGAAAAACACTTCTGGAGAAATTCGTGTCCACATAGAAAAGAATTGCAAAGAAGATGTCCTCGACCATGCCGCTTTTATTTTTGATGAATTAGAAATGCAAAAAACAGCCTTACGTAATGGCGTACTCATTTATTTGGCAGTAGAAGACAGAAAACTAGCTATTTTGGGTGATGCAGGCATTAATTTAAAAGTCCCTAAAGGATTTTGGGATGAAATTAAAGAGGTAATGATTTCCAATTTTAAAGAAGGTAAATTTACCGAAGGTTTATCGCAAGGAATTATTTTGGCAGGAGAGCAGTTGAAAAAACATTATTTGTACGATAAGCATAATGATGAAAACGAATTGAGTGATGAAATTTCTTTTGGCAATTAAACGTCATTGCAAACACCCAGTCAAAAAAAATTAACTAGCGTATGTGATGACGTTTAACAAACGTTAGTATTAATACCTTGATTTACAATAAAAAAAGAATTGGTAAATCTGTGCAATCTGCCTTAGGTGGACTGTGGCAAAAAAAAAGAAAAATGGTTTCAAACAGTTTAAAATTTAATGAATTTATAAATGGTTTATAAACAACAATTTAATAAATTACGTCAATGGTAGAAAGATAGATTACATTATAAATGAGAAAAAAATTACTTAAAAACAGTTGCCTTTTACTACTTATTTTTTGTAGTTATTCATCTTTAGTTGCCCAAAGTCAAGCTCAACTTATAAAGATTGGAGATCAACTCTATGCAGAGGGAGATTACTATGCTGCTTCTTTATGTTACAGCCAAGCCATGGATTTAGACTCTAGCTTTTTAGAATTACGATTCAAATATGCAGAATCGTTGCGTATGTACAATGAATATGAGAAAGCAGAATGGTACTATTTTTCAATTTATCGAGAAGATAGAGGAAGAATTTATCCATTAGCTCCCTTTTGGTATTCAATGATGTTGAAATATAATGGAAATTACAATGAAGCAAAAAAATCATTTAAACGCATAAAAAACATTTATAAAGATAGAAAAGGATTTTATTACCTAAAAGTGGTTCAAGAAATAAAATCATGCGAAAAAGCATTAGAAATTATAAAAGATACCTTGTTGATTGATATTAAAAATGTGGGAGCGAATGTAAACACCTACAACAGCGAGTTGGGAGGGAGGTTAATTTCAGATTCTGTTTTAATTTACGCTTCGTTGCGTGATGAAAAAATGAAAGATGATAACCAGATTTCAGACACTTCACTCTATTTAACCCGTTTGTTTTCGGCTGTAAAAACAGACAATGATTGGGTTAATAGCACTAAATTAGAAGAAAGCATTAATATTCCTAATTTTCATATAGCCAATGGCTGTTTAAATGAAACAAAAGATGTTTTTTATTTTACTAAATGCGATAGAAAATTCAGTTGTAAGATTTTTGCAATTGCATACAAAAACGGTGCATTTATACCTCCTGCTTATGAAGTAAAAAACGTAAACATAGCTGATTTCACTTCCACACAACCTTTTGTTACTACTATTAATAATAAAGAAGTGCTGTTTTTCTCTTCAAACCAACCCGGTGGTTTTGGAATGATGGACATTTGGTACGCACAAAAAAACGGTACTGAATTTTCTTCGCCTGTAAATGCAGGTATAAATATTAATAGTATTGAAGATGAAGTAACACCTTTTTACAACCATAAAGACAGCTCGTTATACTTTAGCTCTAATTGGCATGAAGGATTAGGTGGTTTTGATATTTTTAAAAGTAAAACCGACCTAATTACTTTTGGAAATCAAGAAAACATTGGATTTCCCATCAATACAAGTGTAAACGATTTTTATTATTACGAACGCAATAATTTAGTATTATTAACCTCAAATAGAAAAGGTTCCTATACAAAAAAAGGAGAAACTTGTTGTAACGATATATATTATTATGAAATTCCTGACACAATTATTCCTATATACACAACTTTAGAAGAGTTGAACAGGTATTTGCCTGTAAAACTATATTTTCATAATGATTTTCCCGACCCAAGAACAAGAGATACACTTACACAACAAACCTATTTACAAACCTATAAAGAATATACCCGATTATACAATCAATATCGCAGAGAATATGCAAAAGGACTAAAAAATCAAGAAAAAATTGATGCTGAAGTCGAAATTGATGAACTTTTTAGCAACTATATTGATAAAGGAGAAAAAGATTTAGAGCTATTCACACCTTTATTAGTTAAAGAATTAGAACAGGGAAATAGCATAACATTAACAATTAAGGGTTATGCAAGCCCATTGTCAAAAACAGATTATAATGTGAATTTAACATTGCGAAGAATTTCAAGTTTAATTAATTATTTGAATGAATTTGAAAATGGAAAAATTTCACCCTATATAAATGGAACTGCTGAAAATGGAGCCGTTTTGAGTTTCATAAAAGTTCCTTTTGGCGAATATCAATCGGATGAAATTAGTGATGATTTAGCCGATCAACGAAACTCAGTTTATAGTCCTGGTGCTGCGTTGGAACGTAAAATAGAAATAATTGCCATAGCCACCTCCGACACCAATAATCTGGCATTAGATGGAAGTGAATTAGAAAAATTGCCACTACTTACCTTTAAAGATAGCATTTTTGAATTTGAATCGAATGAAATGGAAAAACGAATTCGATTTATTAATAATGGTGAAGTACCACTCAAAATTTTTGAGGCTACTTTTACAAGTCAAGGGTTTGAAGTTGATTTTTCAAAAGAAGAAATTCCTCCTTTTGAAATTCAATACCTAACAATAAAAAGAAGTAGTGCATCTTCAAAGAAATGCCAAGTTACTTTCTTAACTAACGGAGTTCCTAATCAAATATCAAAACAAATTGTAGTGAAGGAGTAAGTTTAATTTTTACCTTTTTTTTGCCAAAGTTTATTTGGCGGTGGCTTGTTCTTTCGGTCGCTTCATACAGTTCCATTTTTTTCCTTTCGTAACACACGTTTCACAAAGTGTTAATTATTCAGTTCTTGTCAAATCGTTATAATCAACTTCAAATAGTTTGTCTTTTTCTTCATATTTTATATAACAAGTTTTGTCGTCTTTCAGAGCTGAAATTATTGCATATTTAGAAGCAAACATTTTTTTATAAATAACTTTATCTCCGACCTTAAAACCTTTGAAGGATATATTTCCCGCATTTCCCCAAACATCTCCCGATACAGCATAATAAGTATTCTTCTTCGTTTTTACTGAATATAATTTTACATTCATTAAAAATTCACCACCTGGTGTTTTTTTTACTAATTCGTTTATTGCTTCTTCAATATATTTCGCTTCTGATTTTTTTAATTCTTTATCACTGCTATTCGTGAAACTGCTTACTAAAGCATAATTGGAATTTAGACTCACATTACGAGTTGAAATCATATTAATGCTTCCAATTTGTTTTAAAGTTACGCTGCTACAAGAGGTAAGAATAGTTGTTACGGTTAAAATCATAATTATTTTTTTCATAGTTATTTTCTTAGTTCGTTTGTATTTATTTTATTTGTTTAATTTTTTTAATAATTACTACTATTTTTAAACTTCCCACTTTCAAAAGTCCACTGATAATAAAAGCCACGAAGGTTTCTCTGAATTTTAATCCGCAAACTTTAAGTCATTCAAAATCTTCAATTGTTTTTGAATATGGTATCATTTTCACATCTTCGTTTTATGAAACACAAGCCACAATTTCCCTATCATTATCAATAATTGTCCTGCCTACACAAAATTCGTTTCCAAGGTAAAATGTCAGTCAAATATTTGGGGTGAATTTATATTTCTTTATAGCACTACTTTTTAACAATATACGCTAAATATGACTCTTTTACAAAATCTTTTACAGGAGTCCATAATGTTAGATTATCTCCATCCCTTTCAAAAATTTTTCCGTGATTTTTAGCTCCAAAATTTGCCATTTGTTCAAAATTACCACGAAATTTTTCAATATTTTCGCATTGTTTCTCAATAACACTAAAACTAACAATGTCCTTTTGCGATAATTGTTCCATCACCTTAATTAAAATCTTGCTATTAGTTTGATTTGGTTTATTTAACCATCTAGGTATTCGTCTTTTAACTTTTTCTATTTCATTTCTTTTATAATCCAAATCATTAGTATTTAATTCGATTTTCTCTATAAATTGATTATTGGAGTTCTTAGATTCCATTATATCAATTGTATTTGTCAATTCAATTTCAATACTTTTTAAAGCCAAGTCAATAATGTCCTTAGGAAATTTTTCGCAAGCATCAACTTTTATAAATTCAATGATTTTACTTTTATATTCCTCTGACGTTAAATAGTCAACTGCGTCTAAGCTTTGAATTTGATTTCTGCAATAGTTTATTAATGTGTCAAGTTTAAAAGACTGCTTACTAAATAATTCTATAAATTTTAAACCATCTTGAGCATTATCATTAAACTCAATATTCATAATTTCTACAGGTACTCTGCAATTTCCATCTTCGTAAAAAACATGAATCCTGTCATTTATTAATAAACCAACATTTAGTTTTAGTTGACGAAAATATGAAAATAATTGTGAATCATTTCTTTCTATGTATTTTTTGGTCGGTTTTTTAAGTTCCACAACAAACAAATCTTTTTCATGATTTTTGACGATAATGTCTGGTTTTAAAGAATTTGCTGAACCAATGTCAATTTTTCTTTTTTCTTCAATTTCCTTATTGAATCTAGACCAACCCAGTTTTTCAAATATATTTACTATCTCAGATTGAAATAAGTCTTCCGCAGAGGTCTTATTAATCTTTATTAGATAGCAGATTTCATTCCACTTATTTTCCATACTTCATTTTTAAGTTTAATGTTTGTCTGTCGGTTTTTCATGTTTGCAAACAATGTAGTTCGTCTTAAAACCCTCCATTAATTCATCAAAAATAGGTAAAAAACGAAAACAAAAGGAGAGATTTGGCAAAAGTTTTTGTAAACAATGGTAAAACATTTAGAGAAAATAAATTGGATTAAAAAGGCTAAAACAATGAAAATGCCAAGTTACTTTCTTAACTAACGGAGTTCCTAATCAAATATCAAAACAAATTGTAGTGAAGGAGTAAGTAAGTTTAATTATTTTGTTTCAAAGTTAGTTATATAAGATATACTCAAACTTAGTTTGAGTAATATTCCGTTTTCGATTCTGATAGCTATCGGGACTCCTTATAATCAAAAAAATATCAATTACACTTTTAAGGTAACGGTATTGTTGGTTGAAAAATTATTTATGCTGTGTTTTTTTTATAGCATAATTATTTTGTTACTTTTGGGAACTAACTAAATTTTAATCAATTCTCATGATATTAAAAACCAAGACTTTATTACTTACGTTATTTTCTATTTTTTCACCTTTACTCACTTTTGCAAAAGAAAATAGCACAGAGCTAAGCGTTGATCAAAAAATTGATGCCTTTTTCAGACCAATTGCTGATTTTGTTGGAGGAATCATTTTTTTTCCTATTTCAATTGTAGGGCATTCTGTTCCAATTGTTTTAATTGTATTGATTGGAGGAGCAATCTATTTTACCTTGTATTTCAAGTTTGCCAACTTCACATTAATAAAAACAGCTATAAAAATTGTTAAAGGAGATTATGATAAGTTAGATCATCATGAAGCTGATGTTGCGGAAGGTGATGTAACACCAGGAGGAGCTATTTTTGAAACAATTAATGTGGAAAATGCTCAAGGTGAGGTTTCTCATTTTCAGGCATTAACAGCAGCACTTTCGGCTACAGTTGGTTTAGGAAACATTGCTGGGGTAGCAGTTGCTGTAGCTATTGGCGGACCTGGAGCAACACTGTGGATGATAATAGCTGGTTTTTTAGGTATGGCATCAAAATTTACGGAATGTACTTTGGGAGTAAAATACAGAGAAGTTACAGAAGATGGAACTGTTCACGGTGGTCCCATGTATTATTTATCAAAAGGATTGAAAGAAAAAGGAATGGCAGGTTTAGGGAAAGTATTAGCTGTATTTTTTGCAGTAATGTGTGTTGGAGGCTCATTTGGAGGAGGAAATATGTTTCAAGCCAATCAGGCAGCAGCTCAAATTATCCAACGCTTTGGAATTGAAAGTGGTGCAGCAGGATTGATTTTTGGAATTATAATGGCAATTGTTGTTGGTGTTGTAATTATTGGAGGAATTAAAAGAATAGGTTCAGTAACTGAGAAAGTTGTCCCTTTTATGGCTGTTACTTATGTAGGTGCTGCCTTAATTATTTTAGGAATGAATTTTAGCCTAATTCCAACAGCTTTTGGATTAATTATAGACGGTGCATTCAATACTAGTGCAGCTTTAGGGGGTGTAATAGGAGTACTTATTGTTGGTTTTCAACGGGCTGCTTTTTCCAATGAAGCAGGTGTTGGGTCTGCTGCCATTGCTCACTCAGCAGTTAAAACAAAATATGCAGCAAGTGAAGGTGTTGTTGCTCTATTAGAACCTTTTATTGATACCGTTGTAATTTGCACGATGACCTCATTGGTTATTATCATTACTAACATTAGTGGTGGTTTTTTTGAATATGGACAAGAAGGAATTCAAGGCGTTGAATTAACAGCAAGTGCTTTTGATTCAGTAATTCCAGGATTTTCTTGGATATTAACAATAGCAGTTGTTTTGTTTGCAATTTCAACGATGCTTTCATGGAGTTATTATGGTTTACAAGCGTGGAAATATCTTTTTGGAAAAGGAAAAACAGTTGATATTATTTATAAGTTATTATTTTTATTATTTGTTGTAATAGGCTCTTCAATAGGTTTAGGTGCGGTTATAGATTTTTCCGATGCTATGATTTTTGCTATGGTTTTTCCCAATATTATTGGATTAATTCTCCTTTCCTCTAAAGTTAGAGATGAATTGAAACTTTATAAAGACAAAATAAAAACAGTCGTTAAGGGTCTATAATGAAATAAAGTGTACAGAATAGGCGAAGTTATTTTGTTTGCTAATAAGACAAAAAACACAGACATAGCAACGCTATGGTGAGTATTTTCAACGCAATTAGCGAGTAAAAGAGCAAGGCTAAATGTATAGTTTATTTCATTACAGACCCTAAATAACAAATTAAATAGTATCTGCAAGAAAACTACTCATTTCTAGTGTCTTTGATAAGAATTAAGCGAAGCGAATCACGTTTACAAAAAAAAACAATAGAAAATAATGAGTAAACTTCCAAAGACGAGGCTTTCGATATTTTTGATTCTAAGGAACTGACGAATGAAGCAAGGGCATAGGCAAAGATTTCTTTGACTATGCCTTGCAAGGAGGAAGAAGGCGAAGCCAGTTTCACTTAGGTAAATGACTGAATCAAAAATGAGAATAACGAAGTATTTGGGAGTTATCGCTCAGTGTAAGAAGCCGACCCGCAAATGGCACATTTGTTTTTTCCGACACAGGAGCCAACGCTCAAAAAACCAAAAGAGCCATTTTTTGCCACCACACGAAAAAAAACCAAAAAAGACTTGCTGAAAGAAAATAATTTAGTAATATTGTCAATTATTGACAAGTTAATTTTTACAAGTCTATGAATGCAACATTTGGGGAGTACATCAGACAATTAAGGACAGATAAAGGTTTGACTTTAACAGAACTAGCAGCTCTACTCAAACTTGACTCTGCAAATTTGAGCAAAATAGAGAACGGAAAACGAGAGTTTGACGAAAAGCGTTTAGACAAACTAGCAATAGCATTTGACCTTGATTTTGAAAGACTAAAAACAGAATATTTTGGCGACCAATTCGCAAAAAAAATGTACGAGTACAAATGTTCTCCTGAAACATTAATTGTTGCAGAAGAAAAAATGAATTACTTAAAAAGTATTAATATCAAACAAGCCGAAATAAAATTCTAAAACTATGAACAAACCATTGACTTACATTAGTTTATTCAGCAGTGCAGGAGTTGGATGTTATGGCTTCAAACAAAACGGTTTTGAGTGCATTGCAACAAATGAAATTCTTACAAAACGTCTAAAAATTCAGTTTTGCAATGAGAAATGTAAATACGAAACAGGATATTTAGATGGAGATATTTCAACAAAAGAAATCAAAAACAAACTTTTTTCAGAAATCAAAAAATGGCAGTCAGAACATAAAATTTCCGAGCCTGATATAATTGTGGCTACGCCACCTTGTCAAGGTATGTCTGTTGCAAACCATAAAAAAAACAAAGAATTGACTAGAAATTCTTTGGTAGTTGAATCTATAAAAATAACCAAGGAAGTAAATCCTAAATTTTTCATTTTTGAAAATGTTAGAGCCTTCTTAAATACGACTTGTACAGACATTGACGGAATAGAAAAACCTATTGAAGATGCAATAAAATTAAACTTAGGAGGTCGCTACAATATCCTTTTTAAAGTTGTAAATTTTAAAGATTATGGTTCTCATTCTAGCCGAACAAGAACTCTTGTAATCGGAGTACGTAAAGATTTACAAAATATCAGTCCTTATGATATTTTTCCAGAAAAATCAAAGCCTAAAACGCTACGAAAACTTTTTGGAGGCTTAGAAACATTAAATGAAATGGGGCAAATATCGGAAACCGATATTTATCACTCATATAGAGAGTTTGACAAAAAAATGCTTCCTTGGATTGAAAATTTGAAAGAAGGCGAATCAGCGTTTCAAAATACTGATGAAGAAAGAATTCCACACCAAATCAAAGAAGGAAAAATCGTTTTCAACGAAAGCAAAAATGGAGACAAGTATGCTCGTTGGTATTGGGACAGAGAAGGTCCTTGTGTACACACAAGAAATGATATTTTGTCGAGCCAAAACACAGTTCATCCATCTGAAAATCGAGTTTTTAGCATTAGAGAATTAATGCTAATGATGAGTATTCCTATTACTTTTCAATGGACAAATAAATCAATTGAAAAGCTGAATGGATTGAGTATTCTTGAAAAGAAAATGTTTTTAAAGAAAGAAGAACTAAACATTAGGCATTGTATTGGAGAAGCAGTTCCGACAGGAGTATTTGAAAATATTGCAAGGAGAATAAAATCAGTTTTGAGTCAAAAAGTACTTTCTACAACAGAAATTAACAATATTATAAACAGAGAAGAACTAAATAAAACAGAGAATTTGATTTCATTCATAAATTCCGATTTCAAAAAATCAGGGCTTGAAAACATTTATCAAATTGCAGAATATGCTAATTCAAGTCGTCAAGAAAATTCTGCATTTTTTACAAGAAAAGACATTGCTTTTACTGTTGTGAAAGATTTACCTGAACTTAAAGGTAAAAAGAAAATACGAATTTTAGAACCGTCTGTTGGTATTGGTAATTTCATTCCTTTGCTCGTTGAAAAATATCAAGATAAGGATGAAGTTATTTTTGACCTATTTGACATTGATAGTAATTCTTTTATAGTTCTAAAAAATATTTTAGCCAAATTAGGATTACCTAAAAAATTCAAATTCAATTTTATAAATGCTGATTTCCTTACTCATAACTTTAATATAAAATATGACATAGTTGTAGGAAATCCTCCCTACAAAAAACTCACTAACAATCAAGAACAATTATCTCTTTACAAATTCGCAGTAAGGAATAAAGAAACAAACAATTTATTCTCGTTTTTTATTGAAAAGGCTATTTCGTTAGGTAATTTTGTTTCACTTATCGTTCCCAAAAGTCTTATTAATTCTCCTGAGTTTGATATAACAAGGCAAATTTTAAAAGAGCAGAATCTATTAAAAATATGTGATTATGGCGAGAAAGGCTTTAAAGGTGTTAAGATTGAAACAATAAGTTTTTTGCTTGAAACTTCAACTAAAAAACAATCCGAAACTATATTAATAGAAAGTTACATCACAGAAACAGTTCAAGAGAAACAAAAAGATTATTTATTTTCTGACAAATTCCCTTATTGGTTGATATACAGAAATGAAGAGTTTGACCAAATTTCAGAAAAAATGAAATTTGATATTTTTCATAGTTTCAGGGATAGACAAATCACAAAACAAATCACAAAAGGCAACGGGAAATATAGAGTATTAAAATCTCGTAATATTGGTAATAACGAAGTTAAGGAATTAGAAAATTACGACTGTTATATTGACGATATGGAAAATTTGGCTGTCGCCAAATTTCTCAATCGTGAAGATGTTGTAATGATTCCAAACCTTACCTATTACCCAAGAGCGAGTTTTTTACCACACAATACAATTACAGATGGTTCGGTTGCTTTATTAACATTAAAAAATGGTAGCCGTCTTCCTACAGAAAAAGATTTGGAATATTACGGCTCAAAAGAATTTGAAAAGTTTTACAGAGTTGCTCGTAATTTTGGAACTCGTTCGCTTAACATAGATAATAATTCTGTTTTTTTCTTCGGGCTTTTAAATGATATAAAATGAGAAAACAGATAAACGATTTTTTTGCAGGATATGATTTTGATGTTAGAAAATCAAATGATGCAAGATTTGTTGACCAAAAATGCACGCCTGACATCGTTTGTTTTATGGCTGATTGTGTTTTAAATATGATAGCTACTAAACCTGTTTTCGTTATTAATGATGTATGGGGTACTCAATATTTCATACAAAACAGTAGAGTTATTTTTAATAAACCTTGGGCAAATGACAAAAAAGCATATAATGAATACAACAAGGTTCTTTCACAGCCACTTAAACTTTTAGCATATTCTAGAGTATTAAACGTAGAAAAAATAAATGGTTCTTTAACATTTTCAGTTAACAATGAGGAGTTATTGGATTTTATATCAAGAAAAGATAGAAATGCTTATAATTTTCTTTATTGTTACTTCTCCAAAGTACTTGCAGACAGCAGTTTCCTTAAATATATGGAAACCTATCGGGAAGACTGCCTAAAAAATTTAAATGAGGCAAGAGAAAATTTATACGAAAAATATTTTAGGTTTATTTCAGGCAATACGCCTACTAAATCAAGATTAGACATTCGTAGAATGTTTCATAAAATTTTAAATGTTTATGCTGTTGAGCACAACATTCCAGGTAGTAATGGTAATTTTTCAGCATCATATTCAGAAATGATGTATAATAAGAAAAATTGGAGGGATTATGACAAGGAAAAATCAGTTACAAGACAAGAATCGTTAAATACAGAAGATATAGAAAAACAGGAATTTATAAATGCTTATTATGTGCAAAAGGCAATTGCATTAATCCGAAAGATTCATAAAGAAACTGAAGTGAAAGACCAATGGGGTATTGGAGAGGCGACACAAGTTCATCACATTTTTCCACGTTCTGAATTTCCACAATTAGCTCATTATGTAGAAAATTTAATTTTATTGACTGCAACGCAACACAATACTAAAGCACACCCAAGTAATAAAACGCAACAAATCAATAAAGATTATCAGTTAACTTGCTTACTATCAAAGGCAAATAGTATTGAAATATCTATAAATAAAGGAGAATTTGTGTATAGAAAAGAATCTTTCATTTTTGTAATAAATACAGGATTATCAGAAGAACTAGAGATTAATCTTGATTTCACAAACATCAAAAAAGAACTAACGAGAATCTATAATGCAGCTTAAATGATATGACTAACAAAATTTGGTATGAAATGGTAAATATGAAGTACGGAGAAATTTATTTAAGTAAATATATTGGGCTTCAACGTACCTTAAAAAAGTCATTTCAAATTTTGACATTACAGACCCTAAGTGGAATACTTGGGTGGAAATACTTCGAGCGTTATGTTTGGATTGCTTTCATTCTTATTGCACTTGTTCAATTTTATTGTTGATTGAAAATCAAATAATACGTTCTGACAAAGAAATTGAGGAAATATCAAATTTATCTCGACTTTATGGACAGACACTAAATAACAAATAATATATATTATCAGAAACAATGAACTTAAACGATTACTTTTCTTTTACGCAAGGTGAAAAAAGAGGAATAGTTTTTTTTCTTAGCATCATTTTTCTATTGTTGCTTTCTTTTCCTTTGCTCGATTTGCTAAAAAAAAACGAAAAGCCTGATTTTTCTGAATTTGAGACTGCTATAAATGCGTTTGAAAAAGCCAAAGAAGAAACCCAACCAACAAACAACTTTAAACAAGAAGAAAATACACCTGAAAATATTGAATTATTTTCCTTCAATCCCAATACAATTACTGATGAAGAGTGGAAAAAACTTGGATTTAAAGATAGGCAAATTAAAACCATAAACAACTACAAAGCTAAAGGAGGAAGTTGGAAAACCAAATCGGACGTGCTTCGGATTTACGGAATAGATACAGCTCATTATGAACAATTAAAATCTTTTATTCTGTTGCCCGAAAAAATGGAACACCAACAAAAATCTTTTTCTGACTATGAGAAAAAAGATTTTCCTAAAAGTGAATATGAAAAGAAAGATTACACATTTAAAGTAGATATAAACACCGCAGATACAACGGAATTAAAAAAACTTAAAGGAATTGGAATTGGCTATGCAAAACGAATCATCAAATACAGAGAAGAATTAGGTGGTTTTATCAACACAAATCAACTTAACGAAGTTTGGGGATTACCTCCCGAAACACTCGAAAAATGCTTGCCTCAAGTTATCATAAGCAATCAAAACATCAAAAAAATTAACATCAACACAGCCTCAGCTGAAGAATTGAAAAAACACCCTTATATTTTTTGGAAAACAGCCAATGCCATCGAAAAATACAGAAAAGCAAATGGAAATTATAAATCGCTTGAAGATTTAAAAAAAATACATTTGCTTGATGAAGAAACTATTAATAAAATAAAATCTTATTTGGAACTATAAAAAAACCGATTGACAACAATCGGTTTTTTTTTGATAGTATTTTTTATTAGAAATTTTTAAGCAAAAATTTCAGTTGCTTTAAAATGAAAATCGCCTTCAATTTTAGCATTTTCATCACTATCCGAACCATGCACAGCATTCGCTTGAATAGATTCAGCATAAATTTTACGAATAGTTCCTTCGGCTGCTTCGGCAGGATTGGTTGCTCCAATTAATTTTCTAAAATCTTCCACTGCATTATCTTTTTCTAAAATAGCAGCTACAATAGGTCCAGACGACATATAATCAACCAATTCACCATAAAAAGGACGTTCTTTATGCACTTCATAAAAAGCACCAGCCTGTTCTTTAGATAGTTTTGTGTATTTCATTGCAACGATTTTGAAACCACCATCGTTAATCATTTTTAAAATTCCTCCAATGTAGTTTTTTTCAACTGCATCGGGCTTAATCATTGTAAAAGTTCTGTTTGTAGCCATTTTTAATATTTTTTTAATTTTTTTTTGGACGGCAAAAGTAAGTTATTTAAAGCATAATTATAAGCAATTACTTAAGTAAAATTCAATTTGCAGATTCAATTCTAAAATGTGCTGGGTTTCTCGTAACTTTGCCAAATGAATATAAGTGCATTAGAAAAAGAGTTGAAATTTAAAACCAGCAGAAGCGGTGGGGCAGGAGGGCAGCACGTTAATAAAGTTTCTTCTAAGGTTGAATTAATTTTTGATGTAGAAAATTCGCAAATTTTATCAGAAGAAGAAAAACAGCTTGTTTCAATAAAACTATCAAACCGAATAGATAACGAAGGGTTGTTGCATTTGCAGTGCGATGAAACCAGAAGTCAGCTGAAAAACAAAGAAATAGTTATAGAACGGTTGAATGGGCTTTTAACAAAAGCATTACTACCAGTAAAAAAAAGAAAGCCTACCAAACCAAGTAAAAGTGCTGTAAAAAAACGGCTAGATGCTAAGAAAAAAATATCCGAAAAGAAATCTTCAAGAGGATTTAAAATGGATTAAAATATTAAATTATACATTATATTTTTTTTTTAATTAATAAAAGATACTACTTTTATAGCCCAATGAGATTAGCTGCTGTAGATATAGGATCAAATGCTGTTCGATTACTCTTTTGTCAAGTATATCCAACAGAAACATTTCCTCAACTAAAAAAAATATCACTTATTCGTTTACCTATTCGATTGGGTGAAGATGTTTTTCTTACCGGAAAAATTTCTGAACAAAATCAAAAAAAATTGATTAAAACACTTTTGGCATTTAAACAATTAGTAGATGTGTATGAAGTATTAGATTATAAAATTTGTGCAACTTCGGCAATGCGTGAGGCAAAAAACTCATCTGAAATGATGGTTGAAATTAAAGAAAAAGTTGGTGTTGAAATAAATATTATTGATGGAAATACGGAAGCAGATTTAATTTTCAATACACACATTGCAGAAAAGCTAAACCCAAACGGAACCTATTTATATATGGATGTGGGAGGAGGAAGCACAGAACTTACATTGATTAAAAAAGGAAAAAAAATTGATTCATTTTCATTTAAAATTGGGACAATCCGTTTGAAAAATAATATTGTTTCAAAAACAACATGGAGAGAAATGAAGGATTGGATAACAACTGCTAAAGCAACACATCCAATAGACATGATAATAGGCACAGGAGGAAATATCAACAGCATTTATACACTTTGTGGATTAAGTAATTACAAACTTTTGATGTATTTTAAGCTTAAAAAAATGGATAAATACCTCAATACACTCACAATTGAAGATAGGCAATTGAAATTAGGATTAAGACCCGACAGAGCAGATGTGATAACTCATGCCTCAAAAATATACCTAACAGTAATGAAACAAGCGGAAGTAAAGGAAATGTTTGTCCCTAAAGTTGGATTAGCCGATGGCGTGGTTAATCAACTTTTTCAAAAACATACTCAAAAATAATTAAGTAAAATATTTTTTTTTAAAAAATAGAGTTAATTGATAGTTAGTTATGCTAAATCATTAAAAAATAATACCGATTTGTTTCGTAAATTAAAAACTATAGTTATATTTGCAGCCTGAAAAAAAATGGCCACACAATCGGGGTGTAGCGTAGTCCGGTCATCGCGCCTGCTTTGGGAGCAGGAGGTCGCAGGTTCGAATCCTGCCACCCCGACAAACAAAAAGGCAGAAGTGCCTTTTTTTTGTTAACAGTCATTAATGGTCTCGTAGCTCAGCTGGATAGAGCAACTGCCTTCTAAGCAGTAGGTCATAGGTTCGAATCCTATCGGGATCACATAGAAGTTTCACTTCATTAGGTTTTTTTTGTTTCAATACACCAAATTAACCCGAAAAATTAACTTCGTTGAACTCGTAAACTCGGTTCACGAATTTTTCTGACGATCTACAATAACGCCACTTTTAGACATTTTCAAAGATCTTAGTTCTGAATTGCTGTTTGTTGCTTGTAGCTATAAACTGAATTACTTTCCTATTTTTTTTCAACTAAACTATATCAACATACCTTATTTTTTTTCAAATAACTACAAAATCAACTCCCCCGCTGCCGCAAGCGTCCCGCTTGTGGTAAATAAAAAATTAATACATTTACCAACATGGGTCGTATTCCAAAAGGCACTTTTAATATTTTAATTAATTTATATATTTAAAATATACATTAAAAAGCATTTAAAATCGTTTTCAAGGGGGGGCTGCTCTACACAAACCACTATCCTTGCTGTTAAAAAGGGCTATTAATTCATTGTTTTCAGAAGTATTTTCTATACCTGCCAAATAACCTCAGGCGGATGACTGATTTGAAAGTCGAGAATAACGAAAATATCAAACATTATGGACAAACTCTATTTAAAACCTGGTAATTTTCGCATGAGAAAAGAAAACACAGCGGAATAAAACAAGCCCATAAAAACCAACCCAAACATAGTCCACATAGCTTGAAAATAGGGAGAAAGATACATACTAATACCTTTTAATTGATTTAAGATATAAGCAGTTACTTCCTCTTTAGATTGGGTTTGAAGTTTTTCTTGAGCAGCTGATTTTATACTATCTAAAATGGGTTGTTTTTTAATTTCAAAAAAATCAATGTCGATATGAGCATAATAAATATAGGTAATTAAGGCTACAATAATTGCAAAAAAAGAGGCTGTTCTAGCTCCTGCCTTAAAATCGTCTCCAAAAGTAGCATTGCCTTCTATGGTGATTTTATTGCTTCTAATTCCAAAAAAAATGGCAACAAGTAAAATCAATGTATAAATGTAAATGATGTATTTTTCCATATCGCCATGTTGAATTCCCATAGAAAAAATAAGGAGTTTCACACAAAGTGCAAGAATAGAAAATGTTACCGCAACTTGAAAAGGGTTTTTTAACATTAATAATTTGAAATTAAAGATTAGAGATTAGAAATTAGTTAACATTTTTCTAGCTTTTTGTAGTAGCCTTGTGTGTTGGATAAAGTCCCCCTTTCGGGGGATTAGGGGGCTTTTATCTACCCATTCATAGAGGCTAAAAATTCCTCATTGTTCGTGGTTTTATTCATTCTGTCTTTCAAAAATTCCATCGCTTCAACAGGATTCATATCGGCAATATAATTACGTAATATCCACATACGCTTAGTTATATCTGCTCCCATCAACAATTCTTCTTGACGTGTGCTAGAAGAAACGATATCAATTGCAGGATATACTCTTCGGTTAGAAATTTTTCTATCCAATTGTAATTCCATGTTTCCTGTACCTTTAAACTCTTCAAAAATAACTTCATCCATTTTAGACCCGGTATCGGTTAGTGCCGTTGCTATAATGGTTAAAGAACCACCATTTTCAATGTTTCTGGCTGCTCCAAAGAATCTTTTTGGTTTTTGTAAGGCATTGGCATCAACACCACCAGAAAGTACTTTTCCCGATGAGGGAGAAACCGTATTGTAAGCTCTTGCTAAACGCGTTATTGAATCCAATAGAATAACAACATCATGTCCACATTCAACCATTCTTTTGGCTTTTTCCAACACTAAGTTAGCTAATTTAACATGTTTTTCGGCAGGCTCATCAAAAGTGGATGCGACAACTTCAGCATCAACATTTCTTGCCATATCGGTTACCTCTTCAGGTCGTTCATCAATCAATAAAATAATCATATAAACTTCAGGATGGTTTTCTGCAATGGCATTTGCAACATCTTTAAGCAATGTTGTTTTACCTGTTTTTGGTTGAGCTACTATCATTCCTCGCTGTCCTTTACCAATAGGAGCGAATAAGTCAATTACCCTGGTTGATAAAGAATCTTTTGAATGTCCAGTTAATTTTAATTTTTCTTTAGGAAAAATAGGGGTTAAATATTTGAAAGGAACTCTATCTCTAACAACTGAAGGTTCTCTATTATTAATTGCTTCTACTTTTATAAGCGGAAAATATTTTTCACCAACTTTAGGTGGACGAATACTTCCCTTAATAGTATCGCCTGTTTTTAGCCCAAATAATTTAATTTGAGATTGAGAAACATAAATATCATCAGGAGAATTTAAATAATTGTAATCAGACGATCTTAAAAAACCATATCCATCGGGCATAATCTCCAAGACACCTTCACTAATTATGATTCCATCAAAATTATAACCATGATCTTCATGTTTGGGAGTCCTTTCTTTGTTGGAGTTGTTTCCATTTGAATTGGTGTGTTCTTCGTTTGTTGTATGTTGATGTCCTTTATGTTCGGGAGATGCTGTACTTTCAGCAGGTCTATTTTGATGGTGATTGGGTTTTTGTTGATTTTTTTCGAATTGTTTTTTGCGAGGAGCTTCTTCTTTTGGTAAGTTACTTTCTGGGGTTGTTAATTGGGCTGCAATGATTGGTTCAGAAGGTTTTTGCTCTTCTTTTGGTTTAAATAGTTCTGGTTTTGACGGAGATGATTTAAACAAATCAGGTGTTTCAGAACTTACTCGTTTTCTTTTTGGTTTTGATTTTATTCCAGAGGAAGAAGCGGCTGGAATTCGTTTTTTAGGTTCTTCAATTTTTGGAGGAACAACTTCAACAATTTTCGGATTAATTGCTTGTTGATCTAAAATTTGATAAATTAAATCTTCTTTTTTTAACTTGTCAGCTTTTTTTACTTCAAGTTTAGTAGCAATTTCACGTAATTCTGTTACTAGTTTTTTGTTAAGTTCAATAATGTCGTACATATATTAGAATAATGATTAAATAAATTTCAATAAAGTAAAAATGGTGTAATATAAAGTTTTTGCATAATAACTTTATGTATGAAAACATAGTTTTATATTACTTAGAGTTTGTCCATAAAGTCGAGAGTTTGGTTCAGAATGTTCGACCCCGATAGCTATCGGGAGAGGTTTCGATGACTTGAGAATCAGAACCCCAGATTCCGATAGCTATCGGAACTATCGGGATAACTGATTTAAAAGTCAAGAATAACGAAGATATCGGACATTATGGACAAATTCTACTTAATATTATGATTGTTGATATAAATAACTTGATTGATATTGTATCATTTGGAGAATGATGATGCAATATTAAACAAATAAATAATAAAACAACCCTTTTCGGTATTTTTTTTAAATACCCTAATTTGAAACATTTCTAATAAATAAATAAAAATGACAAATTTTTACCATTATATTATTAATTACTTTAGTAATCTTGTTTTCTTAAAATTGTTACTATTTGGGTAGCTATAAAATATCAAAAAAATATGCCACTAAGAGTCTGTAATGAAATAAAGTGTACAGAATAGGCGAAGTTATTTTGTTTGCTAATAAGACGAAAAACACAGACATAGCAACGCTATGGCGAGTATTTTCAACACAATTAGCGAGCAAAAGAGCAAGGCTAAATGTATAGTTTATTTCATTACAGACCCTAAGACACAAAATCACAAAGAAACACAAAGAATCCTTAGTGAAACTTCCTGTCTTAGAGTCTTTGTGGCAGAAATGAACAGTAACTTAAAATTTATATAAATAGAATTAGCAAACAATATGTTTAAAAAGTGCTTGTTTCCAGTTATCACATTTTTTTTATTTCTTTTTACTTACAATGTCGCAGCTCAGCAACTAACAAAAGTTAAAGGAGTGGTTTTAGATGCCAAAACAAAAGAACCACTTCCTTTTGTGAATGTTTCTTTCAAAGGAGCTAACATTGGTACTACTACTGATTTTAGCGGTAACTTTTATTTGGAAACCCAATGGGCAACAGGTGAGTTACAAGCCTCATTTATTGGATATAAAACAATCATTAAAAAAGTTTTGATTGGTAAATCTCAAACCATTAATTTTTATCTTTCTGACGAAGCTATTTTAATGCAGGAATTTGTGGTTAAAGCAGATAATAAAAGATATAGAAACAAAGAGAATCCAGCGGTTGAACTCATTCGAAAAGTAATAGAACATAAAAACGACAATAGAATAGAGTCTCTCAATTACTATGAATACGATAAATATGAAAAGATTGAAATAGATTTAAACAACATCACAGAAGATTTCCTAAATAAAGGTTGGTTAAAAAACAAATTTCAAATTGTTTTAGAACATATAGATACATCTGAAATTAATGGAAAACCTTTTTTACCTATATTTTTGAGAGAGACTGCCTCAAAAATGTATTATAGAAAAAGCCCTAAAGCATTAAAAGAATATCAGAGTGGAACTAAAATGACGGGCTTTGAAGGTTATTTGGATGACGATGGTATGTCGTTTATTATGGATAAATTGTATCAAGACATTAATATATATGATAACAACATCGATCTTTTGTCTAATCAATTTACAAGTCCGATATCGGTAGTTGGACCTACAATTTATCAATATTTTATTCTGGACACTACCGTAATTAATGGGTTTGAATGTGTCAATTTAGCTTTTACACCTAGAAATAAAGGAAGTTTTGCTTTTGTTGGAAGTATGTATGTTCTTAATGATGGTTCCTATGCAGTAATAAAAATTGAAATGGGAATTGCAGATCAAATCAATCTGAACTTTGTGAAAGACATGAAAATTGATCAAGAATTTACGCTCTACAACGACAGTATTTGGATGATTTCTAAAGATAAAATTATTATTGACTATAATTTAACAAAAAAAGGAAGAGGATTTTTTGGAAGAAAAGAAATTAAATATAGTAATTTTTTACTCGATATTGAGCGAGATAAAGCTATTTATAGCCCTGTAGAAAAAATAATTAAAGAAGACGATATAAAAAATAAACCCGATTCCTTTTGGGTTGTTGCAAGGATAGATAGTTTGACAGCAAAAGAACAAGGTGTTTATACCATGATAGATAGTGTGCAACGAATACCTGCATTCAAACGTACCATGGACATTGCTTTTCTACTAATGACCGGTTGGCATTCTATTGGAAAAATTGAAATAGGACCAATAAATACATTCTATAGTTTCAATGAAGTGGAGGGTTTTAGATTAAGAGGAGGATTTAGAACTACTGCCAATTTTCATAAAAAGTTAATGTTTGACACCTATCTTGCTTATGGATTTAAAGATAAAGAATATAAATATTTTGGTGGCGTAACCTATTCATTTAATAATAATTTTCTGTCCAACCCTCAACATAGAATAATTGCATCATACCAACACGAAACAGTTTTCCCAGGTCAGAACTTGCAGTTTTTAAATGATGATAATTTTCTACTCTCATTTAGAAGAGGTGTTGCCGATAAAATGCTGTTTTTTGATTCTTATACCTTAGATTATGTTAAAGAACATCACAATGGATTTTCTTTTAATCTTATTTATGAAAACAGAAAAGAACGCCCTATAGGAAACATGGTTTTTCAAAATTCAATTGATTCAACCGTTCTTTTTGATGCCATACAAACAGATAACATTAGTTTAAACCTTCGTTATGCTCCAAATGAGCAATTCTATCAAGGAAAAAACTTTAGATTACCGTTGTATAACAAATACCCCATTTTTCAACTTAACCATAGACAAGGAATTAGTGGTCTAACCAACGGTACTATTAACTATGGAAGAACATCTGCCAATATTTTTAAACGATTTTATCTATCTATTTTTGGATTTATTGACACCGAAACAGAAGCAGGAAAAGTATGGGGTCAAGTTCCTTTTCCATTATTGAGTTTGCCTCAAGCTAACCAATCGTTCTTTTTGCAAGAAGCCTCATTTAACCTTATGAATTTTATGGAATTTATGAGTGATGAGTACGTTAGCTTCAAAGCAACTTATAACCTAAACGGATTTTTATTTAATAGAATTCCTTTGTTTAGCAGATTAAAATTAAGAGAAATTATTTCATTTAAGGCGTTGTATGGACGACTAACCGACTTAAATAATCCAGCAATTCATCCAGAATTATTCAAATTTCCAACGAATATAGATGGCACACCAACTACTTTTGCTTTTGACACCTCCATACCTTATATAGAAATGAGTGCTGGTGTGTCTAATATCTTTAAAATATTTAGAATTGATATTGTACAACGAGTAAATTACTTAGATAATCCAGGTGTTCCAACCTTATTTGGTGTTAAAGGATTAGGTTTTAGAGCAAAAGGAAAAATTGATTTTTAATTTTTATTTGTCCACCCCATGTTTTTTATCTAAATTTACATTTATGAATGGATTTAGATTTATATTAATCTTCCTAGTAGTTCTTTTTGTGAAACCTGCAAAAAGCAATAATGAAATTACTTTTATTCAAAACAAAGGACAGTGGCATCAAAATGCGTTGTATAAAGCCGAGTTGAAAGGAGGTTTTTTATACCTAGAACAAAATAGATTTACTTTTGATTTATACGATACCAAAAAACTAGAACAACTCTTACATAATCACAATGCTGATAGCAGAAACCTGTTAACTAATACATTAAATTGGCATTCATATTATGTTGATTTTTTAGGATGTAACAAAAATAGTAAGCTAATAAAAAAAGATGCTACTTTCGCTTATTTCAACTATTTCTTAGGAAATGATAAATCTAAATGGGCAACAGATGTTAGAGGTTTTAAACAAATTACGTATGAAAATATTTATAACGGAATTGATTTAAAAATTTATTCTAATGATGATTTAAAATATGATTTTATTGTTTCTCCAAATGCCAATCCAGCATCAATACGCTTAAAATACAGTGGCACAGATAAAATTAGTGTAAAAAATGGTAGATTAATAGTTACTACAAGCGTAAATACTATCATTGAAGAAAAACCCTATACTTATCAAATCATTAATGGAAAACAAGTTGAAGTTGCTTGTAATTATGTGTTGAAAAATAATGAACTAAGCTTTGAATTTCCAAATGGATACGACAAATCTAACGCATTAATTATTGATCCTACATTAATGTTTTCAGCACTTTCAGGTTCATTTTCAAATAATTTTGGTTACACAGCCACATTCGATTCTAAAGGGTTTTTATATTCAGGTAGTTCTGCTTTTGGAAATGCATATCCGACAACAGTTGGAGCTTACAACACTACTTTTAATGGCGGAGGAGTTGATATTGCCATTTCAAAATTTGATACATCAGGAACATTTTTAATTTATTCTACTTACATAGGTGGAAACAATGTTGAACTTCCCCATAGTTTAATTGTGAATAGTTTTGATGAATTATTTATTTTAGGAACAACAAGTTCGACCAATTATCCAACCACAGCGAATGCTTACGATAGTACATTTAATGGAGGAACGGGACTTAATTTATCGAATGGATTAGGTGTGAATTATACCAACGGTTCAGACATTGTTGTATCCAGATTAAACACTACTGGAAACGTGCTTTTAGCATCAACATATTTGGGAGGTTCGCAAAATGATGGATTAAATTCTACTTCAACCAACACATTAAAATACAATTATGCAGATGAAGTTAGAGGAGAAATAGATATTGACAAAAATAACAATGTATATATTGTTAGTTGCACAAGAAGTCCTGATTTCCCTATAGTTGGAACTGTTTTTCAACCAACTTATGGAGGAGGAGATATTGACGCTTGCGTTATAAAAATGGATAATAACCTTCAGAACATTATTTGGAGCAGTTTTTTAGGGGGAAACAACCATGATGCAGCATATTCCTTAGCCATCGATAATAATGAAGATTTATATGTTACAGGTGGAACTAATTCGCCTAACTTCCCTATAACTTCCAATGGATTACAAACTACTTTTAATGGAGGTAGGTCTGATGGTTTTATAACTCAAATAGCAAAAAGTGGGTTGCAAATTTTAAATTCATCCTATTATGGTTCAATTGCTTACGACCAAATGTACTTTGTGGAGTTAGACAAACAAAACAATGTTTATGTTTTAGGACAAACAGAAGTTCAAAACAACACCTTTATAAACAATGCACTTTGGAACATACCGGGAAGTGGTCAGTTAATTAGTAAACTTACTCCCGCAATAGATTCGGTTATATACTCTACTGTATTTGGTTCAGGAAATGGAATAAATATTTCTCCAACTGCTTTTTTAGTTGATTTATGTAATAAAATTTATTTAGCAGGTTGGGGTGGATCTGTTAATCAAGCAACTACTAACAATGCAGGTTACACAACAGGTATGCCTATAACTCCCGATGCTTTTCAAAGTACCACAGATGGCAGTGATTTTTACATTATGGTAATGGAAGATGATGCTTCTAACATTAATTATGGTTCGTATTTCGGTGGTGCTGTTAGTTTCGAGCACGTTGACGGTGGTACAAGTCGTTTTGATAGGAAAGGAAAAGTATATCAAGCAATTTGTGCCGGATGTGGAGGAAATTCTGATTTACCAATAGAGCCTCCAACTAATCCTTTAAATGTAAACAACCACAGTTGTAATTTAGGGGTTTTTAAAATGGATTTCGATTTGCCAGTTGTTGTTGCTGATTTTGATATCCCTCCAATTGGTTGTGCACCTTTTACTTATACATTTAACAATACAAGTCTAACACAATCAAGTACTAATTTTCTATGGATTTTTGGAGATGGAAGTCCAAACAGCACACAGTTCTCTCCAACTCATACATACTCAAATTCAGGCACTTACATCATTACTTTAATCGTGAGTGATACCTTAACTTGTAACTTAGGCGATACCATTCAACAATCAATTATTATTTTAGGTAATAACAATTCTGTAATAGGAAGCTTAAATATTTGCCCAGGACAAACTGAACAAATAGGAATTTTACCAAATCCAGACCCTTCCATCACTTATTCTTGGTCTCCAACAATTGGGTTGAGCGATTCAACTGTTTCCAATCCCTTTGCAACCCCAATAACAACTACAACTTATCAATTGTATATTTCCAATGGAATTTGCATTGATACCATTACACAAACTATAAATGTAAATACACCTCTTTTGCAAGTTTCTAACGATACAACCCTGTGCTATAATGAAATTACTCAATTAATAGCTAATTCTTTTGGAACAAGTTCTAATTATATATGGTCGTCAAACAGTAGTTTTTCGGATACATTAAATAATCCTTTAACTACTAATTTCATTATCACAACACCTAATTTATCAACAACCTATTATGTCTTAATTTCTAATAATGGTTGTCTGCTTTCAGATAGTGTTGTTGTAAAAGCAATAGGTCAGGGAGGAATTAGTTTGCCAGCTTCCATTTGCGTAGGCGATACTGTAACAATTTCTTACTCCAATTCAAATCCCGGAGACAGCACAAACTATGCTTGGAGTCCAATTACCCAAATTTTAGCTGGAAATGGAACAACTTCAATTACTGTTTCTCCCAATAATACAACTACTTATACTATTATTGCAACAAACGATATTTGTATAGACACACTAACACAAACAGTAACAGTAACATCTTCTCAATTAACAGTTAGTAATGATACCATTTTATGTAGTGCTGGAGATACTGCTTTTCTTTATGCCTCGACAACAACATCAGGAAGTACAATTATATGGTCTTCATCAGTAACTTTTAACGATACCTTAAATGTTTCACTTGAAGATAGCATTATTGTAAATCCAATAGTCCCAACAACCTATTATGTACTTTTGAATAGTAATGGATGTATGGTAATGGATAGTGTTTTTGTTGGTATTACATCGTTTCAAACCAGTGTTCAAAATGCGGCTATTTGTGTTGGCGATACTGTTGCTTTAACCATTATTAACCTAAATCCGTTTGATTCGTTATTTCATGATTGGCAACCCAACAGTGAAATTATTTCAGGCGATAGCACCAATACAATTCTTGTCTCACCAGCTTCAACAACTACTTTTTATGTAGTTTCGGAGAGTAGTGCAGGGTGTTTAATTTGGGATTCTATTGTGGTTTTTGTAGAACAACTTGGAGCAGGTTTGGTTGGAGCAACAGCCGATAATCCTAATCTATATCAAGGCGAAAGTACTGACATACATGCAACACCAAATGGATATACATTTTCTTGGTCGCCAAGCACAGGGTTGAATAATCCAACAAGTCAACATCCTGTAGCTTCTCCTTCGCAAACAATAACTTATACGGTAACAGTAAGCGGATTAATATGTTCCAGAACGGCATCCGTTACTGTTTTTGTGAATGAAGTAGTTTGCGGTGAACCTGATGTGTTTTTACCTAATGCATTCACTCCAAATGGCGACAATGAAAATGATGTGTTGTTTTTAAGAGGTAGAATTGTTGAAAAAATGGAACTGAAAATTTATAATCGTTGGGGTGAACTTGTTTTTGAATCCAACAATCAATTAACAGGGTGGGATGGAACTTACAAAGGAGAATTGGTGCAACCTGCTGTTTTTGTATATCATTTAAAAGTTTATTGCATTGATGGACAGGAATATTTTAAGAAAGGAAATGTAACGGTGATTAGGTGAGTTAAGAGTGCTTAGGAGATGGGTATCTCTGTGTTCTCTGTGGTAAAAAATAGTTAAGAGTTAGTGAGTTTGAAATTAAAAATTAAAAATGAAAAAAATTACTTTCATTACAATAGTATTAATGTTTTTAAGTAACATTATTTTGGGGCAAATTCAACACAGTAGTTTATCATTTAATACTGCTAATTTTTCTAAAATACCTGACTTTAATTATGAATTTTCTGTTTCTTTCAACAAATATAAAAATCAATATAAATCAACTTATTTTCAGCCTAATTTTACTTCGTTTCAAATTAACAGACATGCTTTAAGTTACAAAACATCAAGAAATAATTTTGAAAATGTAAATTTGAATCCTTGGGGAGCATCAGACAGCAGAGATGGTTTAATTTTAGGAGGAGCAGCCTTTTTATTTAACAAACTAAATTTTCTAAAATAAATTACAACCTAAAAACACATCTAAAAACACATTGATTTTTAACAAAAAACATATTCTACTCTTTTTAAAAATTACTCAACGTACTTTCTACTTTTTCCTTTTAACTTTCTACTTATTACTTTCCACTTTAAACTGTGCAGCTCAAGACATTCATTTTTCACAATTTTTTAATTCGCCACTCAATTTGAATCCTGGATTGGCAGGAAACTTTATTGGAGATTTTAGAATTGTTGCAAACCAACGCACACAATGGAGTTCTGTAACTACTCCTTATTCAACATACAGTTTAGCTGCCGATGCTAAGCACATTTACAAAACACCATTCAATGTTGGTCTTTCGGTTTATCATGACAAAGCAGGTGATTCCGATTTCTCAACACTTCAGGTTGGACTTTCGTTAGGATACACACAATATCTTGGAGATTCATCGCACACAATATCAGTTGGAATCCAACCTGCTTTTGTGCAACGTAGCATCAACTATAATGAATTACAATTTGACAATCAATACAACGGAAGTTTTTATAATTCTTCGCTTAGCAACGGAGAAAATTTTGGTACTAATGGCAGAAATTATTTTAATTTACATTCAGGAATAAATTGGAACTACAATATTGCCCAACGAAAATCAGTAAATGCAGGATTTGCAGTGCATAATATCACACAACCTCAGCAAACTTTTTTTAATGAAAACATTCCTTTAAAACAACGCTACACATTTCATATTGGAAGTTTAATAAAAGTACACAACAAAGTAGATGTTTTGCCTCGATTTATACTTACTTCACAACACAAGTACAAAGAAATTATTTTTGGAGGCACAGCAAAATACCACTTAAACAATGGAGATTACAAAAATATTTATGCCGGATTGTATTACAGAAACAGTGATGCTACCTATTTAACTCTTGGATTAGATTACAGAAATTTTCATGCAAAAGTGAGTTATGATATTAATATTTCAACATTGGAAGTAGCAAGTAACAACAGAGGTGGTTTTGAATTGGCAATCATTTATATTTTTGAACGCTACCGACCAGTAATAAAAAGATATAAAGCTTGTCCGAATTTTTTATAGATAGGAAATCTTGTTACTACTCAGCCGCTAAATTACTTGTCTAAAGACAATAAAAAAACAAAAAAATGCCACAGATTACACACCACGAAGTAGCATCAACACATCTTGAAAAAATAGATAAACTGTTGATAAATTTTCG
>JAHYJH010000188.1 GCA_019429185.1 Vicingaceae bacterium
GTTTTCATCTTTATTTTTTTGACAAAAATACATATTGCAATTTAATATATTATCCTGATTGTCAAATTGTTATTAACATTTTGAAAGTTGTTATTAACGGTAATTTAATTAATAGAAGTCCCCTAAAACTAAATCTTGTAAATCCCGCAATGCAGTGTCAGTTGAGCATTTAGCAAGTTTAGCGTATATTGATGTTCGTAAAAACCCCACTTCTTTATCGTAATTGTCGTATAAATAATTGATTATAAGTCTTTGTCTGTCGTTGAGGCTTGTTGATTTATGTTTGTCCCAAAAATGTGCTTTATCCAAAATGATTTCCAAATTTTGCTCACTTGCTAATAAAGCCCTTTCAAAGCAACTCAAAAACCATTCTAAATACAGCGTGATGTCTTGTGTGCCTTTTTGTGTTTTTTCGATAATAGCGTTATAATGTTTATGTTCTTTGAAAATTTGGTTTGATAAGCTGTAAAAACGAATTTTACTGCTGTCGCTTTTGGCTAAAAACATATCCAAAATAGCACGTGCTATTCGTCCGTTACCGTCATCAAATGGGTGAATGGTTACAAACCAAAAGTGTGCAATCATAGCTTTTAGTACTAAATCTAAACTATTTTCATTTTTAATCCAATTTAAAAACTGTTCCATTTCGTGTGGAACTCGCTCGGCTGATGGTGCTTCAAAATGTATTTTTTCTCTACCAAAATTTCCTGAAACAACTTTCATACCGCCAGAACGATATTTAGCAACATCAATCTGCTGATAACCACTAAAACCAGTTTGAAAAAATGAATTATGCCAACCAAGAAGCCGTACTTTTGTGAGCGGTTGTTCAAAATTTTGTGTGGCATCTAAGATAACATCTACAACACCTTCAATGTTTCGTTGTGTTTTTATAAATTCTGCATTTTCAAGGCCCAATTTTCGGGCAATAGATGAACGAACAAGTTCGGGATTTAAAAATTCTCCTTCAATTCTTGACGTGTCAACAACGTCTAAAATAAGTGATTCCAAAGTGGCTCGTTCTATAAAATCGAAACCTAAACTTTCCATACGACCTAGCAAACGTCCTTGCAAATATCTTACAGAAGTCAAGATAGGAGATAACTTATTGTTATCCCAAATAAAATTTATCCAATTTTCTCTTTCGTGTATGTACATATTTACCACCTCAAAATATGCGGTAAAAATACGTCTTTTTCACCGCAAATCAATTTTTGCTGTACATTTTATTTTCAAAGGCTTCTTTTCTGTTAAGAAGTAATCGTAGCTGTACGTTTGTTTTGTTTGTTTGTCTGTCGGTGTTAGCAGAGTGGTACATTTACACCCAACGGCAGTTTATCTGGCGGAGCCATCTACTCGATTGGGCTTTCGTGAATTATTGTTTCAGTATTTCAATCAATTCTTTATTAATATACAAAGTCTCTCTCCCAACTTTTTGAGATTCAATAATTCCAATATCTTCAAGTTCCTTTAAGTATCGTGAAGCAGCCTTTCTTTCCACGCCCAATTTATTTACAACAAACTCAATTTTTGAATACGGTTGCTCAAAAAGTAATTCAACAAGTTCTTTTCTATATAATTTTGGTGCTTTTTTTTGAACTTTTATTATTGTAGAATCAAGTTGGTCTTTAATATTTGTAATCCTTGCAATGGTATCCTTAGAAGTACTTTCGACTGCTTTAAGCATAAACAATATCCATTCTTCCCATTTTCCTGTCCGATTAGTCTGATTTAACAAACGATAGTATTCTGGTTTATTGGAAATTATATAAGAACTTAAATATAAAATTGGAACATCAATCAATTCGTTAAGTATTAGGTACAAGATATTTAAAATCCGACCAGTTCTACCGTTTCCGTCATAAAATGGGTGAATGCTCTCAAACTGATAATGCAATATTGCCAAGTTTATCAATGGAGACAAATCATTCTGTTGGTTAAAGTGGTTAATAAAATTTGTCAGTAAGTCAAGTATTTCTGCTTTGTCTTGCGGTGGCGTGTAAACTATTTCACCAGTAGTGTCATTTTTTAATACAGTTCCAGGTGTACTTCTAATTCCAGCAGTATTATCAACCAATTCTTGTTGAATACCTACAATGTCATTCACCCTTAAAAATCCTTGCCTTTTAGCAAGGTCAAAACCATGAAAGATTGCTTTACGATAATTTACAACTTCTCTGGTCTGTGGTGAAATACGAGTTTTATTAACAGTCAATGCTTTGTAAAGCTCATCCTGGGTTGTAATAATATTTTCAATTTCGGAACTATCTTTCGCTTCCTGTAAAACTATAGCATTAATCAGCATTGCCTGATTAGGTATTGTCTTTGCAATCCCTTTTAACTCGGCTAATGCAGCAGTGGACTTGTTCGTTTGTCTAAGAATTTCAATGGTTTCCACTTTTTCTCTGAGAGGAGGAAGTTTTTCCAATTGATAATGTGGTGCATTTTGTCCCATATCTTTTTTATTTGTACCAAAAATACTAATTATGGTACAATTGTCAATATTCCATTCGCAAATCCGTACATATTAAAAATAAAATAACTCAGTCCTGCGGTTAAAATAATTATTGATATTGTTAGAAGTGGTCGTTTCATTGTCGGTCTTTTAGCATTTTCAACGTCTTGAAATGGGGTAACTTATCCGCTTGTTTTGGAGTCAACCTATTTCATGACTATACAATTGGCTACAACTTACATATAAATCTGATTTTTATCAGACTTATTTTTTTTCAAATATATAAAAAATAGTTTATAAATGAATCCAAGTGGTTTTTTACAATCCAACAGCAATTCCAATTCGTACGACTGGGTTGGGTTGAATGAAAAAAGATTCTTCGGTTTCGTTTAAATTCCATAAACCTAAAATATAGAAGTAGGAATTATCGGAAAGCTGTTGTTTTAATCCACCACCAACATAAAAATTATAAATATTTAGTCGGGTATTGTTATAATTTGGAACATTAATTAATTCAGCTTCTACGTGTCCTAAAAGAGGTAATTCGGAAAAAACGTACTGTCCAAAAACCCTACCTCCATAGATGCTGGTACTGAAATTAGCTCTTTTCTCTTCATAGTACATATAGTTTGCACCTAAACCTACCACTATGTTTTCGGTTAAAAAATAACCAATTTGAGGAGAAACTTCTACAATAACAATATCACCAAAGACGGCTCCAATATTTCCGCCTATAGTAACCCTATCCCAACTAAAACCTTGAGGTGTTGTATTGTTTTGAGTAACACCAACATCACCATAAACATAGGTGTCATCTTGCGAAAAAGCAATTGAAGCAAAGAAAAAACTTCGGAACTCCTTAGATGATGGTAGTTTGTGTTTTTATTATCTTATAGAGATATTTAATATAGTCATATACAATGCTGTTACTAGTCTGAATAGAAAAGCAATCCATAAAAAAACTTCAA
>JAHYJH010000042.1 GCA_019429185.1 Vicingaceae bacterium
AGTATTTTCATTAGAATTATTCATAGTTGATTTGTTTTGAGCATGACTACATGGTGTTAGTAATAAACTGCAACACAATATAATAATTATTTTTGAAAAATTCGCCATATCAATCTTTCCGTAAACTGAAACAAATTACAATTACAAACGAATTTTGTTGTGGTAAAATTATGCCTCTTTCCTTTGGTTTATTAGAAAATAAAACAATCAAATTACTAACTTTGGGTTTTAAATATAGATGAAACTTAGAATACACGGAGGTACTATCTTAAAAACCATTAATGGTTTTTTTATTTCATTACAAGCAAACAAAAAAAGAAACCTAATTTTGTTGTTTTTGATATATCTTCATGAGCAAAACAGCAATTTCAGTTCCAACTTCAAAAACACACATTATCATTAAAGGAGCAAGGGTAAATAACCTTAAAAACATTGATGTAGCTATTGCTCGAAACAAGTTTACTATCATTACGGGCGTTTCGGGTTCGGGTAAATCTTCCTTGGCTTTTGATACGCTTTTTGCTGAAGGACAACGCAGGTATGTGGAAAGTTTATCGGCTTATGCACGTCAGTTTTTAGGTAAACTCGAAAAACCAGCGGTTGATTATATTCATGGAATTGCTCCTGCCATTGCCATTGAACAAAAAGTGAACACCGTTAATAACCGCTCCACAGTGGGTACTTCTACCGAAATTTACGATTACCTAAAACTGCTTTTTGCTCGAATTGGTAAAACATTTTCGCCCGTTTCTGGTAAGGAAGTTACCAAAGATTCGATTGATAGCATTGCTCTACAAATTAATAATTTTAAAGAAGGAACTAAAATATTGCTGCTTGCACCTATTGTTGTTACAAAAAAAATAACCAACGAAATTTTATTGCAACAACTTCAGTTAAAAGGGTATGGGCGTTTGTTTATAAATGATGAAATTGTACGTATTGATAAGTTAGATAGCAAAACATTTAATCCTAAAAAAGCTCATTTACTTATTGATCGTTTTGTTGTAAACAAGAATGATAATGAAAACATTAGCCGAATTTACGACAGTGTGGAAACTGCTTTTTTTGAAGGAATGGGAAAATGCGAAGTGGTTTATTACGAAAATGAAACTCCAAAAAGATTAACTTTTAGCAATGTTTTTGAATTGGACAACATCACTTTTCAAGAACCTAATTTGCATTTTTTTAGCTTTAACAATCCGTTTGGAGCTTGCAAAACGTGCGAAGGGTTTGGCAGCGTAATAGGAATTGACAATGACTTAGTTATTCCAAATAAAAATTTATCCATTTATGAGGATGCAGTTGTTTGTTGGAAAGGCGAAAAAATGCAACAATGGAAAGACGAATTGATAATGAATGCTTCAAAATTTAATTTTCCTATTCATAAACCATTTTATCAACTTACAGCAGAACAACAACAACTTGTTTGGGAAGGAAATACCTATTTTGAAGGAATTAATGGGTTTTTTAAAATGGTTGAAAGCAACAGCTACAAAATTCAATACCGAGTTATGTTGGCAAGATACCGAGGAAAAACAACCTGCCCCGATTGCAGAGGAACTCGTTTACGAAAAGATGCTAATTATGTCAAAATTAATGGAAAATCTATTTCAGATTTAGTGTTGATGCCCATTGACGAATTGGCTGTTTTTTTCGCTGCACTAAAACTAACAAAAAAAGAAACCGAAATTGCACAGCGACTTTTAACTGAAATACAAAGCAGATTAAACTACCTTTTAAATGTAGGCTTGAATTATTTAACGCTAAATCGTTTGTCATCAACGCTTTCTGGAGGAGAGTCGCAACGAATTAATTTAGCAACTTCATTAGGTAGCAGCTTGGTTGGTTCTATGTATATTTTAGATGAACCCAGCATAGGGTTGCACTCAAAAGACACCGAAAAACTAATAACGGTTTTAAAAGATTTGCAGCAATTGGGCAATTCTGTTATTGTGGTGGAGCATGATGAAGATATAATTAAAGCTGCCGATGATATTATAGATATTGGACCCGAAGCTGGAAATTTAGGAGGAGAAGTAGTTTTTAACGGAAGTTTTCAACAGCTTTTGAAACAAAACAACACCTTAACCGCTAACTATATTAATGGAAACGAACAAATAGAAATTCCATTAAAAAGACGTTCTTGGAAAAATAAAATTGAGGTAATTGGAGCGAAAGAAAACAATTTAAAAAACATTGATGTAACCTTTCCGTTAGGTATTTTCACGGTTGTTACAGGTGTGAGTGGTTCGGGAAAATCTACCTTAGTGAAAAGCTGTTTGTTACCACATCTCAAAAAAATGTACGATGGTTATGGCGAAAAAAGTGGCAGCATTACTTCTATTTCGGGCGATTTTAAAAGTTTAAAAGGCGTTGAATACGTAAATCAAAATCCAATAGGAAAATCATCTCGTTCAAACCCGGTTACTTATGTAAAAGCATACGATGAAATTAGAAATTTATTTTCGGATAATAAACTAGCTAAAAACAGAGGCTACAAACCGGCTCATTTTTCTTTTAATGTAGATGGTGGCAGATGTGAAAACTGCAAAGGAGAAGGAGAAATTACCGTTGGAATGCAATTTATGGCAGATATTCATTTAACTTGTGATGAATGTAAAGGCAAACGATTTAAAGCAGAATTGTTAGAAATTAAGGTAGGCAATAAAAACATCAGCGAAATTTTAGATTTAACCATAAACGAAGCCATTGCTTTTTTTGATGAATTAACCGAAAAAAATGCCAAAAAAGTAGTGGAGAAATTAGTACCACTGCAAGAAGTTGGTTTAGGATATGTACACTTAGGGCAATCATCAAACACACTTAGTGGTGGTGAAGCTCAACGGGTTAAACTTGCCTCTTTTTTAAGCAAAAAAAACACCAACGAAAACCTACTTTTTATTTTTGATGAACCCACAACGGGCTTGCATTTTCACGACATAAAAAAACTATTAAAAGCCTTTAATGCACTTATCGCTCAAGGACATTCTATTGTTGTAATTGAACATAATTTAGATGTGGTTAAATGTGCCGATTGGGTGTTAGATATAGGTCCAGAAGGAGGCGAAAAAGGTGGAAATTTAGTCTTTGCAGGAACGCCAGAAGCAATGATTAAAAGCAAAACATCAGTAACAGCTAAGTATTTAAAAAGCAAATTCACTACTAACTGACGTATTAAATTATTATATTTGCACGTAATTCATTCAAAAATTATGGAAACTAAACTAACATTGAGATTAAATGAAAATATCATAGAGAGAGCTAAAATTTATGCTCGAAGTCATAAGATTAGTCTTTCTAAGATGATTGAATCATACCTTGATAGTATAACGAAACAAAAAGATGAGGATAAAAAGATTTCAATTACTCCATTAGTTGAAAGTTTGATCGGTGTAATTGATTTACCTTCTGATTTTGATTATAAAAAAGAGTATCGAAATTATTTAGAGAAAAAGTATAAATGAAAAATATATTTGTCGATACAAACATTTTGATTGATTTATTATCTAGAAGAACGCCATTCTTTGAGGAAGCAGCAATGTTATTTTCACTTGCAGACAAAAAGAAAATTAAATTAACGGTATCATCTTTAACGATTGCAAATACTAGTTATACGTTATTGAGACAAATGGATGCTAACAAAACAAAATCAATTTTAAGAAAACTAAGATTAATAGTAAAAATTTTACCTTTAGATGATAAGATTATTGGATTAGCTTTGAATGACGAAACTTTCATAGATTTTGAAGATGGACTTCAATATTTTACTGCCATTGAAAACGGACAAGAATTGATAATAACAAGGAATTTAAAAGATTTTAAAAATTCAAAATTGCCAACAATGACTGCGATGCAATTTATTGAAACAATTGAATAACTAACAAAAAAAAACAAAGGGTCATGACCCCTTGTTAAAAAAAATCAAAAAATGATAACAAAAGAAGAAATTGTAAAAAACTGGCTAACAAGATATACAGGATTACCATTAGAAGAATTTGGAAAATACATTTTACTTACTAATTTTAATAATTATTTAGATTATTTTGCTCAAATAAACAATGTTCCTGTTATAGGTAAAGACAAAGCAATGCCCAATGCTACTGTAGATGGAATTACGATAATTAACTTTAGTATGGGAAGTGCAAATGCCGCAACCATTATGGATTTATTGAGTGCTATTGCTCCTAAAGCATGTTTATTTTTAGGAAAATGTGGTGGACTAAAAAAGAAAAATAAAATTGGTGATTACATTTTACCCATAGCAGCCATCAGAGGCGAAGGAACATCTAATGATTATTTTCCTAAAGAAGTGCCTGCATTGCCTGCATTTACGTTGCAAAGAGCTGTTTCAACAACCATTAGAGAGTTTAGCCGAGATTATTGGACGGGAACTGTTTATACAACCAATAGAAGAGTTTGGGAACATGATGAAGATTTTAAAAATTATTTGAGAAAAATTAGAGCTATGGCGGTTGACATGGAAACTGCTACGCTTTTTATTACAGGATTTCATAACAAAATTTCAACAGGTGCATTGTTGTTAGTTTCCGACCAACCAATGATACCCGAAGGAGTTAAGACAGATAAAAGCGATACAGTTGTTACCAAAAATTTTATGGAAGAGCATATTAAAATCGGAATTGCTTCGTTGCAAGAAATTAAAAATAATGGAACAAGTGTTAAACATTTGAGGTACTCCTATTCAGAAGATTAATTAGAGTTTGTCCATAATGTCCGATTTCTTCGTTATTCTCGTTTTTTAAATCAGTCATTTACAAAAGTAAACTCCTGAATTTAAAAAACTTAGAAACCTCAAACTCGAACATTCTGAACCAAACTCTCGACTTTATGGATAGACACTAAATGAATAGAACTAATTTATGGACTACACAAGTATTTTAAAAGATTTAAAAAACAAAGTATATCATCCCATTTATTTTCTTTCGGGAGAAGAACCATATTATATTGATTTAATTTCAGACTACATTGAAAAAAACGTATTGGATGAGACTGAAAAAGAATTTAATCAACAAATTATTTATGGTAAAGATACCGATATAACTACAATTGTAGGTTGTGCAAAACGATATCCGATGATGGCAAATCATAATGTGGTTATTATAAAAGAGGCTCAGCATTTAGATAAGCAACTTGAACAATTAGATAAATATCTTGATCAGCCTACTAAAAGCACCATTCTTGTTTTTTGTTATAAATACAAAAAATTGGATGGCAGAAAGGCTTTTACAAAGAAAATAGTCAAAACAAGTGTTTATTTTGAATCACCAACTATTTACGAAAACCAAGTTCCTAAATGGATAGAAGAATATCTTAAAGAAAAAAAATACAGTATAGAACCTAAAGCTTCTATGTTAATTGCTCAATTTTTAGGCACTAATTTAAGTAAAATAGCTAATGAACTTGATAAACTAACCATTAACATTCCGTTGGGTAACACAATTAATTCTGATGATGTTGAAAAAAATATTGGAATTAGTAAGGATTATAATTTTTTTGAACTCAACAAGACTATAGGCGAAAAAAATGTATTAAAAGCCAATAAAATCATACATCATTTTGCAAAAAATGAAAAAGAATACCCAATTCAAGCAACTATAGCCATATTGTATAGTTTTTTTACTGCTGTGTTAAAATACCATTACACCAAAGATAAAAGTCAGAATAACATTGCTTCAGCACTTCGTATTAATCGTTTTTTTGTAAAAGATTACGAAATTGCAGCAAAAAATTACTCCATCAAAAAAGCAGTAAAAATCATAGAATACCTTAGAGAATATGATTTAAAATCGAAAGGCGTTGATAATATTTCAACATCAGGAGGTGAATTGTTGAAAGAATTGGGATTTAAGATTTTGCATTAATAAATTTGAGGTTATTACTCAACCGCTAAATTACTTGTCTAAAGACAATAAAAAAACAAAAAAATGCTACTGATTACGCATATTTTCGCAGATTATAAACGCAGATTTGATTTTTCTTTGAAAAATCTGTGTGAATATGTGTAATCAGTGGCAAAGAGAAAAAAATAAGCAACTGATTAGTAACAATTTGTTTAGGAGCTGTTACAAACTAAAACATTCTTTTTTCAACCAATTTTTCATGAGTTGAACCATTTCTTTTTGCAATGTTTGTCCTTTATCTTCGTTGTATTTTTGTTGAATTTCGAGTTTCAAGTCGTCCATATTTGCTTCGGGTTTCACTTTTTCTTCATTAAACCAATTTTGGATAAATGCTGGTCGAGGTCCCCAAGTTCCCAATTCATTCAATTCATTGTCTAAACAAATTAATTTTGGAATAGCTCTACCTCCATTAGTTAGATAATTGTCGATTACATCCAAATTTTCATCACGAAATAACAAACGCAGGGAAATAGATGGATTTGTTTCTGCAATTTTAGCCAACACAGCAATATTTTGAGCAGCATCACCACACCAAGTTTCTGTGAGTACTATCCATATCATTTTTTCATTCAAACAATCTACTGTTTTTAACACATCTTCAGAAGGAACAGTTGTTTTGTAAGAGCGTTTTAACCTCGAAAAATTCAATTTAGCGTACTCAATCAATTCTTTCGATTGATTTTCTCCCGAAGTTTTACCTTCTGTAGCGTGTTGTTCTGCAATTTTATAATATTCCTCAAAAGAAATACTTTTGTCTAAATGTTGTTGTGTTATCATAATTGATTTTTTTTGTGCAAATTTACGTACTTAATCATGGATTCTAAAAAAAATAATGGAATTAAAATGGAATTAAAAACCACTTCTGACGGCTCTCATACAATTTTTGATTCTTCAATAAGCGAAACGTATCATTCAGTTCATGGAGCAATTCAAGAAGCGAAACATATTTTTATTGAAGCAGGACTTAAATATAAACAACAACTTTCCGAAATTAACATCTTAGAAGTTGGCTTTGGAACAGGTTTAAATACAATTTTAACACTGTTAACACTGATAGAGCAACAGAAAACTTCCCTATTTTATACAACAATAGAAAAATTTCCACTAAACATATCCATCATTAAAAAATTAAATTATAGTACCCAATTAAACTTAACTACTGCCCAAGAAAAATTATTTTTAACCTTTCATACGTGTTCTTTTAAAAAAATACATTCCATTACTCCAACTTTTAAGTTTCTTAAAATTGATGATGCACTTGAAAATTACCAACCATCTACTAAATTTGACATCGTTTATTTTGATGCTTTTTCTCCAGAAAAACAACCTGAACTTTGGCAACAAAACATTTTTAATAAAATTTATGCTTCCATGAATAGCAATGGAATTTTAGTTACCTATTGTGCAAAAGGAATTGTAAAACGAGCATTAATTGCTTCTGGCTTTACCGTAGAAAAACTTCCTGGTCCTCCTGGAAAAAGAGAAATTATAAGAGCAATTAAAAAATAATTTTAAGTTTGTAACATTTTTTTTATTATTTTAGCAATCCTAAAAAAATAAGGATGCAACAACAAAAGTGGTTATACATATTCTTTCTTTTCCTTTTTGGAGTTACCAATGCAGTTGTTGTTGCAAACAATAATGACGGAAAAGATACCTTAAATGCGATAGTTGTTTCATCTGGCAACCCTATTTATTGCAATATTTCTAAACTTTCTGGAAATGAGATAGTACAGCTCATCGATTCCATTTTAGAATTAGATGTAATTCCTAAAGAAATTTTAACAGAATTAAATGCTTATGCAGAAAGTAGGTTATTAAAAAATGAAGCAACCAATACATTAACCTATTTTTATGATAATTCCCCTATTCCTGCTCATTCCGTTTATCAAAAATGGGATGAAAATAACATATTTCCGTATGATGACCAATTAACAAAAGAAGACACCACCTTATTATTAACACTTACCGACTCTAACTACAATTGTAACTATTACCCTCCTATCATTAACCCTGTAATAACTTCAAATTTTGGTTGGAGAAGTGGAAGAACGCACGCAGGAATTGATTTAGATTTAGAAGTATGGGATCCTGTTTATGCTGTTTTTGATGGCATGGTTCGAGTAGCTATTAAACATCCTGGTTATGGACGAGTGGTTATTATTCGTCATTATAATGGGTTAGAAACATTATATGCTCATTTACATCGATTTAAAGTAAAAACAGGTGATATTATTGAAGCAGGTCAGGTTATAGGTTTGGGAGGAAGTTCTGGGAGATCTACTGGCAGTCATTTGCATTTTGAAATGCGTTACAAAGGAAAAGCCTTAAACCCAAAAAGTGTTATTTCTTTTAAAGAAAACAATTTAATAAGCCATCAAATAGAGCTAATTAAGCAAAAATACGACTATATTGCTTTACCCACTGGAGTTGAATATCACACTATTGAACGTGGTGATTTTATGTATAAAATTGCAAATCAATATGGTTTAACCGTAAATCAACTTTGCGAACTCAATGGAATAAAGCGAAACAAAACACTTATTGTGGGAAGAAAATTGAGAATAAAGTAAGAATTAAACTGCTTACTTTACTTCAACCACCTATTAAACAGAACACAAGCGGTTAAATCGCCAGTAACATTTATGGCTGTTCTGAACATTCCCAACACTCTTTCTACACCAATAATAATTACAATACCTTCTGTTGGGATATTAGCACTTTGAAGTACTGAAGCCAGCACAACTACTCCACCTCCAGGTATTGAAGGTGTACCTATAGAAGCAGCAACAATGGTTACCATTATAAGTCCAATGTTTACTAATGATATTTCTATTCCGTAAGCCTGTGCAATAAAAATAGTACTTATACACTGAAAAAGAGCCGTACCATCCATATTAATGGTAGCACCAATAGGAACTATAAAATTGCTTATTTGTGGCGAAACGCCTAGTTTTTCATTCGCTGTTTTAATAGACAAAGGCATAACTGCTGCCGAACTGGTTGTTGAAAATGCCAATAATTGCACGTCAACAATGTTTTTCATAAAAGTAAAAGGATTTATTCTTCCAAAAACAACCAACAACAGCATATAAAAAATAAGTAAAATAGCTAATCCTAATATTACTACTCCTACATAAAATCCTATGCCTGCCAAACTATCTATTCCTATACCTGAAATTAGTTGTGCTATTAAACCAAATACAGCATAAGGCACCAAACGCATAGCCCAAGAAACAATAGTCATGCAAATTTCCTGAACGGCATATAATAATGATGTTATGGGATTTTCTTCTTTTTTAGTTAATTGGGTGATGGCTATCCCTATAATTATTGAAAAAATAACGATACTCAACATTTCTCCTGAAACCATTGATGCCAACGGATTTTCAGGAAGTAAATTGCTTATGGCATTAGGAATATCAAAAAAAGAACTACCTCCATCATTATCTATAAGATTTACCTGAGATTCTGATAATTTAAAAGCTCCTTTTCTAAAAATAGATGCTCCAGGCTTAAAAAAACTTACCAAGAAAACCCCTAAACTTATTGAAACTGCTGTAGTAAAAATAAAATAGAGTAATATCCTTACTCCCATTTTTTTTAGTTGCTCTCCTGATGTACCTACAATTCCGGAAATTATTGAAGTAAAAATTAGTGGAATCATTATCATCTGCACCATTTTCAAAAATAATTTTCCCGGTAAGGACAGCCAATTTCCTATAACGGTACTCAATTCTTTTGAAACCCAACCGAAGTTAGGACTAAGCATTACTCCTGCTATTACACCTAAAGCTAAAGCAACTAATACTTTAACCCATAGTTTACTGGAAACCAGTTTTTGTAAATAATGACTTAAGGTATTTAATGAAAGGTATTCCACGTTTACGCCTTATAATAATCTTTTACCCAAGCAACAATTTGGTTTTCTGTCATGCTGTCGGCACTAACAACTTCTAACAGTTTTTTAGCTAAAGCTTGATTTTCTCTTATTAGTTTCTCAAACTCAATTTTCATTTCAGCAGGACCAAAAACAACAATTTCGTCTGCCGACTTAATATTCTCGACTACTTCTTCTAAATATTCAGCAACTTCATGCTTTCTTCTGTTTTCTTGCTTATTTTCCAATGTAGTGTATTGATCTCCAAACCTACCGTATTCTTTTCCTTCACCTTCAATTCTGGTTACTCCTTCAATTTCTGATGTTATTACTGATAAATTAGTATCGCTACCTGAAAGGCTAACGATATATGCTTTTTTAGAATCTATCCAAATTCCTGTTTTTCCCATGGTTATTTAATTATTAAATTAATATTTATTTCAAACTCATTAATTGTTCTTCCAACACTTTAATTTTTGCTTCGGCATCAGCTTTTTTCTTTTTTTCTGCTGCTACAACTTGCTCCGGAGCTCCATTCACAAATTTTTCGTTAGCTAATTTTTTATCTACAATAGCAAGCAAACCTTTAGCATATTCCAATTCTGTTTTAATTTTTTCTAACTCTGCATCTATGTCTATATTTCCTGCTAAAGGAATAAAATATTCGTTGGATTTTACTACAAAAGAATAAGCTCCCTCCATTTTAGTATCAACATATTTTAAGTTAGAAAGGTTGGTTAGTTTAGCAATGATGGTATCTAAAGCTGTGTTAATCACTTCATTTTTCTTAACCATGAGTTCCAACTGGTCTTTATTAGCTATGTTCTTCGTCTTACGAAAATTTCTTATTTCAGTAATTACATTAGTTGCATAATCAAATGCCGACAATAACGCTTTGTCTGTAGCTCCTGCTTCAGGAAAGGCTAACAACATAATCGTATCTCCATCTTTTCTTTCTTCTAAATTTTGCCACAATTCTTCGGTAACAAAAGGCATAAATGGATGTAACATCTTCAATAACTGCTCAAAATAAGTAATGGTAACTTTTAATGTCGCTGCGTCAATAGGTTGCTGATAATCAGGTTTTACACTTTCTAAATACCACGAACAGAAGTCGTTCCAAATTAGTTTGTAGGTACTCATCAACGCATCCGATAAACGGTATTTTGAAAAATTATCATTAATCGCTTCTAGGGTTTCATTCATTTTTGATTCAAACCAAGCAATAGCAATTTTGGCACTTTCGGGTTGTTCTAAAGTATTATCTACTTCCCAACCTTTTACCAAACGGAAAGCATTCCACATTTTGGTAGAAAATTTACTTCCTTGATCACAAAGTGCTTCATCAAACAATAAATCGTTTCCTGCTGCAGCACACGATAACATCCCAAAACGAACACCATCGGCTCCATACGTATCAATTAGCCCCAACGCATCAGGAGAATTTCCCAACGACTTACTCATTTTTCTGCCTTGCTTATCTCTTACCATTCCAGTAAAATAAACATCCTTAAACGGTTTTTCATTTTTAAATTCATAACCTGCAAAAATCATTCGAGCTACCCAAAAGAAAATAATATCCCAACCAGTTACCAACACATTAGTTGGATAATAATAATTAAAGTCTGTTTTATCTTCTCCAAAACCATCAAATACAGAAATGGGCCACAACCATGAGGAGAACCAAGTGTCTAACACATCTTCATCTTGAATTAAATCATTTTCTGTTAAATTAGTATTGCCTGATTTTTTTATGGCAAATTGCAAGGCTTCTGCTTTGGTTTTGGCTACTACAAAATCTTTTTCCTCATTGTAATAAAAAGCTGGAATTTGTTGTCCCCACCACAACTGACGAGAAATAGGCCAATCTCTAATATTTTCTAACCAATGTTGGTAAACGTTTTTAAATTTTTTCGGAAACAACTGAATATCATCATTCATTACATATTTCAAGGCAGGTTTTACCATTTCATCCATTTTTACAAACCATTGTAAGGATAATTTTGGTTCTACTACCGTATCAGGATTTCTTTCGGAATAACCCACATTATTGGTAAATTGTTCTGTTTTATCTAACAAACCTTGTTCATGTAAAAAAACAGCTGCTTTTTTACGAACAACAAACCTATCTTCACCAACAAAAATACCTGCTGCTTCACTAATTGTTCCGTCATCATTAAAGGTATCTATCACTTCCAAACCGTGTCTTAATCCGATTTCATAATCGTTAATATCATGAGCTGGAGTAACTTTTAACATTCCTGTACCAAATTCTCTGTCAATATAATCATCACAAATAATAGGTACTTCACGGTTTACCATGGGAACAATTACTTTTTTTCCATGTAAATGAAAATACCTATCGTCTTTTGGATGTACACAAATAGCTACATCACCCATAATCGTTTCAGGACGAGTGGTAGCGACAGTTACATAGCCTTCTTCGCCAACAATTTTATACTTTACATAATATAAGTTGGAGTTTACTTCCTTACGGATAACCTCTTCGTTAGAAAGCGTTGTTTGGGCTTTTGGATCCCAATTTACTATTTTCCAATCTTTATAAATGTAGCCTTTGTTATATAATTCTACAAACGACTGAATTACTGCATCCGACAGTTTAGGTTCCATGGTAAAACGTGTCCGCTTCCAATCGCAACTTGCTCCCAAGCGTTTTAGTTGGTCTAAAATAATTCCTCCGTATTTTTCTTTCCACTCAAAAGCGTGTTCCAAAAACTTTTCTCTGCCGATGTCTCTTTTATTAATTCCTTGTTCTCGCAACAGGTTTACTACTTTAGTTTCTGTAGCAATAGAAGCATGGTCGGTACCAGGTACCCAACACGCATTGTAGCCCAACATTCTGGCTCTACGAATTAATACATCCTGAATGGTATTGTTGAGCATGTGCCCCATGTGCAACACTCCGGTTACATTTGGTGGAGGAATTATAATGGTATAAGGCTCTCTTTCGTCTGGCACTGAGCTGAAAAAATCGTTTTTCATCCAGTAGTCGTACCATTTTTTTTCAATATCAGTAGGATTGTATTTATTGTTGATGCTCATTCATAAAAAAATTAAAAATTGAGCCGTAAAATTACGTTAAAGATTAGGAATGGCAAAGTGTTGTTTTTGGAAAAATAAAAAACAAATCGTTACATTTAAAGTATTGTAATTTTTCTGTGCGTCACTATTCGCTCTTACCGTCATTCCTGCGAAGTGAAACGGAAACAGGAATCTTTATTGTTGTGAACGAAAAACATTCCTATTTTCTTAGCTACGCTACTACAGTATATACAATTCTGCTTATTTAATGATAGCTGGATTATTTTTTATATTTTTGGAGAGGGTAATTATAAAAAAATGATTAAATTTGTTGTATGCGTGTCTTTTATATTATATATATTATAATTTTCAGTAGCTTTCATTCTGTTTGTTTTTCCCAAAACCTAAATTGGGTAAAATCAATAGGATCTTCTAATCATGATTCATACAGAGACGTTTTTATTTCAAAAAATAATAACATTATTTCTATTGGAGATTACTCGGCTCCAATAGATTTAGATCCAGGAGCTGGTGTTTCAATGCATTCTAACTCAGGAGGAGTTGATCCATTTGTGCAAAGATTAGATACTGATGGCAACTATTTATGGAGTAAAACTTGGGGAAATGGAGGATATGGAAATGTATTTACAGCTATTGCTGAAGATAAGTATGGCAACTTATATTTTACTGGAAGTTATTCAGGAACATTAGATTTCGACCCTGGAGTTGGCGTATTTAATTTAAGTGCTGTATCATTCAGCGATTATTTTATTTTAAAGTTAGATTCTAATGGAAATTTTTTATGGGCCACTTCTATGGGTGGAAGCTCTACTGATCAAGGTTCTTCTATTTTTGTAGATGATAATATGAACATTTATACATCTGGAGTATTTAGCTCAACCGTAGATTTTGACCCAAGTAATGGTGTGAAAAATTTAACTTCAAATGGATTAACTGATGCTTTCATTCAAAAATTAGATAGTTCAGGAAATTTAATTTGGGTATATGGGTTTGGAGATTGGGATACAGATGATGTTAGATTGTTTTATGATGGATTAGAGAGTATTTATGTGTATGGAGTTTTTAGTGGTAATGTAGATTTCAATTTCAAGAATGGAGTAGATACGCTTAATGGATTTTCTGACACTTATATTTTAAAAATTGACACTAATGCCAATTTCAAATGGGTAAAACATATTACTAGTTCATCACTAGTAGCTTTAACAAATATGAAAATTGATAAAAATCACAATCTTTACTTTGTTGGTTTTTTTGGGCTAAATAATATGCCAGGTGGTGACATTGTAGATTTAGACCCTTCCCCTAATTCTGTTTTGAATAAAACTAATGCTGGTGAAGAAGATATAATTGAATTAAGTCTAGATTCCAATGGTAGCTTAAGGTGGGGAAATGTTATAGGAGATATTTATAATGATAGAGGAATGGGGGTTACACTTGATAATTTAGGCAATGTTTTTTTTGTAGGATCTTATGAGGGGTCGGTAGATTTTGATACAGGACCAGGAACAAATATTTTGTCAACTTATGCTGTATGGCCTGGAATATATACCAATAGATTGTTTATGCATGCTGTTGATACAAGCGGAGTACATAAGTGGGCAATACAATTCGGTGGAGATCCAGGAAGAACTGCCAATATTGTAACAAACAATTTTGATGAGCTGTTATTAAATGGTATTTATAGTGGAGGAGGTGGAGATTTTGACCCTAATGTAGGAATTAGTACTCTTCCATATTATGGAGGTGGAGATGCTTATATTCTTAAATTTAATTCATTTTCTGTTGGTATAGAACATACGAGTTTTAATAATAAATTAAATGTATTTCCAAACCCTGTTAGGGATTTTATCAATATTCAATCAAAAGAACGATTGGAATACATTGAAATTATCGACCTTTCTGGCAGAAAAATCCCATTAAACGTGAATTCTTATAACAAAATTCAGGTAACAAATTTAACTCCTGGTATTTATATTTTAAGAGCAATTTTTGAGCAAGGTGTTTATTCTCATAAGTTTATCAAGCAATAAAATTCAAAATAGATTACTTAGCTAAAAACCTATTATCCCCACTATCCAAAGTTTGAAGCCAAGTAAAAGCAAGAACGGCTTATGGAAACTAAAAAAGACTCCTATTTTCTTCCCCAACTCCCGGGAGTAGAGAAATAAAAAATAGGGAGTTAGTTCGAGTTTGAGCGTAGCGGTAACTCGGACTTACAATAACAATAGTAATAAAAATAATAAATGGGATATGGTAAAGACAGGTAAAAGCAAACACATAACGGTGCGGAGTATTTTGATTTTGTTTAAGCTATATAGTTCAGGGAATGTATGGCTGGAAAATTCCTCTCTTGAGAGGAGTTAGTGGTGTGTTTAACCAAAAAGAATAAATTTAATCACACCTCTGATGTTGTAATCTCTTTGCTATCGCAACTTCGAACAACATCTGCTCCTCTCAAGAGGAGAAAGGTCATATCAAACTAGATTCCTGATAATTTTTTTCGTGCCTCAAAAATTTTAGGAATGACGTGAAAATGAAAATTAAAAAACTGGTGCAATAGCTATTTATATCCAATAAGCATTGTACCTTTGTAGTACACAAAAACAATTAAAATTATGAGTAATTTTTCATACGAAATAAAAGCAGGCAAAGGTATTAGCAACATTACTTTTGGAAGCAAAAGAGACCAACTGAAACAAATTTTAGGAGAACCTACAGAAAAAGAATTATACAACGCTACTGAAGATGAAGATTACCAAACAGAAGATTGGCATTATGATGAATTAGAAACTTCTTTTTCTTTTGATGAGGAAGATGGATGGCGTTTAACTACTGTCGCAACTAGTTCTCCCGAAGCTACTATTAATGGCAAAAAATTAATTGGTTTATCTGTTGATGAGGCTTTAGCCCAAACAGAAAACATGGACTTAGGTGATAATCAGTTAGAAGATTTTTCTGATGAAGGCGAAAACCAAAAATTAATCAGCTTTTTAGATACAGGTATCAATCTTTGGTTTGAAGATGATGTACTTTCTGAAATTCAATGGGCTGTTTTGTGGTCGGATGAAGATACACCTGAATGGCCATAGTTTAAACATCAATTCTCAATCTACAGTTGGCAAAAGTTTCTATAAGATGTTTTTGCCAACTGTTGACTTGATTGCAAAAAAACCTCTACTTTATACTTTCAACTTGCTTATAACTCACAATATTTGCAAACAATCGAAATGCACCTGGCACACCTGCTGGTAATTGTCTAAAGAAAGAAAGACCTGTATAAATAAAAGCTCCTTTACCATAATTAGCTACTAACAAACTTCCTTTTTTGGTTGTTTCATTTGAATCATTCATTTCTAATATTGGCGTGTATTTGTTGTCCCATTCATTAGAAAAATACACGCCTCTTTCTTGTATCCAACCTTCAAAATCTTTTTCAGTTATTTTATTAGGAAAATTTAAAATGGGATAATCTGTATTTATAAATGTAACTTTTGATTCTTCATCCGTTACCCTGTCTTTAGAAAGTTTAAATGGAAAAGGACCTAAATCTTCTGTTAACAAACCTCTATTTACATTGTATTGAACAACATACGTTCCACCATTTTTAACATAATTCATAAGATATTGTTGTGCTGAAATCATGTAGTTGTTTGTATTATAGGCTCTAATTCCGCTGATAATTGCGTCAAATTGAGATAAATCGCTATTTTTTAAGGTATATTCATTTAACAAGGTAACGGAATAACCCAATTGTTCTAATGCGACTGGGATTTCATCACCTGCTCCCATGATGTAACCAATGTTTTTACCTTTAATTTGAACATCCAAACGTACTACTTTTCCTTTGGCATCAGGCAATAATGTTTGTGTTGTAATATGGTCATATTCGATTACGGTAAGCGATTTAGCTATAGCATTAGACTTGTTTAATTCAACCTTTATTTCTCCTTCAGCTATTTTTTGTGAAGGTGTAACGGTGAAAAACACGTGTTGTTCTTGATTTTTTGCTGTAAGCTCATAAGGAATTTCAGTTGGAGATGAACTCCATCCATTAGGTAATATCAACGAAACATTTCCTTTTTGATTATTTTCATGGGCTTTTAAAGTAACTTTCACTTGTTTAGGTTGGTTAGAAGAAAAAACAAAAACATTTCCAGCTATGTTAGCTGTAACTGATGGCAAAACTACAACAGGGCGGTAAATTTCCCCTTTCACTTTATCTGTCCATTTGTATTGCAAATAGTTACTTAAGTAAAAATATTGTCCTTCAATTTCAAACATTAAAAAACAAAACATGGAATTATTGTTTCCAGGTGTACCGATTATATCTTGATTTTTTACTTTAAACAAACCATCAAAAGGTTCATTTAGCCAATAAGGATTTGTTAAAGAATAACTAGGTGTTTGAAAATTTACCTCAAAGGTTTTTAACTCATTATAAGGTAACGTGGTGTTTACAAGAGTGTCATTTTCTGCAATACCAATGTTACTCAGCACAACTTTCAAGTTACTTCTGTTCACAATGTTAATTGATGCTTTTAATTTTGTGTGTTCGGTTGTAGTGTAGTCATCTGCAATAAACTCTGCATGTAACCCCAAGCAAGAAGTTATAAGCTTTTGAATTTCAAATAATTTAACATAACTTAAATTATTCGTAGCAGGAATTGCTCTTACTTTTTGAAAAACTTGCAACAATGTAGGAACAATTTTTTCTGGTTGTTCAGCATCAAATTCTTTGGTCGCTTTTACAATAAGGTTAGTAATTTCTTTACCTCCTTCAACTTTATTCCAAGTTAAATCTATTCCTGAAAAAATATTATTATCTATAAATTTTTCTCCTTTTTTGAGTTGAAGATATTCCAATTGAGTTCCTCTTGTTTTTGCGGAACCAAATCCTTGACTTTTATGTTTTGTTCGGCTTTCTGCAGCCATTTCACCATAAGAAGTGCCTAATAAAGGATTATAGGTACCTATATCAATAGTTGCATAAGCTGGATTATTTTCTGCTTTTTGTGGCAATTCTTTATCCCACCAAGTGCTTGCGTTTAAAAACAAACGCTTGGGTTGCCACACCGAAACATAGTTGAGTTGTTCAGGAAAGGCGGTTGGATCGGCAGCTAAATCAAAGGCTTCTTCAGCTAAAATAGCTGATGCGGTATGATGTCCATGTCCTGCTTCAGAAGTTGGTGGAAAACGAGTAATAATAACATCTGGTTTAAACTTTCTAATAACAAAAACCACGTCTGCGAGTACTTCTTGCTTGTTCCATTTTTCAAAAGTTTCTTCAGCAGTTTTAGAATAACCAAAGTCAACAGCTCTGGTAAAATATTGCTCTCCACCATCAATTTTTCTGGCTTCCAACAACTCTTGAGTTCTAACTAATCCCATCAAAGCCCCCTGTTCTGTACCAATTAAATTTTGTCCACCATCGCCACGAGTAAGGGATAAATAACCTGTTCGGAGTTTTTTTTCATTTGCCATATAGGCAATTAATCGGGTATTCTCATCGTCAGGATGAGCAGCAATGTAAAGCACACTACCAACTGTGTTAAGTTTGTTTAATGCTAATTTTATTTCACTAGAAGTAAGTTGCTGGGCATTTATCGTTGAAAAAAATTGTATTATACAAAGAAATAGTAAAAAAGAAACTCTAATCATAGCTATCAAAACTTTAAAATTTAAAAAATTGTTACTGTTCTGGTACTTATAAAAAACAACAAAAACTTGCCTAAAATATGTAACAAGGGGTCATGACCCCTTGCTTCATGAAACTTCATGTTTTTGTGGCAGAAATAATCAAACAACCCAATCAGTAACAAAAAATTAAGCTAATACTTTCGTTACTACCTCACCAAAACCAACACGAACACCATCTTTTTCAGCATAACCACGCATAATTACTGTGTCGTTATCTTGAATAAATTTACGCTCTGTTCCATCATTCATTTTAACTGATTTTGTGCCTTTCCAAGAAATTTCCAACATAGAACCATAGGCATTTTCGTCATTTCCTGAAATAGTTCCAGATGCCATCATATCGCCAGCATTAATATTACAACCATTAATGGTATGATGAGCCAATTGCTGATTCATATTCCAATACATATATTTGTAGTTAGAATTAGAAACAACTTTTTCGGTTGTTTTTTCCGGTTGAATGGCTACTTGTAACTTAATATCAATGTGTTTATTCCCTTCGTATTCTAAATATTCAAACACTTTTGGGTCTTGCACAGGACCAGCAACTCTAAAAGGTTCTAACGCATCTAAAGTTACTATCCAAGGAGAAATGGATGAAGCAAAATTTTTGGCTAAAAATGGGCCTAATGGTACATATTCCCATTTTTGGATGTCTCTAGCACTCCAATCGTTAAACAAGCACATACCAAAAATATAATCTTCTGCTTCTTTAGTTGATATAGATTTTCCGAGTGGTTTTCCTTTGTAGGTTACAAATGCCATTTCTAATTCAAAATCCAATAATTTACATGGTCCAAACACAGGAGGCTCATTGTCATTTGGTTTTTGTTGTCCTTTTGGGCGATGAATGGGTGTTCCTGAAACCACTATAGAAGAAGATCTTCCATGATAACCAACGGGAATGTATTTCCAATTGGGCAACAATGCATTGTTTGGATCTCTAAACATACATCCAACATTATAAGCGTGTTGTTCGCTGGAATAAAAATCGGTATAATCTCCCACCCTAACAGGCATTAACATAACAACTTCATCTACGGAATATAACGCTTCTTGAATTTTAGCATTTGCTTGTGCTTCCTTATTTTCACTATTAAAAATATCGGAAATTTCATTTCTTACTTGTCGGGTAAATAATTTTCCCAACAACATCATTTTATTTAATTTTTGAGAATTAAATACTTCCGCATCCACATCAAAATAACCGAGTTTAGCAATTTTGTGTAAATCAATAATGGTGTTTCCAATTCTTGTTGCTACAAAGGTTTTCTTTCCAAATTTTGCAACTCCAAAGGGAATGTTTTGTATCGGAAAATCAGAATTTTCAGGTACAGGAATCCAACTTGTTAATCGAGGGTTGTTTGCTTTCATTTTTTTAAGATATACAACTTTTTTTTATCATTATACACTTCTGTGAGGAACGCTTCATTCTCTATGTTTTATTATCTCGTCTTTTAATTTCGGAAGTTCTCTCACAATTATAGTCCAAATTACTTCGTCTGAAATGTTATCATATTCATGAGCAATTCTATTTCTTGTTCCAATAATTTGTCTTGCATTTTGTATTTCAATATTGCCATTTTTGTAATTTGTTATCCTGTTTATGGCTTCTCCAATAATTTCAATATTTCTCTCAACAGCTTTCTTTGTTTTTATATCTTTTTTAAATTCAAAGAAATCTCTTTTTTTAGGTAAAAAGTCAAAAATCTCGTCAATTGATCTTAAAATGTCCTCAAGCCAAGCATTTATCTTGTTATCCATAAATTACAACTTTAGACTCGTCTATTTCCTTTTTAAAAAAAGAGTTCTTTATGCCACGTTCCTCTATTAGGTCAATTTGTCGTCTTAAAATCTGTTCTAATTTATCTTTTAACTGGAAATACAAATCTGTATATTTTATTGGGTCATTTTCATTAAAATCTACCATAAAATCAATATCAGATTCAGAAGAAAAGTTATCAGTCAGTACAGAACCGAAAGCAGAAAATTTTTTAACTCTGTATTCTTTACAAAGTTGCTTTATTCTTTCTAAATTTTTTTCTGAAATTTTCATATCCAATATTTATATTTTACAAAGTTAAGATATTTTTCCATGAGTTATGTTTTAGCATTTACCACAACTCACAAGTCAAACAAAGGATATGCATCCATCATTTTATTAATTTTTTCTTTTACTAATGCTATGGTGGCTCCATCTCTTTTAGTAATTACCTCATCCATTAAGGCAACAATTTTAATTATTTCCTTTTCTTTTACTCCTCGGGTAGTAATTGCAGCTGTTCCAACTCTAATTCCAGAAGTTACAAAAGGAGATTTATCATCAAAAGGAACCATATTTTTATTTACAGTTATGTCTGCTTTTACTAATAGGTTTTCGGCTTCTTTACCTGTAATGTTTTTTGAGCGTAAATCAATTAACATACAATGATTATCAGTTCCTCCTGAAATCACACCGTAACCTTTTTTGGTTAATTCATCTGCCATCACTTTCGCATTTTTCATTAGCTGTACACAGTAATCCATATATTCATCTGACAAGGCTTCATTAAAAGCTACAGCTTTGGCAGCGATAACGTGTTCTAATGGTCCACCTTGCGTTCCGGGAAAAACAGCTCCATCTAAAATGGCAGACATCATTTTAATTTCTCCTTTTGGTGTTTTTATTCCAAATGGATTTTCAAAATCTTTTCCCATCATAATCATTCCACCTCTGGGACCTCTTAGTGTTTTATGTGTTGTTGTGGTAACAATATGGCAATAAGGAAGTGGGTCGTTGAGTAATCCTCTGGCAATTAAACCTGCGGGATGAGAAATATCAGCCAACAGCAATGCTCCTACTTCATCAGCTAAGACACGCATACGTTTATAGTCCCAATCTCTCGAATAGGCAGAAGCTCCAGCAATTATTAATTTTGGTTTTTCCTTTCGTGCAACAACTTCCATGGCATCATAGTCAACCCATCCTGTTTTTTTGTTGACGCCATAAAAACTGGTTGTGTATAATCTTCCTGAAAAGTTTACTGGAGAACCATGAGTTAAATGTCCTCCATGCGAAAGATCGAACCCTAAAATTTTATCTCCTGGATTTAAAATGCCCAACATTACGGCCGCATTTGCCTGAGAACCAGAATGTGGTTGCACGTTTACCCAAGCAGCATTAAACAATGTTTTTGCTCTATCAATAGCGAGTTGTTCTATTTCATCAACCACTTCACAACCTCCATAATAGCGTTTAAAAGGTAGTCCTTCAGCATATTTGTTTGTTAAAATACTTCCCATTGCTTTTAGTACATTTTTACTTACGTAATTTTCTGAAGCAATCAATTCAGCACCTTCTTTTTGGCGTTTGGCTTCTAATTTTATTAAATCAAATAGTTGTTTATCGTTGCTCATTTTAGGTTAAATTTAATGAACGACAAAGGTAAAAATAAAGGTTGGATATGTGATTTTTTAAAACTGTAATTTATTTACCATTTAAGTAAAAATAAAAAAAGCTGAGGGTTGCTCAGCTTTTTTAGATATACTCAAACTTAGGGTCTGTAATGCCTAAATGAAAATCAAAGGAATAAATACAATAAATTGATTATCAGATAGTTATTTTTTTTACATATCAACAACCTTTCTACAATACAATAATCGTACAAATAATAAAAATTAAAAACCTCAACTATTTAATTAATAAGTAGTTGAGGTTTTTATTTTGCGGAGGGAGGGGGATTCGAACCCCCGGTACAGTTTCCCGTACGTCAGTTTAGCAAACTGGTGGTTTCAGCCACTCACCCACCCCTCCTTTTTTTGGAAGTGCAAATGTAGTAATCCATTTTAAATGAAAAAGGAAAACATTTACTTTTTTAATTAAAAAATAAATCAATGATAACAAAAGTAGCAAAAACAAGGCTCGCAATACCATTGGTTGTGAAAAATGCTATATTTACTTTACTTAAATCAGTAGGTGTAACTAATAAATGTTGATATATTAAAAGAAGTATGAAAAATAGAGTTCCTATCCAATAATAGATTCCAAAATTAGCATAAAACCCTGCTCCTATTAAAAAAAAAGCTGATACGAGATGTAAAAACGAAGATAGCCATAACGCTCTTTTTTTTCCTAACCAAACAGGAATGGAATGAAGTTGTTGTTGTTTATCAAAACTTTCATCTTGCAAGGCATAAATAATATCGAATCCACTAACCCAAAAAAGTACAGCAAATGAAAAAAACAAAGGCAACCAAGCAAAATTGCCTGTTACTGCTAAATAAGCTCCAATAGGTGCTAATCCTAAACCAATACCTAATACAAGATGGCATAATGCAGTAAATCTTTTTGTATAACTATAACCTAATACCACCAACATTGCAACAGGAGAAAGATAAAAACATAATGGGTTAATAAAATAGGTTGTTGCCACAAAAAGAACAACATTAATGATAACAAAATAGAGTGCTGAATTAGGTTTTATAGTGCCATTAGGTATTTCTCTCACTTTTGCAGTTCTATCATTTGCTTCATCAATTTTTCTATCCACATACCTATTGAAAGCCATTGCCGAATTTCTGGCAAACAGCATACACAATATAACAAAAAACAAAGTGTTCCAATTAAAATCATTGGTAGTTTGAGTAGCTAAAAAATAGCCTATTAATGCAAATGGAAGTGCAAAAATGGTATGGCTAAATTTCACTAAAGACAAATAATGTTTCATTTTTCTGTTTACTAAAATAAAAATCCAAAATTAGCCATTGTAATTTATAAAAGATAATTGTTTGTTATTTTGATATTTTTTTTACTTTAGCTGAAATTTTAAACTATTAAACTATTATGAAAATTAATATTATAAGTATTGTTTTTATTTGTTTTGTTTTTGCTGCATGTGAAGATTCAACAACTGAAGAACCAATTGAAAATGAAACTACTATTGAAGCTACCTCTGATAAAATCCAACAAGAAGAATCACTCTCGTATATGCTTCCTTCTCCCTTACAAATTGCCGAAATTTTTAAAAATTCTGGATTAAATTTTGTAGGAGATTTAACAAATCCTAAAGAAAAAATAGCTTCATACAACACCAAATACAATCAAAAATTAAATTTTGGAATCTATTCAGCCGATATGGCATATTGTATTATAAATAATCAAACGCAACCAGCAATTGATTATCTACATAATTTAAAACAACTTTCTGAAAAATTATGGATGACTGATATTTTCAACTCCATGGGGCTTAGCAAAAGATTAGAAAGTAACATTGGAAATCATGATTCTTTAACTATTATTATGGCTGATTTACAAATTCTTTTGGATGATTATTTAGTTGATAATGGAATGGGATATACGGGACCTATTATTTTTGCTGGAGCATGGATTGAAACTATGTATCTAGGAGCTGAAGTAAATAAAACCAATTCAAATGAAAAATTAATTTATAGATTATCCGAACAAGCTGTTGTATTGGATAACCTAATAAAAGCACTTACACAAGCAGATGAGGACAATGATTTTACTGAATTAATTACTGATCTTAAAAAAATTGACGCTCATTTTGATGTGTTAGAAACTAATGAAGATGCTGTTTTAACGGAATCTCAAATTAATGATTTAAGTATTTTAATTGCTCAAGTTAGAAATAAAATTATTCAATAACTCAAACCAAAACCAACAAGTTTTTAGTAACTATTTATATTATAGAAATGAAAAAATCACTAATTTATAGCTCTTTCGCACTCTTATTGAGCATTTCCACTGCTTTTACATTTGAAGAAGTTAAATGTATCGCTTCTGAACTGAAAGCAGAATTAAAGCAATTGCTGAAACCTGAATATAAATACGATTCCTCTCAAATAACTCGCGTAACTTATAAAAAAGAGGCATCTCAATCGGGTATTGAAGTCCCTTTGTTTATGGGTGAAAAATATCGTTTTTTATTTAATATTGCTGGTTTACCAAAAGACATAGACATTACCATTTATGATAAAAAGCCAACCAGTAAAAACAAAATTGCGTTGTTTTCGCTGAAAGATGTTAAGGAAGAAGGTAAGCATATTTACAGCTTTGAACCTGTTAAATCAAAAAAAATGTATATCGTTTATACCATTCCAGCAACCGAAGAAGAAAATTTAAAAGGTTGTGTAGCTTTTTTATTGGGTTATAAATTATAATTATCTATTGCTTTTCTAACACTTCCGTATTTAACCAATAAGGCATTCGCTTTTTCATAATCTATTGAGAGTGATTTCATTATCATTTGTGTTCCTCTATCCACCAATTTGTCGTTAGATAGCTGCATGTCCACCATTTTGTTTCCTTTCACTTTTCCCAACTTTATCATTACAGATGTAGAAATCATGTTTAGCACTAATTTTTGAGCTGTTCCTGATTTCATACGTGTGCTTCCTGTTACAAACTCAGAACCTACAATTACTTCTATTGGATAGTTAGCAACTTTGGCAATTTTTGATTGCGAGTTACAAACAATACAACCCGTAACAATTCCATTTTTATTGCACATTTCCAAACCTCCAACAACATAAGGCGTAGAGCCAGAAGCAGCAATACCAATAACAACGTCATTGGAATTAATGCTGCATTCTTCTAAATCTTTCCATGCTTGTTCGTTGTCATCTTCAGCAAACTCTACTGCTTTTCGTATGGCTTTGTCGCCACCAGCTATTAAACCTACAACTAAATTAAAATCTACGCCAAAAGTTGGTGGACACTCAGAAGCATCAACAATCCCTAACCTACCGCTTGTTCCAGCTCCTATATAAAACAAACGTCCTCCATTTTTCATTTTTGCAACAATAACATCAACCAATGGAACAATGTTGTTAATACATTTTTCTACTGCAAGGGCTACTTTTTTATCCTCACTATTAATGTTGGTTAATAATGCGTTGGTAGTCATTTTTTCTAATTCATCATAATTAGAGTCCGATTCGGTAGTTTTTTGCATGATAAAAATTTTAAATGTAAAGATAAAAAAAGAACCGTAACAACTATTTGTTACGGTTCTTAATTTCAAAATAACCAATCAAATTTACTCCACCACCAACTTGCCGCTTTCTAACACATTTCCGTTTTGGGAAACTGTGAAGAAATACAAGCCTGATGATAATTGGTTGATATCTATGTTATTATTCGTATTGTTAATGGTTTTGTTAAGTAACACTCTGCCCATAATATCCATAATTTCTAAAGAAACTGTTCCATTTTTGGTTTCCAACTGATGAGTAACAGTAATTTGACTATTAGCTGGGTTAGGATAAAGGGTTATTCCATTTTCTTTCGTATTCGTTGCGTTTGTTTCATTGTTTGATGAACCTAAGCGCAAATTATTACCAGGT